>JBLHWZ010000149.1:0-12831 GCA_047629415.1 Bradymonadia bacterium | reverse complement strand
GCGACCGCCCCCCACTCTCCCACCGCAGCGCGGTGCGAGGGCGAGGGAGAGGGATAGCGCCAACAGGTGCCGACGAGGTAACCGATTGAGAGAGCGAACGCGGCGATTGCGAAGTGATCGATCTGTTCAAGCCAACTCGCGATATTGTCTTGCCCCATCGAGGTGACCGACACAAAGGCGGCACCTACGAAGGCGACCAATGCAGGGGCTCCGAGCAGCACAACGGCGACCGAAGTCCCGCCCCTGCTCGATCGCGCGCCGACCTCGATGGCTCGCCAAGCCACGAACAGGGTTGTCGCCCACAGCGCAAAGCCTGGGTTCACCCCCTCGCCGACGACAATCGCCGTGAGCCCTGCCATCGCGAGAGCGCCAGCGCAAACCGTCGCCAAGGGAAGAACCCCCACATCCCAGCGAGAAAGCCGCTGAGATTGTAGCAGCGTAACGCCGACGACGCCGAGGAAGCCGAGCGCCAGCCAAGCCAACACGATCGGGCTCTGACTCCGGCGCTTGATCACCGCGCTACCGGTCATCTCCGTTCGCTTCAGCTCGTACTCAACTTCGATTGGCGTCGGCGCAGCTCGCTCAAGATACTGGTGAAGCTCCGAGACGGGCATTGCTCCGTCGATTGCTTCCGAGTCGACTCGAACAACCCTCTCTGCGGAGAGCAGATCGGCCGGCGGGTCGGTTTCCATCCGCAATTGACTCAGTGTTACGGTACGCAGACGCCCTCGTAGCTCCACCGCGACATCCGCAGACGGCGATGGCGATCGAGTGAGGACCGCAGCCATCTCGCGTTGAGAGCCAATGGCTTGGCCGCCGATCTGTGCGACGCGGTCTCCAGGCTCAAGCGGACTCGGCAACCGAGACCCGGAAAGCACGGCCATCTCACGGTCTAGATTGAATCCGTCCAGCCCCAACGGCGTCGCCAGCCATAGCAGCAACGCTGCGGCAACAACGTATGCGATGCCAACGGTTGCGAGACTCTTCTGATATGCTGCCGATCGTCTGGCCAACTTGCTTCCTTCTAGAGACCCCGGATACTGCTCGCCGCCTCCTACACGGTCAACCGTCGCTCATGAAGCACAATCCGAACTACACACTGGTTGCCTCTTCCGCCTTGTGCCTCGTCGCGCTGCTTACAAGCTTGCCGCACCAGGCGCTTGGTCAATCCGATCGCCACACCCTCACGGCTCCGACGGGACTCGACGTACCGCCACCGATGGACGTCCCCTACACCCAGACTGTCGACCCAGCGCGTTACGTGGGAGGCGCGGTTTCGATCGGCACCACGTCGACCGGGTCGTTAAACAACCCCGTTCAACTCCCACTGGCTGGCGATAATCACTACGTCCTCGATGAGCACCTAGACCGCGACACCCACTGGGGCACCGACGAGTTAGTGCGCATACTCACTGAGGCGGCGGCGGTGGTCCACGAACGCCATGGCGCCCGAACCGGAATCGGAAATATGAGCGCTCCCCGAGGTGGAGATATCCGCTGGAGCCGATCGCACAACAATGGGCGTGACGCGGACGTCGCCTTCTACGTTGTCGACGCGAACGACGATCACGTCGAAGTGCCGACCCTCTACACCGCGCTGGCCGACGGCTCGATCCGCCGCCGAGAAGGACTCCGCTTCGACGTCGAGCGCGGCTGGACCTTCGTCGAAGCGATGTTGAGCAGCACTATCGTCCAGGTCCAGTGGATCTTCCTCTACGACCCGCTCAAACAAGAACTCCTCGCACACGCGCGCTCCATCGGCGCTGACCCACGCATCATCGCCCTCGCCTCCGATATCGTGCATCAGCCCGGTGACTCGGCTCCCCACGACGACCACTTTCACATCCGGATCTTCTGCACGCGGTCCGATCGCCTTGAGGGGTGCGAGAACTGGGGCCCAGAATGGGAGCACGCGAATCTCTACGCCGACGCCGTCGGCGCGAGGGTGGATGAGTTGCTGCGAGGACTCGCCGATCCGAGCGAGGAGCGAGCGCGTGAGTGCTTGGACAGACTTCATGAACTGAACGGAGAAGCGATCGCCCATGAACTGGCCAGATCCCTTCCGCACGTATCACCCAGCATCCAGCTGGCGATCATGGATCGCCTCGCCGAGTTCGATGTACCCGGCGTCAGCGGGCCGCTAATCGCGCTACTTGAGTCCTCTCCAGATGCAGCGGTGAGAACGCAGGCTGCTTGGCTCTTAGGGTATCTCGCAGACCCGACTTCCGCACGAGGACTCGCCGCGTTGGTTGCCACAGACGGAGACTCCCTTGGAAGCGGGGACTCCCTCCGAAGGTCCGCAGCGCACGCGTTGAGAAACGTCTTCGCACCGGAGGGAGTCGAGGATCTGATCGCCGGCGCCGGAGACCTCGATCCATTGACCCGCGCGACCGTCTCGAACGTACTGGCGCGTGCGACGGGGTTTCTCTCAGCAGATATTGCACCGACCGCCGATCAATCCACAGCCTTCTGGACCGACTGGTGGACGGCGCACTCTGGAACCACTCAAGGACAATGGTACTTCGAGGCGTTCGAAGGCCTCGGGTACGCAGGCACGGCGACAACTTGGGAGTCCGTGTCGAACGCGCAGTTCCTCAGAGCGTTGTCCGACGATCGGCCGCACGTACGCTTCATTGCCGACCGCACACTCAAGTCTCGTACCGGCACGTGGACGCCGTCCGAGGGCTGGTCCACGGTGGAGCGAGAACGGTTCTGGCGGCGCCAGCTAGGGAGCTAGTACCAATGGTGGGCCGCCTGGGCCAAGCCCGTCCGCCCCACCCGACGAAGCCTAGTCGAGACCCTTATTCGTCTTCACGCGCGCCATCACGCGCTCGTACTCGATTTCCCAAGCGCTGGAGCCCTGTTCCAAGTTCTTGATCTTCGAGCGTACGGCTGCATCGACCTCGTCGTCGCGGCTGGCCGTGTACTTCTTCATGACCGGTGTCACCGCTGCGCGAATATCACGGTCGGTCCCAAAGATCTCTTCGACGTGAGGGGTCGCCATGAACGTCTCAAGAAGTTGCACGACGATGTACTCCAACGCGTCGTCGCCGATCTTGAAGTTCTTCTCTTTGGCGAGGCGCCGCTTCATCTTCATCTCGGCGGGGCGCCCGTCGGTACCCGAAAGATCACGTGCTCGCTGGGTAATCTGGCGATCCATCCGCTGGTACTCGCGCAAGACCCCGATAACATCGAGCTCCGCTTCCGGAATGCTATCCGGCTCGATTTCAAGGAGCTCGCCCTTGAGGAGCGTCTTGATGATTTCGGCCCCCATCAACTCAAACTGACCGCTATAAAGCCTCATCGCACGCATCGGGTGAAAGGTCGCGTGCCTATAACAGGCGTTAGGGTTGCTCTCAAGCGCGCACGCGCGGCACTATTCAAGCACCAAGCCGAGCACCAGTGCCGTCTCGGAATTGTCCCGGTAGTAGTCACCCCTTTCTGCGATCCGTTTGAACCCCATTCCCTCGTAGAGCCCGCGCGCAGCGACGTTTCCTTCGCGTACTTCGAGCATCACGTAAGTCCCGTCTGCAGCCCGCGCTGACTTCAAGACGTGTCGAACCAACGCACGGCCGAAACCTCTGCCACGCGCTTCAGGGGCCACCGCAACATTCAGGATGTGCCCCTCGCCGGCCACCAACCAGTGCACAACAAAGCCGACCACCGTTGAACTCTCGGTGAGTACCTCCACGATCGAGACCTCCCGCTGCATTTCAACGAGGAAGGAGTCCCGCGACCAGGGAGACGCATTCGACACCCGCTCGATGCGCTCAATAGCATCGAGATCGTCGTCCGTCGCCAACCGGACCGCGGACACTAGGACTCGGTTGGCATCAACGCGTTCATCCGCGACCAGAGCTTCTCCCGCCCGGCATGCGTGACAGTCGAATACCAAACGATGTCGCTCTCATCGGCGCCGACTTCTCGGCAGATCTTCTTCTTCTGATTGTAGAGCGCGTTCCGCGTCAACTTGTCGCATTTGGTCGCAACCAGAATCGGTTGAATCCGAAACTCCGCGGCCGACTGCATCAGCATCATGTCGTCCTCTTGGAACCCGCGCCGAACGTCAGCGAGAATGGCGAGGCACAGCAGAGTCTCACGAGTCGCGAGATACTCGTTCACCATGGCACCCCACTTCTTGCGAACACTGTTCGGGACCTTCGCGAAGCCGTAGCCCGGCAGGTCGCAAAACGCCGCCTCTTCGTTCACCGTAAACCATGACAAGAGCTGGGTCCGGCCAGGCGTTGAACTCACGTTCACCAACGACTTGCGCAGCATCATGGAGTTCATCAGCGACGACTTCCCAACGTTACTACGACCGGCGAACGCCGCCTCGGGCATGTCCAGCACAGGGTAGTGTTCCCGCTTCGTGCCGCTCTTAATGTATTTTGCCGACAGGATTTTCATGCGCCCCGTGAGGTTCTGCGAAGGGACTCAAGCAACCCGTGCCACTCTTTGGTTCCGTCGGGATCGAGCATCGCTCGTCCTGCAGAATCCACCGAACGACGTGTAACACCGACCAACTCATAGTCACCTGACTTACCCCGAAGACTGACCGGGCCAGTCAACAAGCGCGCACCGAGGAGCGCGATCAGGACCAGGAACCCAGAGACGAACGGGACAAGGAATGGCGAGGTGCCCGACCGCACGCGCAACACTGCGCTAGAAGACGCCTGAAGTCCCGTCATCTCAATCGCGAACGCATCGTCGCCGTCAGCGGCTGTCACCGGCCCTCCCCAGAGAAACACCCAGTGGGCGTGAGTTTCGTCACCGTTCCGCACGGTGAAGCGACCCGCGGGACCCAGCGCTCCGTAACGGTTCTCCTGAAACTCAGTCAACACGACCTGCGCTTCTCCGACCTCGACGGGCCTGCCAACGACGAAGGTCGCGGTCAACTGCGCGCCATCGAAGGAAACGCTCGCCTCGACTCCTCCAACGGAATCGTTCGGCAGGACACCGATCCACTCCACTTCAAGGTCTCCAAGGCCGACGGCCTGACCAGGCTCAAGTGTTGCCGAACTCTCCCAGCCATTCTGAAGTCGATCAGCACTGAGCTCTAGGCGTCCGGACTGTAGATCTATGGGGGACGCCTGGAGCCTCGCTGGCAGCTCGCGAGACAACCCCGACCGAGAGCTATCTCGCCACGATTCCACGACGTTCTCGCCGAGAACAACGACACCGTCCTCGGCTGGCTGGCCCGCTGTGAGCAACACAGTCCCCGCGAGGCCTGCTCCGCAGAAGAGGATGCCCGCGATGGCCCGCTCCACTCCTCCAGACCTGTAACGATCGCGATCTTTCAGTTCTCCGTCAAAGTACGGGAGCGACGCCATCGCGAGCCGGCCACCCCAGTTCGCACCTCGCGTCGCTCCTCCTCCCAAAATGCGGACTCCAGCGCTGATGGACACAGCCATCGCCCAGACAGAGACGAAGCGCAGCAGTGCCCGAGTACCTTCGCCGGTCAGCGTGAGTACAACCGCGAGCGCGAAGAAGCCCCAAGCCGTCAGAACCGCGCTTGGCGCAGTCAGCCGAGAGATCGCTTTTTGGGTCAGATCCATAGCAGTAGGTGCGGGTGACATACAGGTGCGCGGCCGCTAACATGCAGCGCCAACCCGGTCAAACGACCATTCCCACTGAGTACAGTGAATCAGGTATTTGGGCTTACGGGCGGCATCGCATCAGGTAAGTCGACCGTCGCGAAGATGCTACGAGAACGTGGTGCATACGTGATCGACGCGGACGATCTCGCAAGACAAGTGGTCGAGCCAGGCACCCCCGGTTTGGCGGCTGTTATCGGACGATTTGGCAGGGAAGTCCTTGGCCCAAACGGCTCGCTCGACCGCACTCGCCTTGGCGAAATCGTCTTCTCCAATGCAGAGGCCCGAGCCGATCTCGAAGCCATTCTCCATCCGCTTATCTCCACCGCCAGCATGAGCGCGATTCTTGCCGCGATCGAACTCCCAAAGGGTCCCGTCTTCTACGACGCCGCACTCCTGGTGGAGAAAGGCACCCACAAGAACTTTGCTGCCCTAGTCGTCGTTGGCTGTAGCCCAATGACACAGACGAAACGAGTCTTGGCACGAGACGGCCTCACTCTGCCGGAGGCAGAGGCGCGGATTGCGGCCCAGCTCCCTCTCGCCGACAAAATGCAAGCTGCCGACCACGTTCTACTGAACGACGGCACAATCGAAGAACTAGCCGCACAAGTCGATGCCTTACTCGCAACACTGACCGGCAAATGACAGCCCCCTGCGCCCGCCATGTTCTCATCGCCGGTTACCCGCACTTCATCGCGGAGCTACTCGTCCGCCGGATCCTTCAAGTGGAACCAGAGAGTCGGATCACCGTGCTGGCAGCTCGCGACCACGGCGAATCAGCACCGATCGCGCCCAATCGCATCGAGTACCTGCCCGCTCGCGCGATCCATCGTGGCTTCGGACTGCCGGCGCCAACTCTTCGCGACCTCCGAGCGTCCGTCACTGACGTCTATAATTTCGTATCCACCTACCACCTCGCGGTCGACAAGCGTCGAGCCGAGGACATCAACATCCAGGGTACTCGGCACCTTCTCGAATTTGCTCGATCCGCTCCAAACTTGGTCCGGTTCAACCACTATTCGACGGCGTTCGTCGCGGGGAACCGCAACGGAATCGTTCTGGAGACTGAACTAGACCAGGGGCAAGCGTTCAGAAACACATTTGAGCGAACGAAGTTTACCGCTGAAATCGCTATTCGGCGGGCGATGCGAGACACCCCGATCAGCGTGTACCGGCCTAGCGTTGTCGTAGGCACCAGCACAGACGGAGTGCTCTCCGCGATCGACGGGCCCCGCCATCTGATCTCCGCCATGGTCGAGACCGCGGGGCGGCTCCCTGTTTCGTTCCCAGCCAACCTAGACGGGCCGTTCAACGTCGTCCCTGCAGACTTCGTTGCCCAAGCGATCCACGAACTGAGCATCAATCAACGAGCCCTCGGTGAGACCTTCCACCTCGTCGATCCCGCGCCAATCCGTATTCGACACGCGGTTGAGCTGATCGCCGACGCAGCCCATTCCTTGGATCGAGTGAGTCCGACCGGCGGCCGCATCGGCCTTGCCTCTCTACTAATGGGGAAGCTTGCGCGTGCCGGTGGCAACTATCTCAGCGAGTTCGAAGAGTCGGTCTTCTTCAGCCCCTCCAATACCCTGCAGGGCCTCCACGGAAGCGGAACGATCTGCCCGCCGTTTCACAAAACCGTCCGCACCCTGGTCGGTGCAAAGTTCACCACGGGCGCGAGTTCCGCCGTCAGCTGACGGATCCGGTCTTCAGCTCATCAGAACCGAAGCACGCCCTGCTCGATCAGCCCCAAGAGAATCTCAGACGCTTCGAACGCTGGCATACCCGATAGGTCCACGAGATCCTGGAGCGATGAGCCACCGTCGGCCATCGAGAGTAGGAACATCGACCTTGGATTGAGCTGGGCGCTCGCCACTGCGGACACGTCAGGGTGAGGCATCCGGCTCATCGGCTCCAATGCCGACATCCGAAGCATGGTCAGTCGCTCGTTTATGTTTCGGGACAGCGCGAGCGCATCGCCGTGTCCAGGATCGGTTGTGAGTACTTCATCGACAAGCTGCTTTGCCGACGCAAGATCTCCTCGGCTGAGCAAGACACGGACGCGGTCGAGCAGGTCCGTTGTCGACTGGCGGCGC
Organism: Bradymonadia bacterium; assembly: GCA_047629415.1. GTDB lineage: Bacteria > Myxococcota_A > Bradymonadia > REDH01 > REDH01 > CBDUJZ01. The sequence goes on along the minus strand of JBLHWZ010000149.1, from coordinate 5,144 downwards.
TTGCCTTCATCGTGAACCGGCCGTAGCCGCCCTGTCTTGAAAGCCGCCCCTGGAACGGGCAGGCTTCCGGCTGAGGGCGTCGGAGCGCCCGCATCAACGCGAGCGTCGCGCTGGTTAGCGCCGCTCGCATTCTCCTCCGGGACGACCACCGGTGAGTGCTCTCCTGTAGACACTGTCGCGACCGAAGCCGTCGCGTGATGCCGATCGCCAGCCTCCGCCATTTCAGCTTCTGCGCGAGCGGCAGCCATCATGTCAGCGAACGCCCCCCGAGCTTGTGCGTGTTCCTTGTCGTCTGGCACCGCCGGCGTTCCTTGGGCGGGCGTCCGTGCCTGCGAACGAAGGACCGCAGGTGCTGCCGACCGCGGCGCCGGCTCGGCAAGCGCATCTGCGAGCGACCCATCCTTGAACAGTTCAGGCTCCACATCCAAGTGTGAGCCACTGGGCGCTACCGAACCAAAGAAGTCGAATTCGTCCTCATCCTCCGCCTCTGGTGGATCGGTCTCGACTTCCTGTCCTAGGACCGGCGTAACTGACTGCCGGCGGTGGGCCGGCGGGGGCGGCACAGCACCCCTGAACCTCGCCTGGGAGCCTTGCGACGGTTGCCTCTCGAACTCCCGCGACTCGGGCCCGAGGGAAGACCCCGCAGCCGAACCAGCAGAGGTTGCAGCGCTCCCCTGCTCTTCTGTCTCTACCGGCGCTTGAACAGTCGTGATCTTGGAGACCAATTCCGGACCTTCTACAGGTGGCGGGGAACCCGATCGCGACAACATGTTCTTGAGCTCGCCCAGCGACCGTCCTCGCACTGGGCGTCGCGGCTGGGTTTGAAACGAGCTGCCAGGCGGTGCTGACTTAGGCTCAGCAACTCCTGCGGACACCACTTCCACGTCGCTCACTTCCTGCGTTCTTCGCTCTCCTTGGAGTTCCTCGACGGCTGCTCCAACCGAGTTCTCTGGCGCATCAATTGGTCCAGTCTCACCCCGCGCCGAGCTTCCAACGACGTAATCCTTTAGAACATCCGCAGAGGAAACCGTCTCATCGTCTAACACGACGTCGATTTCGATAGCGAGTTCGAGGCCTGCAAGCTCTTCGACAGCAGAAGCCGCCACCTCGCAGTCCAACTCACCGGCAAACGCGCGCTCTAGCATCACCAGAACGTCGACGACCTCTCGCGAGAACTCGACCTCCAGAGAAGAGCGCAGTGCGTCGGCAGCCGCCTCTAGATTGCCCCCGTCGGCAAGGCGCGCGGCATCCTCCAGGATCGCCGCATGAGTTTCGGGGTCGTTCGCCAAAGTCAGTGAGGTGCGGTGCCCGCGCTAGGCGCGCTCGAGGATTCCTTGAAATACTTGAACGGTTCGGTCGAGTGCCTCGGCAGATTGAGCAAGATCGCCCAAGCTTTGCCCGCTGAGCGCCTCCTTACCTTTCGCCAACGACTCACGCGCCTTTTTGATGGCATCCTTCCCGAGGGCCGAATTCCCTAGCGCAGCTTCGACGTCGGGCATCATTCGCTCAACATCGCGAATCGATCGACGGATCTGATCCCGTTTGGAGTCAGTCTCCTCCGAGGTCTTCACCTGCACCATGTACTCTGCGTTCTCCTCGATCATCTTGCGAATCTCGTCCTCGGTGAGGCCGCTGGTCGCAGTAACGGTGATCGACTGAGCCTTGCCGGTCTCAAGGTCCCGAGCCCGAACAGAGACAATGCCTTCGGCCGAAATGTCGAACGTGACTTCGACTTCGACTTCGCTCGCCGGCGCCTTGCGAAGTCCGGTCAGGACGAATTCTCCAAGCAGCTCGTTCTCTTCTGCCCGTTCCGACTCGCCCTGCAGTACCAGGATCTTAACCGAGGTCTGATTGTCGCGAACGGTCGTGAAGATGTGGGACTGGCTCGTGGGGACGGTGCTGTTCTTTTCGATGATGGTCTCGAAACCGCCACCGTAGACCATGATGCCGAGCGAGTGCGGTGTGACGTCGAGGAGAAGGACGTCCATGTCCTCTTCCACGAGCGCCTGCGCCTGAATAGCTGCGCCCATCGCGACGACCTCGTCTGGATGCACACCCTTGTTCGCCTGACGCTTGAAGAACCCTGTAACGGCGTCCTGCACAGCAGGCATTCGGGTCATCCCGCCGACCAGAATGACCTCCTCGATATCACCGATAGAGAGCTGTGCCTCGTCGAGCGTCTGCTGGCAGATCTTCACGGTCCGCTGGATCAGGTCAGCGACGAGCTCTTCGAGCTTGTCACGATTCAGCGTTCGCTGAAGGTGGAGCGTCTCGTTGTTCTCGCGCGTGTAGATGAACGGAAGATTCACCTCGCTCGCGTTGAGCGTGGAGAGTTCGACCTTCGCCTTCTCCGCAGCGTCCTTGAGACGCTGCAAAGCCATGTCGTCTTTGCGCAGGTCGACACGGTGTTCGGACGCGAACTCAAGCGTGAGCCATTCGATAATGCGAGCGTCGAAATCTTCGCCGCCAAGGAACGTATCCCCTGACGTTGCAATCACGTCGAACACGCCCTCACTGATCTCGAGAATCGAGATATCGAAGGTGCCACCGCCAAGGTCATAGATGGCGATCGTTTGATCGATATCCTTGCCGTAGCCGTACGCAAGGGCGCCGGCGGTTGGCTCGTTGATGATCCGCAGGATATCGAGACCTGCGACGCGACCGGCATCCTTCGTTGCCTGACGCTGACTGTCGTTGAAATACGCCGGCACGGTAACGACCGCCTGGTCGACTTCCTCGCCAAGGTACTCCTCCGCGATCAACTTCATCTCCTGAAGAATCATCGAGGAGACTTCGGGGATTGAGTAGACCTTGTCGCGCAGTTTCACCCGCACGTCCTCGTGCGGACCCTGTACGATCTGGTAGGGGCAGGTTTCCAGCGAGTGCAGGACTGCGGGAGAACCCCATTTCCGTCCGATCAGTCGCTTCGCCGCGTAGACGGTGTGGCGAGCGTTCGTGATCGCCTGGCGCTTGGCCATTTGCCCAACCAACCGACGACCACTCTCGCTGATCGCGACGATGCTTGGCGTGGTCTTGTAGCCAGCCTTATTCGGGATGACTTTGGGAGCGCCATCTAAGACGACTGAGACACAGGAGTTCGTAGTTCCCAGGTCAATGCCAACGACGTGCGACATGAGTTTTCTCGGAGGGTGAGGGTCAGGCGGAGGGAATGCCCGCACCGAGGCGCTCTAGCCCTAAGCGTGCCACGGGATTTGCGGGTTCGAGGTCAAGGACTTGCAGGAAACAGGCTTCTGCACGCTGGAGGTCGTCCAATCGCCGAGCTACTTCCGCTTCAAGAAGAATCACCGAAAGGTCGGAAGATTCAGTCTGGGTGGCACGGGAGAGATGCCTGTCGATTTCGTGCGGTTCCATGTTCGCTTTGAGCATGCACTCCACAAGACGAATTCGCAAATCCGGCGTGTCGTTCACTTCAATCAAGCGCAAGTAGAGATCACAAGCCTGCGCCCAATCTCCATCGGCTGCAGCCCGGCGAGCCCGAGCGTCAAGCACATCGGTGGTTCGCTTTGTGTTCTGGGCCTGCGCTCGAATGGCTTCAGGTGACGGCTCGTCCGGCTCCGGCGACGTCTCATTGCTCGTATTTGATGCGGGCGCTGAGGGCTTCTCCTCCTGCACGACTCGACGTAATTGGGGCGCGCCCGGCTTTTCGAGCTGCCACTCACCAATGTACCCGCGTGAGATAAGCTTGTTGTATCCCTTCCGCTTCCGCTTCGAGGAAAGCACGCCATAAGCTCGATTCAGCCATTTGAAGACGTCTTCGATCATCTCCCCAAACTCACCCGTGTCTTGTCGGTACCACCGGTCAGGATGAAACGCCTTCGATAGTCTGAAATAGGCAATCTTGATCGTCTGCCGGTTCGCTACCGTCTCGATGCCAAGCATGTTGTAATACGTCACTCGCCGCAGATGGTAGTGGAAGTAGAGCACCACCTTCTTCTGCTCGTCATTGAGCGCGTTGCCCGTCCCCATCGCCACCGGGTCGAACGTGAACTGCGTGAACGGCACAGGCCAGTTGGTGGGCACCAAGTCCAGCGCGAGCTTCGGAACTGGCTTCTTCGTGTTCCGTGCCGGACGGTTTGGTGCCGGTTCGTACTTACGACTATTTGATGTGATCGAACGCTTCGCAAACTCGTTGAGCGGGACCTCTCCGCCGTCACTCGTCGCCTTCAAGAAACTCTCAAGCGACCCAGTACCCTCGTCCAACGAGATGCTGGCCGAGTGGGAGAGCTCGCTTGTAACCGGCGGCGGTGGCGGCGCGGGCTCGGTTGGGCCAGCCGAACCGCTGTCTTCGACCACGAAGTGGATGCCAGTCAGATTCTGCAGGAACGCATCGAGCGCTTCAGTCCGTGAAACCCCCGGCAAGCGTACCAAGCCCGACGCGAGGATCTTAACGAACGTCACCGAGAACTGATCCGCCGGAATCGCACCCATCTGCTGCAACGTGCGGATCGGGGTGCGGCCATCCACGCGAGAGAGCAGAAAGTAGTCGGTCGGCGACAGCTCGACCGCCGAGTCTCCTTCGTTGCCGGTCAAGACCGGAACTCGGTCGAGACCCACACGCTCTAACAACTCTCCGGGGCTGGCCACTCGGGACGCCTCCGTTCACAAAAAGGAAATGACCTGACTATTCTACTTCAACCGCCTTAGTGGCCGCAAGCCGACCGCGCTTTCCGCCCTATCCGAACACCGCCGTCAGACTCTCGTCGATAATCTGCATCGCTCGGGCAACCTCCTCATCCGACACGATCAGCGGCGGCACCAGCCGAAGAACGTTCCCCCCCGCCGTGTTGAAGAAGAGCCCCCGCTCTCTCGCAGCGACAACCACCTTGGCCGCTTCGGCCGCCTCGCAGTCGAGCACTATCCCGTTCATCGCGCCGAGGCCCCGCGCCTCCACGACCACCCCGTGGCGTGTGGTGAAGTCGTTCCCCATGCCACGTATTTGCTCCCCGATCGCCGTGGCGCGAGCGAGCAGCCCTTCCGAGTCAATGATCGAAAGCACGGCGAGACCCGCGCTCGTAGCGAGCGGATTCCCGCCATAAGTTGAGGCGTGTGAACCGCGCTGGAACCCCTTCGAAAGTTCTTCCGTACACAGCATCGCGCCCAGCGGCACGCCGCCGCCGATCCCC
>JBLHWZ010000148.1:0-12870 GCA_047629415.1 Bradymonadia bacterium | reverse complement strand
CCGCGGATGTACACTCTGAGCTTGAGCTGGGTATCACTTCCGATCGATTCGTCACGATCACACATCGTCAGGTCGGCGCTGATTCCGGTTATCTGACGGCGTTCGAAGAGGTCAGCCAGCGGACTCGGTTCGCGATCGTCGACTAGCGAGTCGGCTCGTCGGCAAGCCGCTCAAGGATCAACAAGACCTCGCGTCCACGGCGTTTTTTCGGTGTGACGGTCGGGGCCGTCTCCAGCACGACCTTCCACTGCTTCCCAAATCGTTCTTTTACTTCGTCTGGTAGAATCGGCCAGGGCGGGTTGTGCGCGTCGGGCTCACGGTGGGTCGGGAACACGGCGTGAACGAATCGTCCTCCAGGCCGCACGAGGCGGGTCATCAGGGCGGCATAACGATCGCGCAGCGACGGGTCGATGGCGACGAAGCAGGTGTACTCCCAGACCGCATCGAAGGTCCCGACGGGCGCGTCTTCGAGGCTGAAGATGTCGATGACACGTCCCTCCGCGCTGAGCTCGCGCTCGGCCGCCTGCTCGTTGAGCCAGGCGATCGCTTGCTCGGCGAAATCTGCTCCAACCGCGTCGTGTCCGCGTTTTGCCAATTCCAGGACATCGTGTCCGCGTCCGCACCCAGGCACGAGCACTCGCTGACGTCCCTCAAGCAGGCCCAAGTTGAGCGCGCTCTGGAGAACCTTTGATGGTTTTCCGAGGTCCCATGGGGTGTTCTCCTCGACGTAACGCGCGTTCCATTCGGTCTGAGTTGGCATGTTGGGCTCGCTATTGGATCCAGCGGTTCAAATTGGGCCCGATGAGCTTCGGGGCCGACTCAAGCTCCGCGATAGTGCTCGAGCCGGTCAGGAGCATCGCGGTGCGTAACGTGCGCAACATTGTCGACGCGACGGCAGCCGCTGCGTCGGCGCCGCCCGTGTGGGCGGCCTGCAGGAAGGGGAGGGCACATGACGCGACGTTCGCTCCGAGCGCGATCGCTTTGGCACAATCGAGTCCGGTGCGGATTCCACCGCTAGCGATTACGCCATGGCCGGCCTCTTTGGCGAACATCACGCTTGCCGCCGTCGGAATTCCCCATTCCCAGAGAGCCGCACCCACCTGTTTGGTCTCGGGCGCTCCTCGCAGAGCTTCGACTCCGACCCAGGTCGTTCCGCCTGCACCGGAGACGTCGACGGTACGTACGCCTGCATCGAAGAGGCGACGGAGGACGCGGCGCGACATTCCACTACCGGTCTCCTTCCCGATGACCGGAACATCCAACGACTCTACGGCTCTCGCGATGCCGTCGATGCATCCCCGGAAATCCCGGTCGCCGCTGTCTTGGATGAGCTCCTGTGCCGGATTGAGGTGAATGCAGAGAGCGTTTGCGTCTACCTGGCCTACGAGGTCCTCCAGCTGGTTCGAGGACATCGCTGCTGCCTGCACAAACCCGATGTTTCCGCAGAGAAAGACCGTGGGCGCCACGTCGCGCACCGCATAGGTTTTGACTGCGTCTTCGTCGTCCAGCATCGGTCGCTGTGACCCGAGTCCAAACGCTAAACCGTACTCTTGCGCAACTCGGGCTAGCTCACGATTGATGGCCCCCGCGGAGTCAGGACCGCCGGTCATCCCGGAGATCATCAGCGGCGTCGGCAACGTTGTGCCCGCCATCGTCGTGGTCAGCTCGATCTGATCGAACGAGAGTTCGGGCAGCGCGTCGTGAATGAGGGTGACCTCTTCAAGCAGCGTCGTTTGGATTCTGTACTCAACGTCGCCCTCAACACAGAGAGCGATATGGTCGAGTTTTCGTTGGCCGATGTCGTCTTCTTCTGGCATGCGACAGGAGCTGCAAGTGGGTCACCGTAGCCTTGGGGTCGGCCGTTCTTTCACACAAGGGCTTTGGCATCTACCATGGTGGCATGCCGCGTACTTATCGATTTCCAATTCCGAAGGAAGAACAGATGTTGATGCTGGTCGCCGCAATCGTGGCGCCGGTGATGATCGTTCTCCTCATGGTTCTGCTCCGCAACGTCGCCACGACGAGCGTGCTCTCCCTCGGGGGGCTCTTCCGCATGTCGACAACGCTGAGGGCATCGGTGTTCGGGATGTTCTTGGTGACGGGCGTCGGAGCCTACACGCTGGCGTCGTTCTTACGAATCAAGGGCGGCGCGGCGCTGACCCTAGAAACGGATGAGATCCGCTTCGTCCGCCCCGGGGCACTTTGGACCGGCTGGTTCGCTAGGGACGTTCGAATTCCGCCTGATCGCGTCGACCGAGTCGTAGTGTCCCGCCAGCGGCGTGTTACGTTGGAGAGAATCGAGCTCGCTATTGAGTCGGGCCGCGACACCATCATTGTGAACCTCGGGCACGCAGACGGCCCAGAGCAGACGCCGAAGTCTAAGCTCCTCGACCGTGACGAGTGGCTGAATCAGCCGGTCCTTGGTGCGCTAGAGGATTTGACGGGCAAGGAAGCGGTCCGAGGCTAGCAGCACGCGGACACGCCCTCGTTCTGCATGCGCTCGCTCTTTCACTCACTAAGGCTTGTCCTTCGGCCACGTCGGGGCGGCTCGGCGATCGCGGCACCTTTCGTACGAGGGGGGAGTCACGCGCCGTTGCCAAAGGGTCGATCGACCGCTAGACGCGCTGCGATGACTCGATCGCTCCTCACAATCCTGTGGATTTCGCTCCTCGCAGCTAGCTGCTCCGGGCCGATTTTCGGTGGACGAGAAGAGCCGGACGAGACTCCGAATAGCCAGCGGGAGCGACTCCCTGCGGCCGAGGAGTTGTTGCAGCTTTCCATCGAGTCGATCCCGATGACGGCCGATGGGGCGCAGTCACTCCGACAGCTTTCGGCGGCCATCGTTCGGGGTCGTGAGGCCGATCGAACTCGTCTTCGTCGGCATCGCGGGAACTTGCTGGCCGATTTTGCGATAGCCGCGGACGCTTGGTCCTTCGTCGACCCGGCAAGGGCCGAGTGGTACGCCGCCGCTGCCGGCGTTCTCGTAGGAGTCGACTCCACCGACCCTGAGTTTGGTGCTCGGGTATACGTGATGGTCCGCCAGGACCTCGGGGAGCTGTCCGCGGATACGCTGGCGCTCGTCGAGTGCGCGATTGGTGGCCAGGTAGCACCGAGCGACTCTACAGACCCACGGATTGCCATCTTGGAGCTGACCGATGTGAGTCACGGGTTTGCCGGATGGCGCCGCTATGGGGACGCTGCCGACGGAGGAGCGTTTTCGGAGGCCGCTGTCGGTGATGTCGTGGCGGCGGAGGTCGGTCTAGACCCCCTCGATCTGCAGTCCGCAGCGAACTCTCGGCAAGTCGCCGTCTTGCGATCGGTCTTCGACTCCTGCGAGGCAGTCGAGAATCTGAACACACCGCTCTCACGCACGGTGGCCGGAGTAACCGATGACCTTCGCCGTCGGGTCGCCGCTGCGGCGGTTCCGTTGGAGCTTAGCGCCAGGTTTATTGAGTCGGACCCACAGCTCGTTCCTCCGCGTTCGTTCTTCTCGATGACCGAGGGCGAAGGTGGCCTCGGCTTCACGTTCCGGCGCATTCTCATCATCCGCGCGACGGGCGTTCTCGGCCTACTCCAACCGCATGTCGGTCTGCAGGGCGGCGAGCTGTACTTCCCGGGCGAGTCCGAAGGCTGGCTCTTGCCGGGCCGTACCATTCTTGAGTTCGACGGGCCGGGCGCGATTCCGCCCGATGCAATCGTTGGCGATACCGCCCCGGCCATTGAGGCCGCCTTCGACGAGCTTGAAATCGTGCTCGACGGCGCCACGTGGATGCCGGTCGAAGAGACCCGTGGCGTAGGGGTCTCAGTTGGGGTCTCGGTTATCGCCGATGGCGATACTTACTACTCGACTATGCGTCCGCTTCTACGCGCGCTGTGGAATCGAGAGTACGGCCCGATCGCGCTCCACACGCTGAGCGAAGAGACCCAACAGCTCGATGCTGTGGCAGTGCGGTTGGTCGATGGAGTGGCGACGCTCGATAATGTGGTCGTTGTTCGTGAGGATGGCTACCTCGTGAAGGGCTACGACCCGGAGAACCTCCGGACGCCAACGACGGTGTCACGAATCGCTCCTGGTGCATTGCTGACGCTACACACAACGGTCGTCGAGGGTTTCGCGTCGGGCATGCTTGACCCCGACCAGCCGCTCACAGTGCAGGTTGATGACAACAGCATCGACTACGGCGTGCTCGCCCACATGTTGGCGGCGATAAGTTTCGCGCGCGACCTTGAGGGCGTGTCGACCGATTTGGAGCTACTCCGTGCACCGATTTCTTTCGATGGCGAAGTACCGAACGTTCTCGCTCCGCGCGGACTCCGGCTCGCGCTCTAGAGCGCTCCCCAGATAGTCGACAATGTAGGTGCGATCGGGCTCGCGCTCGAACAGGAGGGACACTAAGATGCCGCCAGCTATGCACATTGGTATCTATGAATCGAAGTCGTACAGTCTCCCTCCTCTCCCTCTCGTTGGCCCTTGTGGCCTGCGATGATGCTCCCAAATCTGACTCGATCTCACTGCCTGCGGCAGACGAGGTCGAGATTCGATATACGGAACATGGAATCCCACACATTCGTGCCGCGAACTGGGAGGCTGCTTCGTTCGGAGCTGGCTATGCGTTCTCTCGAGATCACATCTGCACGCTCGCCGATCAGATGGTCAAAATACACGGCGAGCGCTCGCTCTATTTCGGGGCCGGGCAAGACGATGAGCACCTGAACTCCGATTTCGCGTATCTGCACCTGCACTTCGTCGAGGACGCGGAGGAGAACTTCTCATCCCTGGAGCCAGAGCTCCAAGGGATGCTCACGGCCTACGCGGATGGCGTGAACCGCTACCTCTCGGATGTTGGCCCCACCGGTCTTCCTACGCCGTGTCGTAACGGTGCGTGGGTGCGGCCGATCACCGGCGTCAACATGCTCGCGTACTACCTTCAGCTTGGCGGTCGCGGAAGTTCGGTTGCCGTCGCCGGCTTCCTGGCGACGGCAGTTCCACCATCCTCGAAGAGCCTGGGGCCATCTTGGTCAGAGTTGCCTGCTGGTACTGCCGAGGCGTTCGCCGCTGAGCTTCCGGATTTCCGGAATCCTGGCTTCGGCTCGAACGGTTGGGCGCTTGGCTCAGAACTCACGGAGACTGGCCGCGGCGCGTTGTTCTCGAATACACATTTCCCAGCTGAGGGAGAGCTGCAGTGGTGGGAAATGCACGTCGAGGTCGCCGACTCCGACGAGGCCCCTGGTGCGAACGTCTACGGCGCGAGTCTGATGGGCGTGTTCCCGTTGAACATGGGGTTCAACGAGCACGTCGCCTGGACGCACACCGTCTCGACCAGTCCGCGCTTAATCGGCTACCGGCTTGAACTCGATCCGACGTCGCCGACCCGATACATGTACGACGGCGATTGGCGCGAGATGACGAGTCAGGAGTACACCGTGCAGGTCCTCCAGGCCGACGGAACCACCGCTTCGGCGTCGCGAACTTTGTGGCGCACGCACTATGGGCCGATGATCGACATTCAGCCCCTTGGTTGGTCATCCTCGATCGGGATCTCCTATCGAGACGCGAACGATCTGAACCTCCGAATGCTCCCACAGTGGCTCTCGATGAACCGCGCGACGTCACTCGACGAGTTCGCGCAGTCGTTCGAGGATATCGGAGGGATTCCCTGGGTGCATACGCTGGCCGCCGATCGCGAAGGCGAGGTCTATTACATTGACGCGGGCTCGGTCCCGAACCTGTCTCCCGAGGCGTCGGCTACGTACGAGGAGACGCTCCTCACGGACCCGATCGTTCAGGCCGCGCAGACGCTGGGGTTCATCCTCGTCGACGGCTCCGACCCCCTCTTTGAGTGGGTAGACGTGGACGCGACTCGGCCGGGTCTCGTACCCGCGTCAGCCGCGCCTACTCTCCGGCGGCGAGATTTCGTCTCCAACTCGAACGACAGCCACTGGGCCACTAATCCCGCGGCTCCGCTGGAAGACTTTCATTTGCTCTTCGGAGCCGAGCGAGAGAACTTCTCCTTGCCGCGTACACGCATGAGTCTGCTCATGCTTACCGAGTCGGAGAGCCCATTTATCGGCACCGATGGTCGCTGGTCGGTGCTGGAGATCCTCGATGCAGCCACCTCAGGGCGGGCCTCGATCGCGGAGGCACTGCTGGACGAGGTCCGGCAGAGATGCACCGAGTTCGGAGCCGAGTACACCATCGAGTTCGATGGAGCCGACGTCACGATCAACCCGCAGACCGAAATCTGCGATGTGCTCGCGTCTTGGGATGGGCTGCTCGGCACTCAAAGCACCGGTGCTGGGCTTTGGCGGCTGGCGTTCACCGGGCAGTGGTTCAGCGACGACGAAATGCGCTTCGCCGGGACGGTCTTCGAGACCCCCTTTGATGCCGACGACCCGGTCAATACTCCGTCAGGACTCATCGATAGCCCTGAGACCGACGCGCGACTCCTCGAAGCGTTCGCGCTTGCTGTTCTTACCCTGGAGAGCGTTGGAATCGACCCAGCTGCGCCGCTGGGTGACATGCAGTTTCAGCGAACGCAGAACGGAGAGTTCCCGCGCGTCGGTGGACTAGAGCGCGAAGGTGCCTTTGCGATCGCGGACTGGCGAGGAAATGGAACGCTCCTGCCTCGCGTGAACCGCGCTCCAGTAGTCGATTCCCGAAGTGGACTCACCGAAGAAGGATGGGTCGTCAACGCAGGAAACTCCTGGGTGATGGCGATGGAGTTCACCGACGATGGGCCTCGCGGTCACGCGCTAATGACCTACGGGCAGAGTGAAGACCCTGCGAGCGACCACCACGACGACCAAGCCGAGCGCTACGTGGATCTCGAGTGGCGCGAGATCATTTATGATGGGTCCGAGCTCGACGACCTGCCGTTCACGTTGCTCATCCGCTGAACTCAGTCGCGGGTAGGCTCGACCCACTTTGTCTGGGTCCACGCAGACCAGCGCTTGCGCTGCTCTGCGGTGGCGTCTTCGATGGGCCGCAGCGTGATCGCGCTCTTGGGTGCGACGGCGGGTGTCACGTCGACGACGGTCAACTGGTCGCGCCTGAAGAGGTGCGCGGTGACCGCCTTGTTCGGCTTCAGGCGTGACGCGATCGCGGGCATCGATTCGACTGTCACGCGTCGCCCATCGATGGCCACGAGGATGTCTCCCGGATACACGCCACCACCAAACTGCGGTCCGTCCGCTCTTACGTGGCTGACCCTAGCTCCGTCTTGCGTCGCCGACAGAGCGATGCCCAACCAAGGGTCCTCGGGTCCTTCGCGATTCAACTCGAGTCCGTGACTCTCAAGGAGCGAGTCGAAGTCCGGATCTTGCGTCGTGTGTACGAGATTAGCGACCAGCTCGGCGGCGTTCACGCCAGTTGCACGACGAATTGCCTGCGGAATCGAGTCGTCTGCGTAGCCGGCGCCTGTGTCGAGGAAGTCTCGCCAGAGTAGCGCCATGACATCACGGAGTTCGTGTTTTCCCTCCGTTTGGTTGCGGATTTCAAGGTCCAGCGCCAGGCTCACAAGGGCGCCCTTGAGATAGTAGCTGACAGTGCGGTTGGGACTGTTTTCGTCAGGTCGGTAGAGGCGAATCCAGGCATCCCAACTCGCCTGCGCGACGGTCTGCTTCTTTCGTCCCGGGAGCTTGGCGAACTTCGTGAGGTCTTCGCCCAGGCGCCCAATGTAGTGGGCCCCGTCTACGACACCTGCGCGTACACAATTTAGCGCGTCGAAGTAGGACGTGAACCCTTCGACAACCCAAAGCCCCGTTGTGTAGTTCTCGTTCTGGTAGTCAAACGGGCCAAGCGCCGCGGGGCGGATGCGTTTGACGTTCCAAACATGGAAGTGCTCGTGGCTTATTAGCTCGAGCATTTCCTTGTAGCCCTTCTCCGTGTCGAAGTACTTCCAGGGCGTCGCGAGAACGGTGCTGTTGAGGTGCTCAAGCCCGCCGCGCAAGCCCGCCGCGATGTGGAACACGAAGTCGTAGTTCTTGTAGGGCAGGGAACCGTCGAAGGTCTTCGCGTTCGTCTCGATCAGGGCGCGGGTGTCGGCCTCCAGTTTCGGCAGGTCGAGTGTGACCGCGTCGGCGCCCCAGAAGATGAACCGATGCGGGACTCCGAGCGCTTCGAATTCGTGGACCACGTGGTCGGGGCCGCACTCGAACGGGGTGTCACCAAGGACATCATAGTCTTCGGCGATCCATGCGCCGTCGCGGTTTGGGAGCGCACAGAACACGTCCCAACCGTCGGGCATGGTCAAGGAGACCTGGTGTTCGTCCGCCTCCATTCCATGCACGTAGACGAGCGCGTTCGTTCCCAAGAAATATGCGTGGCTCTGGTCGATGTGCGGGGTGCGGACCGTCAACTCGTGGCCGTAGAACGAGTACCGAATTGTCAGCGTTCCACTGCCGGCGACCTCCCAAGTCCCCTTGGCGGTCTTGGCACAGGCGACATCACGTCCGTCGATGGCCGCGGTCGGCTCGTCGAGATAGCGTGCAAACTCCCGCAGGAGGTAGCTGCCAGGGGTCCAGGCGGGGATCGAGAACACTGCCCCCGTCTTAACGTTCGGGACGGTGACAGTGACGGTAGCGCAGTGGGTGTCCGGCGCGGAGACTTCGACGTGGTAAGCAATCATCGCGCGACTCTAAGGCGCGAGGTGGTTCTCTAGCAATCCCCATCGTGGGAGAGGACGCATCATCGCGTCGATGAACGGCCGCTCTGGTTTCATTTGGCTGCGAACTTTGGCGATCACGGACTGCAGGGTCTCAAACGACGCCAAGAGTTTCACCGGTGACGGCGGCTGTTTGTAGGTGATCAGGTGGTCCGAATAGGGCTTGTCCAGCTGCACTGTTCGGCGAACCCACTGCTGCACTGGCAGGAACAACGCGTTTCTGTTCAACACCGGCGCGAACGCATCGAAGGCGAGAACGAACGCGTTTCGGCTGCCAAGCTCGCCGTCGCGAACGCAGTCGTAAGCGACGCGGCACGGCACGTTGCTGACGACGCCTCCGTCGGTGACGCGGAAGAGACCCATGTCACCGAAGACGTCGTGCATCTGGCGTACGCTGGGATCGCTCTCGTCACCAAAAAGGTCGTAGTGGATGATGCCCGGCACCGCGCAGGAGAAGCCCATCGCGTCGATCGAGTTGAACTTTGCGAGGTCGCCGCGTCCGCCCACGACCTCGACCAGAAACCGGGGATTCGCGAGCATGGTGCGAACGACGCCACGGAAGAGCTTGATGCGGCTCTGCACAGCGACCGGGTTCTTTCTGCCGGCAGTGCGCGCGATGCGTTGCTCGACGTCGCTAAGAGCGAGTCCAATTCCGGAACGAAGCCCCGTGATGACTGGTCGATATGGGATCGCCAGCTCATCAATCGTTGGGATTTCTCTGCCGATCAGGTTGTGGAAGATGTGCGCCCCGATCGCCCGCGCCTTGAGCTCGATGCTCCCTGGAAACCCGTATTTCGAGAATCCACGGTAGGGCGCGAACACCCGTCCGAACTCGGTCGGGCGAGGGAGCGCAAGCGCGGTAGCCATCGGATCGTAGGACTTCTCTTGGCAACGGAAGAGCCCCAGCATTGCACCCATCGACGAGCCAACGACCATGCTCGGCGTCAGCCCAAGCTCAGCGATTACGGCGAAGGCGCCAAGGTGTGAGTAGCCTGAGCCGCCGCCGCCGCCGAGCACCAGAACAAGCTCCTTTCGGATCACTTCACGCTCGAAGCGGTCCACGCTGAACTGGTTCACATGGTGTTCGAGCAGATGCGTGCGCGCGTCGCGGAGTTTGGTAACGATCGCGGGAATGAGTCGATCAACACCGGCCCAATCGATCGGGCGTAGGCCGTCCGGGTCGACGAAATAGACCAGCTGATCGAGAAGCCAATGGCGGAACGGGGCGACCTCATCGAAGAGATCGACGTCTCCGTTCACCGTGCGGAGATCGCCGAGTCTTGCCACGCTCAACGCGTAGCGGAGGACCTCGAGCTTACCGGCGGAAAGCGTAGATTTCTTCAGGGTCTCGCGGACCAGCCGTCGCTCTAAAAGGCGTAACGGTTGGAGTTGCGTGAAGTGTGCTCGACGGTCCAATCAGCTCGGTGGCTCGGGTGAGGGCCCCCGGTGTTAGCTGACGCGGCGCGTTATGGCGAACGGCAAGCGCGATGCGGCGCGGGCGAGCTGCTTCAGCCGATCATTTCGCCGTCCCAATCGGAGTCGTCGAGCCCGATCAGCCCTGCTTCCGGCTTCTTCTCGTTCGCGCTGCAGTCGAAGGGGAGCGAGATTCGCACTGTCGTTCCGATACCCTCCTTACTCTCCAGCGTCAGGGTTCCGCCGTGTCGTTCGACGACCTTCTTCGCGAGAGGAAGCCCCAGGCCGGTGCCCTTCTCGCGGGTCGTGTAGAAGGGCCGCAGAACGTTCTTCAGCACTTCTGCGGGCATTCCAGTACCCGAGTCTCGGACGAGAATAATCCGTGTGTTCCCGGCGCCTTCCTCCGCAGAAACATGGACGGGTTCGCCGCTGCTAGAAGCCTGGGCCGCGTTCTGAACGAGGTTGATCAGCATGCCGCGGAGTGCCGAGAGGTCGCCGCTGACCTCAAGACCATCGGGGACGGAGACCTTGATGGGTACGCCGGCATCGGCTGCTGCCCGGGCACCCGCCGCGATCTCCTCCAGGAATCCCTGGGCTTCTCGGCGTGTGCAGGCGAGTGGGCGGTCTCGGGCGAACGTCAGGAAGTCCTCGACGACGCGGGACAGATAGTTCAGCTCACGCCGGACTTTGCTTGCGTGATGCGCATCCTCACTTCCACTTGGCAGCGAGTCTTCCAAGAGTCCGACAAAGAGCTCCATTCCGCCCAACGGGTTTCGGATCTCGTGCGCGATCCCGGCGAGCATCATCTGCGTCTCTTCGTCACGGTCAGCTAGGTCGCGCTGCATTTGAGAGAGTGCTCCGGACAGGTGGCCGATTTCGTCGTCGCCCGACGCCGGAATCTTCACGTGCAGGTCGCCGCCACCGATACGGCTAGCTGCCTCGCTGAGTTCTGAGAGCGGGGCGGTGATTCGCCGTGAGACGATGATCGTGACGAGAACGATCAGTAAAAGCACGCCCAAGCCGAAGAGCGCGACCTGGGCGCGAAAACTCTTTAGCAGTCTGAAGTAGGAGGCAGAGCCCTCAACCGCGACCAACGCGACGGGCTCTCCCTCGCTGTCTGTGATGAGGCCATAGCCAACTTTGTAGCCTCGACCATCGGCGCCGAAGAAGAGCACCGAGCTGGTTGCCTGTCCGGTATCCAGCACGCGATCGACCTCAAACTGATCGCGCTCAAGGTCAAAATAGCGTGCGAATGGCTCGGTTTCTTCTGTGTCGACCAGCGACCGCAGCTCGGCGTCGAGCAGCCGGATTCTGGCCACGCCCGTTCTCTCCTGCACGGCTTGCAGACGGGACTGAAGTCCACCCCGGACGGTGTGCGAATCCTCGGTCATACGTGCGATTCGCCCGGGTGTTCCGCCTATCGAGTAGTCGGCCGCGATCGAGTCCGCGATGCCCGAGAGAGTCCGCCCAAGTTCGGCCTCCAATCCAGCGCTCGCCACGGTAAATGCCCACCACCCAAACCCCACAGACAGTGGGATCAGCGTCACGATGTAGGCGACCAGGAGCTTGTTTCGGAGCTTGAGCACAGCGCACGTAGAGGCAGAGGGTTACAGCATCAGCGACCCAAGAGTTTGGGTCAACGCCGGTCCGATCGCCCCGGCGCAGCCCTCCCAACCCCAAGTACGGGCATGCAACTCCGACTTGCGCTAATGTCTCGTCAAACCAGCCTCATCCCCCAGTAAGAACATGGCCACTGTCCTCGTAATTGATGACAACGACACCGTACGTGACGGAGTCGCCACCGTGCTGCATCGCATGGGCCACCGCGCGATCGCCGCCCCCGGCGGACAGCAAGGTATCGACGCCTATCGCAGCGAAGACGAAGACATCGACTTGGTCATCACAGACCTCAAGATGGAGCCGGTCGACGGCATGCAGGTCTTGCGAACGGTCACGGAGATCAACCCAGACGCCATCGTGGTGATCATTACGGCCCATGGCACGGTGAAGACGGCGGTTGAAGCGATGCACGCGGGGGCCTTCGACTTCATCGAAAAGCCGTTCCCCGTCGACTTGCTGAAGAGCAAGGTGAAGAAGGCGCTGGCCGTGCTCGAGGAGCGCAAGAAGGTCACGCGGCTGGAGCGCGAGAACGAGTACCTGCGTGACGAACTCGGTACCAACGAGAAGTCCGGTGGCGTCGAGTCCATCATCGGATCGGCGCCGAGTATGGAGCGCGTCTTCCAGCTCTTGCGGAAGGTCGCCCCGACCGACTCGACCGTGCACATTTACGGCGAGAGCGGCACAGGAAAAGAACTCTTCGCAAGCGCCCTCCACAAGCTGAGCAGCCGAGCGAGCGGACCGTTCGTTAAGGTGAACTGCGGCGCGATCCCAGATAACCTGCTGGAGTCGGAGTTGTTCGGTCACGAGAAGGGAGCCTTCACCGATGCCGTCAAACGACGCATTGGCCGCTTCGAACTTGCCGACGGCGGCACGATCTTCCTCGACGAGATCGGCGACGTCTCAACCGCAATGCAGGTCAAGCTGCTGCGCGTGCTTCAGGAGCGAACGTTCGAGCGCGTTGGCGGTGAGAAGACCGTTGAGGTCGACGTCCGCGTAGTGACCGCGACCAACAAGAACCTCGAAGAAGAGGTAGCCGCCGGAAACTTCCGCGAAGATTTGCTCTACCGGCTGAAGATCATCCCGCTCGACCTTCCGCCGCTTCGGGACCGCCAAGAAGACGTGCCGGTTCTCGCGCAGCACTTCGTGCAGAAACTCGCTCGGAGAACGCGGTCGA
>JBLHWZ010000147.1:0-12890 GCA_047629415.1 Bradymonadia bacterium | reverse complement strand
AGAGTCAGCTCCACAGAGTCAGCTCCACAGAGTCAGCTCCACAGAGTCAGCTCTGCGTTAGACGCGCGGCCAGCAGCTCCAACGCACGCTCCTCTGCCTGCACAAGATCGCGCAGCGCGCGCGCCAGGAGATTGCGAGCGTGGGCGTCAGACCAATCGAACTCCTCATCGGTCCGCGGCACAGCGTCGGCGGCGTCGGCGTAGGCCTGAGAGAGCTCTCCATCGAAGAACTCTGCGGCGGCAGCGCGGGCTTCCGCGAGGTCGCTCGCCCAAGCGGACCAGTAAGCCCGCCACTCTTCGGAGTCCTCCGCAGACTCAACCAACGAGCTGCTGACATCGAGTGCGCGAAGTCCGGACGAGTAGAAGAGCTCCTCGGCAAAGTTCAGTTCGCGCTTGCTCTGCGAGTGTCGGCCCGCGAAGATGAGTACGTCCTCCCGCAGCGTCCGTCCGCGGGACGCGGGCACCGGCTCCGGCTGAGGTCTCGCGACGAAGAGCGTGTCGACGGCGTCGAGACCAGCGGGAAACGCCTTGGGGTCTTCGCTCTGCGTGGAGAAGTCGATGTCTCCGGCGGACGGTGTTTCGACCCGGCCCTTCGGGGAGTCTATCGCGACCAGTTCAACAAACTCTCCACCATGATGGCGGACGCGGCCGATGACACCGCGACCTTGCTCGAACTCAAACTTCCCGAGCGCAAACATGTCGACGGGGCGCATGTTTCCGTAGATTCGGAACTCGCGATCGAGATGAACGGCGAGCGACTCGAGGACCCCGTAGTTCTCCATCGCCAAGGTCTCCCATCGCCACCGCGCGTCGCCGTGCTGGGTGTCGTAGGCGTGATTGTCGTCCGGGGTGAGCTGGTAGGTGCGGAACGCGACCCCAGACAACACGCGACACTCCGCGATTGGCAGCACGCCGTGCAGGTGATGAATGGCGCGCACGAGGCCGTCTGCGCCGAGCGCTGGTCGTCCGGATAGACGTCGAAAATGGAACGTGAGGGGAAATTTCATACTCACCTGAGACGGCGGCCAAGGGCCACGATCCACGAAGAATAGGCGGGGTGATCGCCGAAAGTGCGACGGAGGTGTTCGAGGTCTCGAAGGCCCTCGTTGGCGGCGCCGAGCGCGATGAACGCGCTGGCTCGCGTCAGGTACGCTGCTGCGAAGAATGGGTCGGCGTCAACCGCGGCATTGGACAAGTCGCGCGCCTGCCGCGCGTCTCCCGCTTGGCGGGCGGTCTCTGCCCGGACCCAGATCGTGAATAGATCGGCGTCATCGAGAGCGACACCATCGATGGCCGCAGACATTTCGGCGGAGTCCCCTCTCGCACCGGCCGCAAGGGCATAGAGCATCGCGCGGTCGGCGGGGGAGGCGTGCGTGGCGCCGTCGGCGAGAGTCCGGATCGCGACAGGCCGAGTGTCGAGATACCAGTGAAGAGCCGCGCGCCGGAGCACGTTGGCGGGGACCGGCCGTGACTCAAGCAGAGTCACGAGCGCCGGGTGAATGCGGTCCCACTCGGTCCGCTCAGTGGCCCCAAGCGACGCCAGTGCCGCCACGAAGGCAGGATCACACTGTTCGCTAAACTCGCCGGTCGGAAGGGACACCCCAGGCCAAGCATCCGCCACAAACGCGAGCGAAGCCGCGACCGCGCCGCCGTTTGTAGCGATTGCTGTGCGAAGCGTGTCGTCGTCGGGCAGTGTTGGAGCGGCCTCAAGCGCTGACCCATAGCGGTGACCGGCTAATCGCTCAGCACGGGCGACCTGGAAGAGGATGGTGGGATCCACCGGCATGCACTGCGAAGACAGCGTCGAGGCAGCCGAGCCCTGAACAAAGAGCGCGGTCCAAACGGTGGACTGCGACGAGTGGTCGCCATCGAGCGCGGCCAGCCACAGCCGAGCAGCCCACTCGCTGACGGTGCCCTGCTGGGTCTCCACCGCGAGCAACGCACGCTCCCAGCTCAACAGCTCAGGTGTTGCGTCAGGAAGGGCCGCACAGAGCAAGATAGCGTCGACGTTCGCGACTGAGACGGGCGGAAACCCAGCACTCTCACGCCAGGCGATCCAAGCATCCAGGCCATCGACCGGCGCGGTGATCTCGTCGTCCCCGATCGAGAACACGGAGCCTGGACTGAGCGCCGTCATTGGAGGAGGCGCATCTTGGGCCCAGGACGGAACCGCCGCCAGAGTAACCGCAGCGACCGCGACCGCTGCCGCCAGCCAAGCCGGGAACCTCATGGAGTCTCGATGCAGCTTGCGCGGAGCCGGTAATATTCGATGATCTCGGGGGTTTCGATTCCCCGAGGAGTAAGCGTCGCGCGCGTTTGTCGCACCCAATCCGGATCTTCACAGGCGACGGCGGCGAGGGGGTCATCGATCAACGACGGGCATCGGCCGAAGCGAATCGTATAACGACCTGCCGCGGCGTCCGGGACGTGCAGCGCCACCTTCAGCGAGTCCTCGCCAGTGTAAATTCCTGAGTGGAATTGGGTCGCGACCACTTCGCCACGTTGCAGGAGGTCGACCCGCAGTGGCTGCTCAAAACCCACGCCGTAGTCACACTGCGGCAGCCGATCGACGATCACGTGTAGGTAGCCACGGGGCGCATCGGCCGCGCGAGACGCACAGGCAAATGTCGCGCAGAGCAGGGCTGCGACCAGATGGTTGGGGATCCATTTCACGCGGCAGAACATACTGCCTGCGGCGTGATCATCAACCTCGCTGGCGATGACAGCGTCGCGGTCCCGCGATAGAAGCGCGGCACCGCACCACGAACACCGCAACGAATGTCACTGAACGTCGCCATCGCAGGCACTGGCTACATCGCCCACTACCACGCTCGCGCCGTCAAAGCGGCGGGCGGACACGTGAGCGCCGTACTCTCAAGAACCGAGGCCAGTGGGTCGGCGTTCGCCTCGGAGCACGGTGGAACGGTGTTCACAGATATAGACGAGCTCTTGACCTCCGGGCCGGACGCGCTCGTGCTGGCGGTGCCGAATCAGATGCATGCCGCGATGGCGTTGGCAGCGTTCGACGCCGGCGTCGATGTGCTCGTCGAGAAGCCGATGGCGCTGGACGCACCGCAAGCCCGCCGCATGCGGGAGCGGGCGCAAGAGAGTGGACGTGTCCTGATGATCGGCCACATGTGGCGCTACGACCCGCAAGCGATCTGGCTCCGCGACGCAGTTACCTCCGGCCAGCTCGGCGCAGTGATCAAGACCAAGAGCTACGGAGTGCACGTCGACTGGGGTCCGTCTGGCTGGTTCACCGACCCCGAGTTGGCAGGCGGGGGCTCCCTAATCGACATGGGAGTGCACGCCATCGACACGACGCGTTTCCTCTTGGGCGACCCCGCGCCGCTCTCTGTTTATGCCCGCCTAGGCACCCGCTACCGACAGGATCCGGTGGATGATCACGGGATCATCCTGATCGATTGGGACAACGGAACGAACTCGCTCATCGAGTGCGGCTGGTGGAACCCTCACGCGGACGGTGAAGAAGCGTCAACGCAGATCTTTGGCACGGGTGGCTACGCACGACTCTTCCCGACCGCGATGACGATGGGCGCTGGTGACGAGAAGACTCAGATACAGCCTGAATTTCCGGCCCGATCGGAGCATTGTGATCAGAGCATCTACGACGCTCAGATGCAGGCATTCTTCTCTGACTGCGCGGCTCGAACGACGCCGCTCGCCGGCCCCGCTGTCGGGGAGACCATCATGCAGATCTGCGACGCAGCTTACCGGTCTTCTGCCAACAACGCGGTGGTATTCCTGGGATGAAGGCCGCAGCAATTGGCATGGATGTCGGGGGTACAAAAACAGCCGGCGCGCTGGTTTCTGCAGAAGGGGAAGTACTCGCCCGCACCTCCGGCGGACCAGGCAACTACCAGGAAACAGGCGTCGAAGAGGCCGAGCGGGTCTACGTGCAGGTCGCGTCCGCCCTACGACGGTCAGCACACGAACTCGGCTATGCCGTCGCGGCCTCTGGCTGGGGAATCTCCGGCTGGGATCGTCCCAAGGACGAGACCGCGCTCTTGCCAGCGTTGAGAGCCGCCGACGGCCTTCCGGACAGTGATCGAATCGCCGCCAACGACACGTTTCTACTCCTGCGCGGCGCGGCGCTCGACGGCCACGGCATCGGCGTCGTCTCCGGCACAGGCAGCAACTGCGTCGGCATCGCGCCAGATGGCTCCAAACATCAGATCGGAGGCCTCGGATTCGAGTTCGGAGACGGCGGCGGTGGCGGCGATATCGGGCGCTCCGGAATGAGGGCCGCGTTCCGAGGCGCCAGCATGCGCGGGCCCAAGACGCTGCTGACGGAGCTGCTGATGGACCGATACGACCTGGAGCGTCTCGACGACCTCCTCGACCATTTTATCGCCGACGCTGATATCCCCCTCTCAGAATCGGTCCTTGCGCCGATCGTCTTCGACGCTGCGACGCTCGGAGACCCAGTCGCTACCAGCATCCTCGAATCAGCAGGACGCGAGATGGCGCTCAGCGTGAGGGTGCTCGCCCGCGGGGCCTACGCAGCGAATGACGAGTTCGCGCTGGTCCTAGGCGGCTCCGTCTTGCAACGCGCCGAGAACCCCACCATGCGAAACGCACTGATCGCTGACGTGCACGACGAGTTCCAGCACGCAGTACCCATCAGACCGAGCGCACCGCCGTTGCTCGGCGCGCTGCTCTTCGGGCTCGATGCGCTCGCTCGCAGCGGCCACTGCGGGACGCCCGTGCCAGCTACTTCTCACACAATCGCGCGACAGCTCCACGAGGTCTCATGAAACTATGCGTTGTTGGCGGAGGAAGCAGCTACACGCCGGAGCTTCTGCGCGGAATCATCGACGAATTCGCCACATTAGGCATCAACGACGTCGTGCTGACGGATCCACGCCAGGACCGTCTGGGGCCTGTGTCCGCGTTCTGTCGAAAGATGGTAGACGCCGCTGGCGTGCCCATCTGCGTCACGACCGAGACCGACTTAGACAAAGCGCTCGTCGGGGCCGACTTCGTCGTCGTGCAGATTCGAGTCGGGGGTCAGGAGGGCCGCCACGAGGACATCCAGCTTGGACTACGCCACGGCCTGATCGGGCAAGAGACGACGGGCGTCGGCGGCTTTGCGAAGGCTATCCGAACCGTGCCGGTCGTGCTCGAGATCGCGCGACGCATCGAGGCCATCGCGCCCAACGCGTGGATGCTCAACTTCACTAACCCTGCAGGCTTGGTGACCGAGGCGGTGCTCAACCACGTGCGTGAGCGATGCGTGGGGCTCTGCAACGTGCCGATCGAGATGCAGATGGATCTCGCCGAGATCCTCGGCGCCAAGGCCGACGAGGTCACACTCGATTGGGTCGGCCTGAACCACCTCGGCTGGGTTCGACGGGTCGATTTACGAGGTAAGGACATGCTCCCCGAGCTGCTCGAGCAAATCGAAGACGGGGTGCCTGGGCCCGCAAACGTGCCCGAGATAGACTATCCGCCTGGCTTCCTGAAATCGCTCGGGGCGATCCCGTCTTCCTACGTGCGTTTTTTCTATATGCCGGACGAAATGCTGGCGGAGATCCAAGCCGCCAAGCTGACGCGGGCACAGGAAGTCGCAGTCATCGAGGAGGAGCTGCTCAAGATCTACGCCGATCCGGAGAGCCCTCCTGAGCTCCCCGCATTGCTCTCGCAGCGAGGCGGCGCTTGGTACTCGAGACTCGCCGTGCAGGTCCTCGGGGCGCTTGCCAGTGACGAGCCGACCGTTCATATCGTCAATACGAGAAACGATGGGGTGATACCCGGCATTACTTACGAGGCCTCGGTCGAGGTGCCATGCCACATTTCGAAACACGGCGTCGTCCCGATACCCAGGGGTGACGTCGACGACGCAATCCTAGGCCTCATGCAGCAGGTGAAGTCCTACGAGAGGCTGACGATCCGGGCCGCTGTCGAGAAGAGTCCACGCCTCGGCATGCTCGCCCTGCTCGCCAACCCCCTCGTTCCCGACGCTAAGGTCGCCACCGCAGTCATGTCCGATTGCGTGGAACGCGGCCTCCTAGAGTAGCCGCTGTGCCTGTCACTCCCAAAGACTCAAGCCGCCATTCCATGTCCGAGATACGAGACGTAACGACCAACGACTTCGCGCGGATTCTCGCGCTCAATGAGATCGAAAAGAGGCAGACCAGTGAGCTGGCAATCGAGCGACTTCTGTCGATGCACGCCGTCGCCGACTACCATCGGGTCGCCGTTGTCGATGACCAAGTGGTGGGTTTCTTGATCGGGTTCCGTGAGACCGCCCCCTACGAAAACGACAACCACGCGTGGTTTCGCGAGCGGCTCAAGTCGTTCCTCTATGTGGACCGGATCGTTGTAAGCGCTGAGGTTGCCCGGCGCGGCATCGGGTCGCTTCTTTACCGAGACTTCTTCGATTTCGCTCGGCGGGGCGGGGCCGAGCAAGTCACCTGCGAATACAACCTCCAGCCTCCGAACCCGACCTCGGCCGCGTTTCACCTGAAGTTCGGATTCTCGGAGCTGGGCCAGCGCCGGTTTCCGGGTAGCACAAAGCGAGTGTCGATGCAGGCTGCGCCTGCCAATCCATAGCTAGCAGCTCGCGGAAACCCTCATTGAGACGACGCGGTCACGGCCA
Organism: Bradymonadia bacterium; assembly: GCA_047629415.1. Lineage (GTDB taxonomy): Bacteria > Myxococcota_A > Bradymonadia > REDH01 > REDH01 > CBDUJZ01. The sequence continues at coordinate 6,269 of JBLHWZ010000147.1, read as the reverse complement.
GCAGCCTTCGCTTTGTAGAGCGCCTCGTCGGCCTTGGCGACCAGGAGATTCGCCTGCTCCAGACTGCAGGCGCTCGCTACGCCCACACTGCAGGTCACCGGAATCGGTTGCCCCTCAAACGTCGGCGAGGTCTCCGTCACCCTGATCCGCAAACGTTCGCCGAGCTGCTCGGCCGCGTAATCGGCAGTCTCCGGCAACACCACCAGGAACTCCTCGCCGCCGTAGCGCCCCAAGGTGTCGGTCTCGCGAACCCCCGCTTGTAGCGTAGCCGAGACATCCGCCAGAACTGCGTCTCCGGCGAGATGGCCGTGGTCGTCGTTAACCGCTTTGAAGAAGTCGAGGTCTACCAAAAGGACGGAGAGCCTGCCTCCGTAGCGCTCGATTCGCTGAATTTCTGCCTCGAGAACGCGAAAGATCTCGCGCCGATTGAAGAGGCCGGTGAGCGAGTCTCGACGGGCATGCTCGAACAAAAGCTCGTTGGCTTCGCGAAGCTCGGCAGTTCGGTCGAGAACGAGTCGATCGAGATGGTTCCGATGAGACTCAAGTTCCGTGTTCTGCCTCAAGAGCACTGACTCGGCCCGGTGCAACTCCTTCAGATCGTGGCTCACTTGGATGAGCTGGTCGACATTGCCCGCTTCGTTAATGACGGGGAAGATGTCCGTTCGCACCGAGTATTCTAGGATCGGCACGTTCACCACATAGGACTGGGCCACCTTGTCGGTTCGCGCTGCCGCCAACTTCGCACGTACAACTGCGTGCTGGTCCTGAGGGATGAAGTCGAAGGGCGACTTCTTCCCGATCAGCTCCTCCATAGCGAGGCCCGGCGCGACGCGATTGATGAAGATGTACGTGTCGTTGGCGTCTAGGACGACGACGTAGTCGTTGCAGTGCTGGCAAAGAGACGACCAATATTTTTCTGCAACAGATCCACCGAACTGCGTCATTTTGTCGTTGGCTGTGGTGTTTTCACATACTAATCGACCTAACCTGGGAGCGAAACAGAATCCGGAGAGATAGGGCTCATCATGGCCGATTTCGTGGGCCGCGTCGCCGGCGCGTTGCCGTCCCGTACCGGCGCAGTGTACGCTCCCGCGAATGCTTGATGTCCAAGGCTGGTACACGCTCGGAGTGCTGACCCTCATGTTCGTCGCGCTCTTCAAGGAGTACGTCGGCGCAGATTTCGTCGTTTTTGGCTGCCTCGTCGCACTTTGGATAGGCCAGGTTATCTCTACAGAAGAGGCGCTCAGCGGGTTTCACAATCCGATGACGATCACGATCGGCATGCTCTTCATCGTCTCAGCGGCGATGCGCGAGACGGGCGCGCTGAACATGATTACGCGACGGTTGCTGGCACAGAAGGCCCGCCCGGCAGCGTTGCCGAGGCTGCTGTATCCGACTGCAGCGCTCTCCAGTTTTATGAACAACACGCCGATCGTCGCGATGCTGACGCCGGCCGTTCGCTCCTGGGCCGCTCGGCAAGGGCAGCCCCCCTCGAAGTTCCTGATCCCGCTCTCGTATGCGGCCATTCTGGGCGGCACGTGCACCCTCATTGGAACCAGCACAAACCTGGCTGTTAGCGGCATGATCACCGACGCGGGAATGGAGCCGTTCGGCATGTTCGAGCTCTCGCCAGTCGGCATTCCGGCAACGATCATCGGCCTGACGTTCATGTCTGTCTTCGGTCACAGGCTGCTCCCAGCCCGCATGACGCCAGACATGATGACCGGAGCCAACGACCGCGAGTACTCCGTCGTTTTGGAGGTCGAAGACGACTGCAAGCTGATCGGCAAAACTGTCGAAGAGGCCGGACTGCGTCAGCTTAACGGACTATTCCTCGCCGAGATCGTGCGGGGCAATCGTCGGATGGTGCCCGTGCGGCCCACCAATCGGATCCGGGCAGGAGACCGACTCGTGCTCTTCGGGGTCGTCGAGACTGTGGTCGAGCTCCGGAACACCGCCGGACTGCGGGCGGTCGATGAGAGTGACCAAGTCCAGGCGGGCGCCGCGGTTCCTGTCGAGCGAAACCTCTTCGAGGTCGTCGTCTCTGCCGAATCGCCACTTGTTGGAAAGAACCTACGAGATGCCGGATTCCGGCGACGTTATGACGCAGCTGTGATCGCGATTCATCGTGGCGGTAACCGGCTCAATCAGAAGCTCGGAGACGTGGAACTGAAGCCTGGCGATACGTTAATGGTGGAGGCCAGCCCTGGCTTCCGACGCACCTGGGCAAATTCGACTCACTTCTACTTGGTCTCACAGGTAGAGGAGAGCGAGCGGCCCCGCTTCGCTCTGGCGAACTTCGCCGCATTCGTGCTCATCGCGATGGTGCTCCTGATCACCACCGGCACGCTCCCGATTGCACAAGCGACCGCCGGCGCTGCGGTGCTGCTGGTCTGGTTCCGCTGCATTCGACCGTCTGAGGCGCGCCGTTCCATCAACCTCTCCGTCCTGCTGATCATCGCCTCTGCATTCGGCATCGCGGCGGCAGTCACCAACAGTGGATTGGCGGACGTGCTCGGCGGTATCCTGGTTCAGGTCGTTGGCAACTCCGAACCATGGGTCGCCCTTGCTGCGATCTACATTGCGACAGCGATCGCCACCGAAGCGCTCTCAAACGCCGCTGCAGCCGCGTTAATCGTACCCATTGCGCTGTCTACTGCGGAACAGCTGGAGCGCGATCCGCGGCCGTTCGCCGTAGCAGTCGCGATCGCCGCGAGCATGAGTTTCATCACGCCGGTCGGGTACCAAACCAACCTGCTGGTGTACGGACCCGGCGGCTACAAGTTTACAGACTTCATGCGGGTTGGTTTTCCGATGGCGCTGATCGCGTTCGTAGTCGCGATGGTCGTGATCCCCCGGGTCTGGGTCTGGGGCGTTTAGATTGCGTACCCGCCGCTATTGCCTATCTGCCCATGATATCGCATCCCATTGCTCGGCATCGCCGCCTGGCCTCACCACGGCGCGCGGAGCCTGAACTGACCTAGCTCGACACCCCCAGCAACATGAAACGACTCATCCCCGCCCTTGGACTCCTCGCCGCCTGTGGTGGCTCTCAAGCAGCGCAAGATGAGCACGTCTCGAGTGGTCTCGAAGCGCAGGTCATTGAGTCGGTAGAGGCGATCGATTGGAACATAAGCGAGACCGGCTTCATGGAGGGCCGACTCGGTGAAGCCACCGCGGACGCCGAAGGGCGTTACTACCAGACCTACCTACTCGACCTGCCCGTAGGGGCGACAATGAGGCTCTGGGTCCACTCCAGCGACTTCGACACCACCCTGCGGGTACGTGGTCCAGCGGGGCTCGACCTCTATAACGACGATTACTGGCACGGCACTGACTCGATGCTACAGTTCCAAGGCCAAGACGAAGGGCCCTACGAGCTCGTACTCAGCAGCTATAGTGTTGAGGAGATTGGGCTCTACCAGCTCCACTCGTACACCTTCTCTCCTGAAGAGTTCGATCCGACGCTCGACCTTGGAGACAATCTTACGACCGACCTCTCCGAGTCCGGCGCAGGCCCCGGTGGCGGCGACGGCAGCGCGTCCGTCTGGTTTGAGGCCAACGCAGGCCAGCGCGTACATCTGCGCGTCACCTCCCCTTCGTTCGATACTACCGCGCGGCTGGTCTCCCCAAACGGACAGTCTTGGTACAACGACGATGCCAACGACGTCGGCGAGGACGGCACGGAGTCCACTCTGGACAGCACGCTCGATGCCATCGCTCCAGACGACGGATGGTATCAGCTCATCGTTGCACCGTACGGCGGCCAGACCGCGGGCCAATTCACGGTCCGCTCAGAATTCCGCGAGGCGGTGACCGTGAGTGAAGACCAGCAAACTCCGGACGTGGGCTTCGCGGGAACCGAGACGATGGGCCGAATGTACGGCATCTACGCCGGCATCACGAACTACGGACCGGACGACCAGCTCTATGGGTGCGCTGACGATGCCAGCAACGTGGCCGACGCGTTCGTTCAGCGCCGAATGCAAGCACCGGAGGACCAGGTAATCCTGCGAGACAAGGAAGCAACAAGTGGCGCCTTCGAGGCGGCCGTTCGCGAGCTGTCCAGCGTCGCCACCGAAGACGACGTCGTCGTCATCTTCTACTCCGGCCACGGCGGAATCCAGCCGGTGGACGAAGAACACGATGAGGTGGAGCTTGATGGCACCGACGAGACCCTCGTCTTCATCGACCGCCAGATGACCGATAACGAATTCGTCGACCTGATGGACCTGCTCAACGTCAACACGATCATCCTCGCGATCGACGCCTGTCAGTCAGGCGGATTTGCGCGCGACTTCATGACCGAGCCAGGCCGCATCGGCCTCTTCTCGTCTGACGAAGACGTGCTGAGCAGCACCGCAGAGCCCGTTGAGGCCGGCGGCTACCTCTCCTACATGATGCACCAGGGGGTCCTTGGCTGGGCTGACGCGATGCCAAACGATGGCGCGATGCTGGCTGGAGAGTTCACCGATTACATGATCGAGATCGGCGCAGAACAACACCGGAACATGAACCCGGAAGGCTCCGACGCGCCGCTTCAGCGCATGATCATCGAGCGCGGATCGTACAATTGGTCTGATATCCTCTGGGTTTACCCCCGCGCCGAAGACGGACAATCGCTCGGCCCTGAGTGTGGCGGCGTAATCGGTGACACCGTGATTGGCGGAAGCTGCCAGTAGGAAACGAGTTCTCGACACCGCGGATCACAATGCTCCCTGCTATCGACTCCCTTTGGAACTATCGCGACCCGGTCGGCACGGAAGCGAAGTTTCGGGGATTACTGCACAAAGCGAACACTGAACCAGCGTACGCTGCCGAGCTTCGTACCCAGATCGCGCGCAGCCTCGGCCTGCAGCGCAAGTTTGAGGAGGCCCACGCAGAACTCGACGCGGCGGAGGCCGTTGCAACCGAGATGGCGCTGGTTCAAGTCCGAATCGCGCTCGAGCGCGGACGGGCGCTGCGATCTTCCGGGGCGCCCGAAAACGCACTCCCCCACTTCGAGCTGGCTCTAAAACTGGCCGACACAGGCAAATTCGGGTTCTACGCCATCGACGCAGCCCACATGATCGCGCTTGTGTGCGAGGGTGAGGATGCCGTGCGATGGCACGAGAAGGCACTCGCGATGGCCGAAGGAGCCGAGGACGAGCGGGCGCGAGGATGGCGCGGATCACTCTACAACAACCTAGGCTGGACCTATCACGAGCTCGGCCGCCACTCGGACGCTTTGGATCTTTTCATCAAGCATGAAACGATTCTAGCCGCGGCCGGAAAGACCTTCAACGAGTCGATCGCGAAGTGGGCGCAGGGCAAGATGCTCCGTGCGCTCGGACGACTCGACGAAGCGCTCACGATTCAGCAGGAGCTGCTCCCGCACCCGGAACGGCAAGCAGATTCGTCGGAAGGCTACACCCGCGAAGAGATCGCGGAGTGCTTGCTAGCGATGGGCAAGACCGAGGACGCGAAGCCCTTCTTCGCCCGAGCGCATGAGCTTCTGAGCCAGGACGACTGGCTTGTCGCCAACGAAGCGGCACGGCTGCAGAGGCTCACGGAGTTCGGAGGTGTTTAACTCCACACACTGCATTGCCAGCCGCATTGCCAGCCGCTCTGCCAGCCGCACTGCCAGCCGCACTGCCAGCCGCACTTCCAGCCACGCCATCATGTGCGCCACTGCCTCCGCGGTGCTCTTACTGAGCGCCTGTGCCCCAACCGCGCTACTGCAGAGCCCGGACGCCCTACCCCGAGGAGACTGGGAGATCGCATTGGGTGCTGGCGGTTCGATCACCGGTCTTGACGCCGAAGACCCAGAAGTCGAGGCGCCTGCCGTGGACTTGGCTTGGCGCGTCGGTGTGTCTGATGTCACAGACGTCAGCGTTCGCGGGTTCTACTCCGGCGGCGGCGTCGGCCTCTACGCAGACGTGAAGGGCGAAGTGATGAGTGGGCCTATCTGGGTCTCGCCGATCTTCGGCATCTCTGTTGCCGCCGACCTAGACGGCGGGGCGTCGTTTAGCGCAGCGCCCGGTTTCATGGTGGGCACCGACCAAATTTGGGCCGCCCCCCGAGCGATCGTTGGCACGGCGTCCGGTGAGGGCGTCGCGACTGGATTCGGGATCGGGGTCGGCGGTTCGTATGGCGGGACCGTTCGCGTGATGCCGGAGGCTAACCTCTTCTACTTACCGGCCGACTTTGACCGCGCCGATCTCTACCTCGGCTTCACTCTCGGGCTCGCGTACCGCCACTCGAATGCGGAGCCGCTGCTTCCCGCGGTG
>JBLHWZ010000146.1:0-12894 GCA_047629415.1 Bradymonadia bacterium | reverse complement strand
AGGCGACTTGCGCCGACCGAAGGGAGGGCACCGCCAGCGCGTGCCCAACGATAACGCAGCTGGCACCTGCCTCCAAGCGCGCTGGCGGCGTCGGGACGAACGCGTTGTTGTAGCGCCAAACTCCGGACTCGCGGGACAGGATTCTCCCCGCACGGCCGTGGGCATCGCGGCGGACCCATTTCGGCGTAGGACTACGGTTTAGTGTGGTCGCGTGACCCGATGCGTTTCGAGAGACGCTTGAACCCCGTTGCCGCAAGCGACTCAGTTTCGTAGCCTCTCGGTCTCCGCGCCACGAATCCAGCGCCATATCGAGGTAACAAGTGGGGTCAAAAGTAGCAGAATTGGTCACGTTTGTTGGGCCTTGGGTGAGTGCGGGCGTCCTCGTTTGTGGGATCGCGGGACTGATCGCACCCGCTGTTGTGCGGGTGCGCCGCATGGATGGTCTGGCGGCTGCAGCGGCGTGCGTTCTCCCGTCACTGATTGTTCTTTGGATCGGCTCGGTCGCCGACGTGGTCGCCAGCCAGCAAGCGGCTGCGGCGATCGCGGACCCCCTCGTGCCGGCTGAAGACCACGTGTATCTCTGGCGCGGCACGTACATCTACTCTGTCAACGTTCTGGCCGTTGTCTCGCTCGTCGGGGTGTGGAACGCCGTCATAGGCTCCCTGACCCTCGGGATCGGACGGGCTGGAACGGCGGAGGACCCGCCGTCGAGACACCGAGTGCTCGCCGGTGTCATTCTCCCCCTGAGCTGCTTCATCGCGTTCATGTTGCTTTCTCTGGTGATGGTGGGGGCCCCGATACTGCTCATCGGATGTCTCCTGTCCCCGCTGCTTGCAGCGGGTCTGAGCACGGGCATGCCGTCAAGAGCTTGGCGTGATGCGGCGATGGGTACACTCAGCCTCGTGTTCTTGGCCGGCCTGTACGGACTCCACGGGGGCGTGTGGCGATCTATCGTCATCGGTTCAACGGGGGCTTCGGGGCTAGGGGGTCTCAGCGCGGCTGCCGAAGGAGTGGCGATGGCCGCACGGCTGGCTCCTTCCTACGGCGCACTAGGCGTGGGCGGACTACTGCTTTCCCTCGTGCTTGTGACGAGGCAGCGACGGACAGAAGGTCGAGCCCTCGTGGCGGGAGTCTGTGGAGCGGCCGTCGTGTCTATCCTAGTCCTCGTCGCCAGCACTACCGGTTCCCCGCCTTTGTCGGACTATGCACTGCACGTGGAGAGCGGATGCAACGCGGCAGTGAGCCGGTGCGAGGAGGACGAGAGTACGGCCGCGTGCTCGCGGAAGGTGACGTGTTTGCTTTCGGGCGCATTGGAGACCGCCAGCGAGTGACGCTTCGGGCGCCCGTCTCACTCGCCCCAGGGGCACTGAGGGATACGCTAGAGTCGCTACGTATCTAAGTTGTGCCGCGCCAATGGCGCGTGCCCCGACGCTAACGCAGTTGGCGCCTGGGTTGAAGCGCCATTGGTGTCTGCTCGAACGCGTTGTTGTGTGGGTTCTCCCGATCGTCGTCAGATCAGATCGAGCACTCCCTCGTGGGCACCTGATACGCGAGCTACCTCGATTCCTTCGGCGCAGACTCGATAGGCTATGAGATACCCACGCTTCGGGAACGTCCAGATGTCCGCTCCGAGCCGAGGTGCTTGTTTGCCAGCGTCGGGAAACCGCGCGAGGAATTCGAAGCTCTCGTAGAGGCTGTCTACAACCCGGTCAGCTCTCGTCAGCCCGTTGGCCTGGTTGAACACGTATGACCAGATCTCAAGTAGGTCGTGATCAGCAGCCGCGGACAGTTTGTACGCGCGTTTCAAATCCCGTGCTTCTCTCTGGCCCGACGCTTGATGTCTTCAGCCGTCGCACTAGAGACTCGGCCCGCGTCCAGATCTGCGATCCCCTCGGCCACCTTCGCTCTGAATGCATCCAAGCGTGCTTCGCGCTCAGCATCCCGCTCGTGGAGCAGTCGGAGGGCGTCACGGACTACTTCGCTCGCAGTCGCGTAAAGGCCGTCGTCGACCTTCTTCGCAACTAGGCTCTCCAATTCTGGGGTCAATGAGACGTTCATGTTCATTCCTCGGTCAGGTCTAGAATACCTAGGAGCAATGACGAACATTGACAATGCTTGTTATCGCGGAAGGCTCGGTCGTAAGACACTGACGGCCGGTCGCAGGTCGTTCTGCTACACGAATTCGTGCCGCAGCCAGGTTGTGAAGGTGACCATCGTCGGCGCCGTCAGCGCTATCATGATGCCGGCGACGCTCATGGCTAGAACGTTGCGAAGCGATCTCCGCATCGAGATGACCGCTATCGTCCAGACTGGCCAAATCCAGAACAGCACCAGTGCCACCTCGAGTGGAACGGGCCAAGGTACGTCCCGTAGCAGGGCGAGATCCGTGGTAGCTACTACTACTAGTGCATGCACGAGCGGGCCCCAAGTTAGGAACTCGCTAGGCCCCCGACTCCGCTCTGCCTCGGCGGAATCCGCCGTCATCGTTGGATGTGTCATCGTTCTCCCGAAGGGCCTGACTGCTAATCAGCTCGGTCCACACAACAGGTGGTTATGTTGATGTCCAAGTGGACCCCATCTCCATTTTCCCGATCACGTCCAGACTGGACCTGCTGCTAACAAGCGGGTCCGGGCTGGGAGTGGATCGGTACGTTCGTGAACGTTGTGGGTATGTGGCGTGCGGGTAGAGTTGATATCCAGGCTCGCGGCGGGCGCGCACGCTCGATGGCGAGAGCACAGCCGGCCACCCCGAGCCCGGGAGTCTTACTTATTGACCTCGATTGTCACCAAGGCCTACGACACGCTCATGGTGTTTCGGCGAAGGACCAGTTGGAGGGTGGGGAGCTTGAACGTGGCGTTTTGCCTTGGTCCTCTCGGATGTTGGTCGCCTGTTTCTACTCCCGGAGAACTCGATTCGACCGTGTCGGATGTTGCCCGGGAACTGCCGTCAGAGCGCGACCTCCCCGACCTCCCCGACCTCCCCGACCTCCCCGACCTCCCCGACCTCCCCGACCTCCCCGACCTCCCCGACATCGCCGGCGGTTCGGATGTCGAAGACGTTCCGGCGGATGGTCGTGCCGACGTACCGCCACGCCCCGACTGTAACCTTGGAGCGAGGAGGTGTCACTCCAACGGTGTTCGCGAATATTGTGATGACGGAGTGTGGGTCGAGGAAGATTGCCCCTCACGTACGACATGCGTCGAAGGTCGGTGCGAGGATTGGGCGTGTGAGCCGCGTGCGGTCATGGGCTGCCTCGACGAAGACACGGAGCTCTTCTGTAACTTGGACGGAATGACAGTCGACGAGTGGGATTGTGGGATTCACGCGCCGAATTGTCTGGAAGATCAGTGTACGGAAGCGGTCTGCGTCGGAGCCGACGAGATGTGTTCAGCCGGATCTCTCCAGCAGTGCAGCGGCGGCCAGTGGCAGCCCGTTGCTGACTGCGCAGGGGGCTGCGACGAGGCCGGTGAAATCTGTCTCTCAGTCTGCGGCTCCACCTGGAAGGACGATTCGTTGGACCGTCGCTTCTTTGTCCCGCAGTTTGGATTGCTAGGCTTCTCTGGGACTGTGCTCACCCTACTGGTTAACCCAAACGAACATCCGGTTTTGGCTCAAATCCACGATCGGCGGACGGGTGAGGCGAGGCGGGTCTCTGTCCCCCCCGGGGGCTCTTCGACGAAACCAGGATATCTTCCGGGGATCCGATCACAGCGCGGGGCAGCTTATGCGGGCGATCAGGCGGGCTTGGCGGCGGCTGATAGGATCATCAGATTCCGCGGACTGACTTCGCGCTCGCAGAACCGGCCTACGAGCGCGGGCCTTCCCGCTTCAGCCAATCGATGCGCGCGATCGAGCACCAGCCACAACTCGATTGGCCGACGATAGATTGATCGTACCATCGCGAGCGCTCGAGAGCGCAGCGCGTACTCTTCGCCCGCCAGCTGGGCGCCCGCCCAATCGATGCATTGTGGCAGTTGTACGTTCGTGTGCTCCGCGACTGAACGGCAGAACTGCTCGAACGAAAGGCGGACGGCCGACTTAGGAATCGAGCCGAGCGGGCTGTAATGATTGGCTCCGCTCGCTTCTCTGGCCAGAAGGTCGAAGCCCGCGCGCCGCGCCATTGTCGAGCGCCTGGCTCGCCTCGCCGACCCTGATGCGACGACCTCGTCGTGTATCGGCAAGCGGAGCAACGTCGGTGTCAGTCGCAGGTCGTTTTCGCGACCGAGCGCCGAGCGAGGGATGAATTCATCGGCGTCGCCGAGAAAGTGGAAGCAGCAGAGGGCCGACGCGATCAGGTGCGCGCCGCGAGCGATCGCGTGTTCGTGCAGGGCATCGGTCAGTACCCCGCACGCGTGCAGACTAACCGCCGCCGCACCTTCGGGCACGTGAATGGCCGTGGCTGGGTCGAGGGCGTTGGCCGTTACGAACCGATAGGAGTGGGGGTGGGTTCGGTTCAACGCCTGCGAGAGCGCCGCGCCCTTCAGGCAGAGCGAGGAGTCTCGCTCCACAAGTGTGATGTCGCAGCCGTCGTTCAACGCTGCGAGCGCCCGCCCAAGGTGCCCCTTACCGGAGCACCAGTCGACGAGCGGTAGACCTTCTAGGTGGGGGGCGACGATGCAGGCGAAGGCGCTGATTTGGGCCCACTTACGGCCCTTCACACCTTTGCGGAAACGGGCATTCTTGAGCTTGACTATGGTAGAGGGCGCCCCCGCCAGCCGAGCTACGGTGCAGAGCTCAGCAGCCTCTGCTTTCAGGCTTAGCCACTCTCGCGGGGCCTCGTGGTCTAGAGCGTCGAGGTTACTCTCAAGGGCGTCGACCTCTTGTTCACGCAAGCCGCGGAGCCAGCGCGCAACCTCCGGCCGATCCGACTCCCAGGATACTGGTTGGCTGACAAACGGCCGGGGGATCCAGAGCGAACGCCGCATCTCGAGGAGAGAGCTCAATCGCTCGAGGCGGCCGTCGAGACCGACCCTGGAACGTGGGTCGTCGAGATGCTGGGCTGTGTAGACGTCGGTCGGCATGGCAGATCAGAGAGTCTCCTTCCTCCAAACGGTCGCACTCCACGGCTGCTGGGCCTGTGGCCGCCCCGCAGGCCGGAAGTACTGCCTCACCTCTTCGAACCCCGCTTCGACCCCATAGCGCCGCCACGCCTCCACGCTATGGTACGAGCCGTAGCGCTGGCCGCTCCACCCCTCTCGGTCGTCACCTCGCGGGTTGGATGAGAACAACACACCGCCGTCCCTCAAGGTGTCGTGTAGCTCGGTTAGAACTCGCGGCAACTCTTGGGCGGGAACGTGAAAGAGCGACGCGTTGGCGAACACACCGTCGAAACTGGAGGCAGGAAGATCCATCGTGAGGAAGTCTTGGTGAAGCACTTCGCATCCCGAGTTCTTGCGCGCCATCTCGACAAACACCGAAGAACCGTCCAGCCCTATCACCTCGTGGCCTAGCCCTTTGAAGTACATGAGATCTCGGCCCGGGCCGCATCCCAAGTCAAGGACGCGATGAGGCGATGCGCCAGACATGGCTTGGAGCAAAGCCTTGGTGTTTTGTGAGACATCGTGACCGCGGGTCCCCTCCCAGAATTCGCTCCCAGCAGCGTCGTAGTGTCCGACGGTAGCTGTGCTAAGTTCACGGAGTTCGGAGGGGGAGAGGCTCTGCGAATCATTGCGGCCCACGCCGCTACCCACAGCGCTCCTCGACGAGCTCGGCCAGCCGCGCGAAACCATCGCGGAAGATGGGGTAGCGGTCGCCGACCAGCACCGCTTCGGTCTCGCGAGAGTCGAGGAACTTCGTGACAGACGCGAGTGCTTCCTTGGAATCCCGCAGCTTTGCGTCCGGAATCAGGGTGAGCGAGCCTCCTCTATGTGCCCGCACGAGATCGGGTCGATGGAGCGTCTTCATACGACCTCTGAAATCATGAGTTGCTTATCGAGCCTAACTGCAGGCCCAGCTGAATTCGGCTATCATACTCTCCCGCCTCTGAGAACTCGTGACGGCTGGGAGTCCGCGCGACAAGGACCGGTCGCCCACGAGCGTAGTTCTCCGATCGCCATCAGGAGAGGAGGACCAAGCAGGGACCAGACCGAAAGTCAGGTGGATCGTTCCGATGATGCGCGTTAGCGCGTGACCGCGATGGTCCCTGGACCAAACATGTGATGCCGAGTCGCTTTGGGTGAAGCCCGTCGCATCGAGTATAGCGCATCGAGGTGCACGGTTGAGCCCCGCCTTGCTACAAGGTGTGAGGAACTTGAGGACGCAATGTCGCAGATCATAAATTCCCCCGAGATGTGGCCGTCGCAGGACGCTCGGCGCTTTGGCGCCGCGCAGGTTGCTGGATGGACGACGGTCGTTACCGCCGCGGTGCTCGCCGAGGGGCCGGGAGCTGTCGCCGACACAGGCGAAGCCGTGTTGGCGATCGTCTTCTTCAGTGGGCTCGGTATCGCTTGGTCGACGCTCTTCGCTTCGGCGATTCTAAGGCTTGGGCTACACCGAGGCAGCGGGCGCAATGCCGTTGTCTACTCGCTTGTGATAAGCGCAATTCTGGGCGTGCTCTGGTGGGCATCCGTCGCGGGAATCGACGCCGGGCTCGGGAGCCGGTTCGCGCGGGCCGTTCCGGCGGGCGTCCAGCCTGGGCGATGGTACCTGTACGTTGCGCTCGAATACGCGCTAGCCCTCGCCGGTTGGTCGGGGGTGTACATGGCGGTCCTCTTCAGCCGGCGCGCGGCGAGAGCATCCGCGGACGCGGCGAGAGCATCTGAGGCCGCTGCCGTAGCGGACCGCCTGGCGCGCGAGGCCGAACTGAGACGTCTGCGATCGCAACTCAACCCGCACTTCCTCTTCAACTCACTCAACTCCGTGAGCGCGCTCATCGCTATCGACCCCGACCGCGCGCGTGTTTTCATCGAAGACCTCGGTGGGCTCTTGCGCCGTAGCCTCGCCGACGAGAGTCTCGGTGCTCTCCAAGGTGCTACGTTCGGGGATGAACTCGACTTCGTTCAGCGACTCATTCGCTGTGAGAAAGCTCGCTTCGAAGAACGGCTCTCCGTTCAGTTCAACGTCGCACCTGGCCTCCGCAGCCGTCCCTTTCCATCGATGCTGCTCCAACCGCTGGTCGAGAACGCTATCCAGCACGGGGTCGAGCGATCGACCGCTGTCACGCGAGTGGAGGTGCGCGCCGAAGAGGGGCCGACCGGGCTGGTGGTCGAAGTACGCAACACAGGATCGCTCAGCGCGCCCGGGCCGGCGACCTCGAGCGTCGGAATCGCGAACGTGAAAGCGCGGCTTGCCGCGATGGGACATCCCAAAGACGCGTTCGTACTTAGCGAGCAAGACGGCTGGGTAAGCGCACGCCTCACGTTGGGTTAGCGGTCGTCTTCTGTCGCCCGCGCTAAAGGTTGTAGTCTGGCAGCGGCGTCCGCGAACGTGCTCGCGAGTTCGCGGCTTAGGGGGATGTCGTCCTGCCCATCGCGCATGGAAATCGACCAACTTCGTCCGTGGCGAGTCACCTCTGCGACCTGATCCAGGTTCACGATCGCACTCCGGTGCACACGCATGAACCGCTCGGTTGGCAATCTATCTGCCCACTCTCGCATGGTGCTGCTGGTCAGAATGGCGTCGTTTCCGTTGGTGTGGACCTCGCTGTACTCATTCGCGCTGCGGATACACACGATGTCCGAGACCCGCGCGAACTTCATTTGGCCTCCGTCTCGAAGCACAGCGATGTCGTCGGCTCTGAGCCGTTCGTGCGCCGATGACCGTCTTGGCGGCTGCGATCCGGACGCCCGTTTGCCTAGTCGCTGAACTGCGCGATCGAGGGCGGCGGTATCGATGGGTTTGACCAGATAGTCGAGCGCGTTCACCTCGAACGCCCTCAACGCTTGATCGGCGAGCGCCGTGACGAAGACCACCTCGCCTTCGAATCTGCTCTGGGACAACACGTCGAAACCGGTCCCATCGGGCATTCGGATATCGAGGAAGACCACGTCAGGTCTCAACTCGGCGATCCGTGCGACGGCCTCCGCGACAGAGGCCGCTTCTCCACACACAGACAAGCGCTCGTCGGCGTCGAGCTTGAGACGCAAAGCGACCCGCGCAAGGCGCTCGTCGTCGACGACAAGCGCGGTCAATCCGGGAGTTACGGCTTTGGACATCATTCAAACAGGGGCAGGTTACGCGAACGCGCCGATGGTACGGGCAGCAGTTGATCCGTGCCAGTTCGCAGGGGCCAAGACCGGTTCGCAGCCTGGTGCGTACGCTTCGCGGATCACCGGTATCGGCGCCCGCACGTCGCCCGTAGCTTCCAACTTCCTCGGCCCTCAACTGGACTCGGACTGACCAATGACACGCAATTCCCGACTCGCCGCAGCACTCATCGTCTCGGCTGCCGCCCACGCTGCGTGCGGCGAAGATTTGGAACCGGCCGCCCCGGCAGAAGACTTCGACACGACGTACCACGAAAACGTGCAACCTCTACTCGCCACCTACTGTGTCGGGTGTCATCAGGTCGGCGGCCTCGGCCCGTTTCCGCTGACGACGTACGAGGAGGCTAGCCAGTGGGCGATGCCTTCGGCGGCGGCCGTGGCGGACAGGCGCATGCCGCCGTTCTTGGCAGATGCCACCGGCTCGTGCGGGTCGTTCGACGACTCGCTTTGGCTGGACGATGACGAGATTGAGACGTTCGTTCGTTGGGCGGATATCGGCGCGCCCGAGGGCATTTTGCGCGGAGAACCGACCGCGCCTCCGGAGCGAATTGCTCTTGAGGGAGTCATCGCGACCGTCGACACAGGCCACGACTATTTGCCCGACCAAAGCACGTCGGACGACTACCGTTGCTTCGTCGTCGACTCCCCTGGAGCGTTCACCGTCACGGGATACGACGCGGTCCCCAGCAACCCGCGAATTGCCCATCACCTGATCATGTATCAGACCAGCGACGACGCCGCTGCCGCGGAGGCACGGCAGCTCGACGAGGAAGCCGAGGGACCGGGGTATCCATGCTTCGGAACGGGCCCGCAGGTCGACGCAACCACTGTCGCCTCATGGGTGCCCGGCGTGGGCGTGACTCACTTTCCTGAAGGGACCGGCGTCACTGTTGACGGGTCGCGCCCGTTCATCCTGGAGATGCACTACAACATCGCTGGAGGGCCCGGCGAGACTGATCGCACGGAGGTGTTTCTCCAAACCAGCGACGCCGTTGGCATCACACAGATCCTCGAGATCGCAGCCTTCGACTTGGATTTTGAGGGCCCTCCTGGGCTCGACTCGTGGACGACCACTGACGAAACGCCGATCTCGTGGTCGCTCGCCGACTTCGGCCTCGGGGACTACGAGGGGCCGCTCCTGGTACACGGCACCAACGCGCACATGCACGAGCGCGGACTCTCTCTCCGGTTGGAAGCCCCGGGCGCGGAACAATCGTGCCTTCTGGATGTTCCTCGCTGGGACTTCGGTTGGCAATTGAACTATTGGTACACAGAGCCGGTCCTCATCGACTCCGCCAGCGACCTTCGAATCAGCTGCGAATGGACGACCCAGGGGCTCGATGAGCCGCTGACATGGGGAGATAGGACGGTAGATGAAATGTGCCTAGCCGCCCTCTATGTCACCATCCCAGAAGGTGGTGACGAGTGAGCCCGAGCTGCGCAGTCCTGCGAATCTGCCTCGCGTCGATTATCGTCGGTGCGGTACTCTTTGGCTGTGAAGCCGAGCCCGCACTGGAGCGATTGGTTTTGCCGTCGTCCGAGTGGACTTGGGCCACCTCCGCCGCCGATCCGAGGCCGGACCATCGGCCGGAGACGGTCACTTGCGTAGCGTCTTCGCTCGTAACAGAGCCGATGTCGATCGCACTGGAGACCGACCACTGTAACTATGCGGTCCTCGAACAGACACTCCCGAATGGGGCCAGCGCCGGGCAGGAGTTGGTCGTCGAGTGGTCGCATCTTCGGCTCTGGTCGCCGCACGGACCCGCCGAGGGGCACTTGGCGCTGGCGATCGACGGGCGAGTCGTATGGGAGCGAACGGTCGCGATACCAGCGGAGGCCGCCCATCACGTCGACATCGCCATCCTCGAATTCGATGCCCCGCCCGGTAGTAGGGCTGTGTTTCACCTCCACAACCACGGCGCGAACGAGTGGCGGCTCTATGGAGGTGGGCTGGGGAGCGAGCGTTAGCCTCAATCCGGCAAATCGAAGTCGTTTAGCCGGATGATTTCAGAGCATCGAGGAGGGTTGGGAAGTTTGTCTCAACGCGAGCGTTGGCATTGAACCGGAGGGTGAGTCGGCCGTTTGGCCGGACGAACCGTCTGACGCGATGTAGGACGGTGTTTTCGATGCTCCAAAGGGTGTCCCTCCTTACGAAGAGATCGCGAACTGTCGAGTCCGAGTTCGAACCGAACCGAAGTTTGTTTCGTGTGGATTTAGCCTCCGCCGCCGGGTGAGCGTCCGGCGAGCATCGGCCGAGGTGACGGGATCCGTAGTTGGGACCCCCCTCGCTGTGCAGACAAGCGTTTGCCGCCGATGAAGGGTCCCGAGGCTCGCGACTACGCGGCGGCCCTCCCGCTCCAACGATATCGATTATGCAACCCACGGAGCCGTGACTCCGCGATCAACTCGGCGCCCGGCCCAGGCTCCTCAACGTCACGGTTCGCCGGAGTCGCTTTGCCGAGCGCCATGCGCGCTGCGGTCGTGGTGATAGTACGAAACGTATGGCGTAGTGAGTCGCCTGAGATGGTTCTCGTTGAGAACGATGACGTGGTTGAGCAGCTCGTGGCGCACGATGCCCACGAACCTCTCGGCGTGCCCGTTCATCCAGAGGTTTTCCTCGGAACTGGTGGAGCTTGATGCCGACCTCGGTGATGAAATCGAGGACGTGGCGCGAGAAGAGGGAATCGGAGTCGCAGATGAGGCGATGGCTTTGGCCGGTGTCGTATGGCAAAGCCTCGCGGAGCTGTTGCAGGGCCCAGTCGCCTGTCGGTCGAGTGGTCACCGCGAGGTGACGGATCTCCCGGCGATCGTGATCAAGGACGAAGAAGACGTAGTGTCAGCGGAAGAAGATGTTGTAGCCGGCGAAGAAGTCCATCGCCGAAAATTCAGGCGTGTGGTTACGGAGGAAGGTGGCCCGAGTCTGGTTGGAGAGCGGCTTGGACTTTTGCGGGCCGAATCGGGCGAGATAGCAGGAGATAGTGGCTTCGCGCATGTCGAATTCGAGGCGGCGGAGCTCGCCGTGGATGCGAGGGGCGCTCCGTTTAGTGTTCTCGCAGTGTAGTCGCTGAATGGCTCGCCGGATCGGAAGAGCGATCGGAGGCGGCCCCTTCGATTTTGAACGGAACCGTAAGAACGCGCGAAAGCCAGCGCGATGCCAGCGGAGGACCGTTTCAGGCATGACAAGCACGAGGACGCTTCGCATGAGGGCCACCATCGTCTGAGTGCTATCCACAAGAGCCTGTGACGGTTCGCGAGGCGAGGGCGAGGGTGCTTCGTTCTCAGAGTGGCAAGCTGTTGCCGGAGCGCGATGTTGGCGACGATGAGGTTCGCGCGAGGTCGGCATACGGCGACGAGGGCGCCAACAAGGACCGCGTTTGGGCGCGAGGGAGAAGTAGAGCATCGGCACGGCGAATTGTGGTGTCGATGAGGGTAGCTGGTCGTTACCTGCCCCACGTCTTCGGACCACCTCCTGCCTGACAGGTACCTAGGTGGTAAGAATCGTCTTGTTTGCTTTGCTGACCGCACTTGTTTTGCGTATTCGAGGCTCGAATGGGGTCGTTCTTCATTGTACCCTCGGCGGAACACTTCGAGCAGAAACCGCTCTTGCGCTCAGGTCCGAAATCATTCGAGGTTGAGGCATTCGTCGCGAAACTTGCCGTTGAAGCTCTCGTTCGTTCCGTTCTGTCAGGGTTTCCCGGGAGCGATGAACGCAGTCTCGATACCATCGCGGTGTAGCCATCCAATGACGGCCATCGATACGAATTCGGGGCCATTGTCGGAACGCAACACGCGAGGCGCGCCTCGCTCGCTCACGAGTCGGCTGAGGACTTCGAGTACACGGCCCGAGCGCAATCGGCCGGCGGCATCGATCGCCAATACCTCGCGCGTCCACTCGTCGATCACCGTCAGACGCTTGATCTTCTGGTCGTTCGCGCAGGCGTCAAAGACGAAGTCATACGCCCAAACCTGGTTCGCGCCGGCGGCGCGGTGCGGCCGGGGACGAGACGAGGCCACGCGACGTTATCGGCGCCTGCGGAGTACCTGCAGCTCCGTCTTCTTCCACAACCGATGCGCTCTCTTCACGCTCATCTCGAAACCTCTCCGGGCCAGCATCACGCGCATGCGTTGATAGCCCCAACGTGGATACTCTTGAGCCAACTCCCGCAGGCCCTGCAGCGTCTCGCGGTCCCGCTCATCGGGGCGAGACGCGTACGTCAGCGCCGAACGGGCAACGTTCAATAGGCAATAGGCGCGCCGGCCTGACAGGCCTCGCTTTACGGCGAATTCGACCTGCCGTTTGCGTGCCGGCGCGCTCACCATTTTTTGCTGCGATTTCCTTCCTCACTTCGATCTCGAGGTCGCACTCGACGAGAATCTTCTTCGACCGACCGCTCTCCCGTTCGAGTTCGCGAAGCCGCTTGGCCTCCTTGACGTCAACGCCAGCGAACTTGCGCCGCCACATGTAAATCGTCTCAGGAGAGCCCCCGTGTTTCTTTCAAACATCCGCCACCGTTCTTGCCTCCGCCTCGCACAACATCTTCACCTTCTGCTCGTCACTGAACCTGCTCTTCTTCATCGGCTGCTCCTGTGTGTCGGAGTCACGATGTCAGATAACGCGTGGTCAGAAAATCGGAGAGTAGGTCACGCTTGTCCCTTCCAGGAATTCGCTCCCAGCGGCATCGTAGTGTC
>JBLHWZ010000145.1:0-13067 GCA_047629415.1 Bradymonadia bacterium | reverse complement strand
CTCCAACGCCCCACTCATAAGTGACCTGCGCTCTACCTGACTGAGAGCTGTAGGCGAACATCGTGAGGTCGGTTGGGACGCGCCCGAGGGCCTCGATCTGCTCGTGTCCCCAGTCGCCGTCGATTCGGTTGTAGCCTGAGTAGCGGATGGTTGCTCCGCGGTAGGTCACCTCTGCTGCTCGAGAGCCAGCGATCAATCCGCTGGGCCACTGCATGATCTGCATGTCGCCGTCCCAGAGGGCGCCGTCGAGGTCTTCGCCACCTGTGGTGTCGAGCTCGATGTTCACATTGATCTTGCCGGCTGGGATGACTCCGATCTCGATGGACGCGCCGCGAGGAATCGCCTGGGTGAGCTCCCCGTTCCCGCGCTCGTTACAGGTCGACACCGGGCTCCACGAGTAAGCGACGTTGGCATCGCCGGACGCGTAGCGCTAGACGCGCATCTCGAACTCGCGGTTGCTCTGGCCCTCGATTCGAATCCACTCGTCGCCGACCGTTGAGATACTTTGGCCGCCATTGTAGCCGGAGTAGCTGTAACGAGCGCCGCGCCAGGTGGTGCACTCCTGGTCATCGCCGTTGAGCAGCCCGTCGGGCCAGGAGATGATCTCGATGCCGGTCTCAACGTCGATGAGGACGATGTCGATGTCTTGCTCGGCGTCCAACTCGATGGAGACATCGAGCTTTCCGCCAGGGATGGTCCCAAGGTCGATCGTTGCCCGGTACGGCACGGTCTCGTTGATCCCGGTGGCGCCGGTGGAGCAGTCGCTGCCCCAGTCGAAGGCGGCAAACGAGGTGCGCGCGATCGAGACGCCTGTGAAGGCGACGAAAAGGGCAAGGAGAAGGCGGATTGTGTTCAGTCGAAGCATCATGACGCAGCGCGGCAATGTAATATTGCCGCGCCCTTACGCCTACCGTTCGGCTCCTGCAACCAAGAAAAACCCGTCGTTGATCCCTGGTAGCAAGCGACGTCAGTCGGTGGGGCGTCGCAGCGCGTTGAGTGTTGCGACGCGAGCGGCCTCAAAGGCCTCGGGGCCTGCTTCCAAATCGAACGGAGAGAGCCTCGGAAGCCCAGGAATAGCCAACGTCTTCATGTTCGGCCCGCTTGGCGCTGAGAGGGCCAGCCGCCATGGGGACTTAGAGGCGAGGTGATGCGCGAGCACGCGCTCGTTCGGGGAGATCGCCGCGATCGCTGGTCTGTCTGAGATACCGCCGTCCAGAAAGAGGCGGCCCCCGAGGTCAACGGGCTGAAGCAGTCCCGGAAAACAACAGGATGCCCTGACTGCGGCGGCGAGCTGGCCTGAATCAACGACCTCCGTCTGGCGGCTTCGGATATGCCAAACCGAGAACGATGCGGGCACGCGGCATTGCTCAAAAGTCTCGCAGTCGAGAGTCCTCTCCAAGATCTCTTGAAAGCGCTGGCCTCGGAGTAGCCCGAACCCAGGCGAGACGTCCCAGAAGTCCGGTCGACGGATGTCGGAGAGGATGGCCAAGAGGTCGCGCGCTGATACCCCAGATGCCCAAGCTGCGCCCACTAAGGCACCTGCGCTTGCGCCCGTGATGCGGGCTGGCGCGATGCCCTCTTCTTCGAGAGCAGCCACCAAGCCCGCATGGGCGAAGAAGCCGAAGAATCCTGCGGAAAGTGCGAGAGTGAAGGGCTCTTCGCGAAGCCAGAGTGCCAGGGATTGGGACGTTTGTGCGGTCATATCGATGCTCAGGGGGTGCCGTGCGCACTAGCGATCAACCGGTCGCCGCTCAACTCCCGCGGGTGCGCCCTCCACCGCTGCTGGGCTTGCGCGCGCCTGAGAGTTCCGCAAGAACCCTCGGATGCGCAGACGTAACCTAGCTCTTATCTTCCTGCTGACCGCTGCTTGCGGTGACGAAACGACAAGCGACCCAGGCGCCGATGCTTTGGCTGACGTGCCCTCGGCAGACGCAGCAGCCGATGTTGGGCTCGATATCTCCGCCGACGCGGAAGCAGATATCGACGCGGAGTCAGAGGTCGTACCTGACCAAGACTCTGATGAGGACGGGGTTCTCGACGCCTCCGACAACTGTCCAGGGGTCGTGAATCGCTCTCAATCCGACACCGACGGGGACGGGGACGGCAACGCCTGTGACCCGATCGCGTTCGAGGGTATCGAAGGACAGGCGTTGGCAGATGCGATCGATCAGCGGCACCTCGACACCCACGAGGATCCGCCGACGCGCTATCGCACCGCCCGCGACGAGATGTTCGTGCGCGTCGACAACGAGGCAGGCGTCGTCACCTGTGTCTACACAGGGTTTACGTTGGAGACGGTCGGAACTCCGGATGCCAATATTATGAACACGGAGCACACCTGGCCGCAGAGCCAGGGAGCAGACGTCGAACCGATGCGCTCCGATCTTCACCACCTCTTCCCGTCCACAGCGGGCGCGAACAATGCTCGTGGGAGCCTGCCATTTTGTGAGGTTGTGACCCCAGATGGCTGGGCCGACGGTGGATCGCTGCGGGGCTCGGACGCAAACGGCGACGACTGCTTCGAGCCGCGTGACGAGCACAAGGGTGAGGCGGCCCGAGCGCTGCTCTACTTTGCGGCTGTCTACGACGAAGACATCGACTCAGCCTACGAGGAGGTGCTCCGAGCGTGGCACGAGTTCGATGGGGTTTCGGATGCCGAGCGGACCCGAAATGACCAGGTAGAAGTGCTCCAGGACTCCCGGAACCCGTTCGTCGACTACCCCGATTTGGTCGCACGAGTTCCCGACTTCTAGGCCGGGGACGAGTCTTCTAGACTTTGGTCGCACGAGTTCCCGACTTCTAGGCCGGGGACGAGTCTTCTAGACTCCGAAGCGGGCGCGATAGTCGCTGAACTCTGCGTTCACTCCTGCGTCGGTCAACTCGTAGGTCTCGATCGAGTACTCATGCACGCCGCTTTGCAGTGCGGGCATGTCTTCAGCTCGGGCCGTCAGTGTGTCGAAGAGCTCGTCTGTATGAGGAAGACCGAGGTGTTCATACATCCTCTCGAACGCAGTTCTCGGGTCCTGACGAAGGTCTTCTAGTCGGACATCGTAGACCTGGGAGGCGGGAAGCGTATCGCGGTGGGCGAGGCCCCGTCGCATGCCCTCTTTCGCGTAGTCGACCCAGA
The DNA here is from genome assembly GCA_047629415.1 of Bradymonadia bacterium. Taxonomy (GTDB): domain Bacteria; phylum Myxococcota_A; class Bradymonadia; order REDH01; family REDH01; genus CBDUJZ01. The sequence continues at coordinate 9,940 of JBLHWZ010000145.1, read as the reverse complement.
ACTGGCCCACCTCTGAGAGATCTTCGTGGCACTTCATGCGAGCGCTGATGCGCGAGCTAAGGCTGCATTGAGAGCCGATCGCCGTGGCCACGTCCCGGTGCGTATGAATCAGCTTGGCGTCGGGATAGACCTTCATCATCGCTTCGAGATTCCACAGGTGCCAGGGGCACTTGAGCAGCCACGGGCGCTTGGGCTGGTTCAGCGAGAGCAGCTGAAGCTGCAATCGGTGATAGCGATACGAGACCTCCAGGTTCTCCTTCAGGAGATCGCGCCCGAGCTGCCAGTCTCCGAAGCCTACGACGAACTTCATGCTCGAGAAGTCGTGCTCGAGCAGGAAGAAGTCTTCCTCAAGCTGGTCGGCACTCACAGCGTGCACTTCGCCTTGGTCAGGAACGACCCAGTCGACGAGTTTCAGCGTGCGTCTGCATTTCTGTTGGCGCCACTTGGTGTCTTTGACAGGGTCGTGCTTCCGTCCGGCAGGATAGCCAAACTCCCACATCCACCCGGCGCGGAGCTGCTCATCGGACGCCATCACGTTGTGCAGAAACGTAGAGCCGGTGCGGAAGAGGCCTAGAATAACGACCGGGGGATCAAGCTCGACGTCGCGGATCTCGGGGTGCTGCTTGAGCAGGTGCGTGACACGGAGGCGATTGGTCAGCGACCAGAGCACGTTGACCCGAACACTGGCCCGCCCGATGAAGTGCCAGTCGATCCGGTTCAGGCTCGCGACGGTTGCCCGGTAACGCTCTTCAAACCCGTTGTCGTCGCCGAAGTCCGTGAGGCCGGTGATCCGTTGCGCCGCACGCTTCATCTTGTCCGCATTGAGCGGGTAGCAGGCGCGGCGAATCGGTGTCAGCACAGCGTTTACCAGCGAAAGCGGAAAGGCGAGCTGATGAATTGGGCGTACGAGTTCGGTGCTCAACGATCGAATGGGGGTTGGGGACGGGGCGTCTCGTAATGAGGTGTGGCTCGGATGTACACCGACGTGCTCGACCCCGGTTGGTCGTTGGAGCGCGTTCTTAGGAAGGGTGGGGCGTTCTGGCAGGCAGTCACGGCCGGTGCGAGGGGAGTGTGATCTCTCTCACCAGCGTGCCACAGGCGGCTCGGCCGCTGTCTAAGGCACCGCTCGGAGGCCTCCTCGTGACACCTCAATGACTCCCTCACGACGCGCCCACGACGCGCCCACGACTCCCTCGTGGCCCTCCACACTTGCCGGAGCGGCAGAAACATGTGAGTTCAGGAATCGAGTGCACTTCCCAGCTCCCTTCTCAGCCTAACCGCACGAGGTGAACCGTTCATGAGGATGCCACCACGCTTGGCGCCCTTAATCGAAGACGGGATTATTGACCGAGTTGTCCGACCGCTCATGAGCGGTAAAGAGGCGCAGGTCTATCTTGTCGAAGCAGGGGGCGAGCTCCGCGCCGCGAAAGTATATAAGGAGTCCAACGAGCGGAGTTTCCATAATCGGTCTTCATACGCCGAAGGCCGGAAATTCCGTAATACTCGTGATCAGCGCGCGATGAGCAAGCGCAGCCGTCATGGCCGCGATCGCGACGAAGAGCATTGGAAGTCGGCCGAGGCGGACGTGATTCAGAAGCTCTACCGAGCTGGAGTCCGCGTTCCTAAGCCGTACGCTTTCATCGAAGGCGTGCTGATCATGGAATGCGTGACGGGCCCTGAAGGTGGTCCAGCGCCGCGGCTAGCCGAGTGCAGCCTCGAGCCAGAGGACTCGCAGGAGCTTTTCCACCAGCTCATCCGCGACGTCTGCCGCATGCTCTGCGCAGACATCGTTCACGGTGACCTCTCGCTCTTCAACGTCCTCTTGGAAGAAGAAGGCGCGGTCATCATCGACTTCCCGCAGGCCATCAACGCGGCGCAGAACCGGAACGCGAAACGGATTCTCATTCGCGACGTCAACAACCTGACGTCCGAGTTGATGCAAGGCGTTCCACAAAATCAACTGCGCTTCGCCCACGAGATGTGGGCGCTCTATGAGCAGGGCGAGCTCCTCCCAGACAGCGTGCTAACAGGGCGCCACAAGCTCTCGCGCCGTGAAATCGACGCAGAGATGCTGCTCGGCCAGATGATGGACGTCGAGGAGGACGAAGCCCTCGCCTCCAGCGACCACCAGGATCGTCGTCCGAAGCGCAAAAAGAAGGGTGGCGGGAGCCAAGGATCCGGCGGCGGCAACCAAGAAACGGGTGATGGAGACCGCTCCCGCCGGGCCAAGAAGGAGCCCGCTGGCCCCCAGGTCTTTGTGAAAGGACAGGCCCCACCGGCATCCGCAGCAGTGACCGCGCCCCCCGCAACCGCCGAAGGCGCCCCCCCCAAGCGCCGCCGTCGCCGAAGAAGAGGAGGCGGAGGCCAAGGTAGCGGAAGCCAAGGCGGCGGAAGCCAAGGCGGCGGAAACCGAGGCGGCGGAAACCGAGGCGGCGGAAACCGAGGATAAATCGGACGCCCAAAGCGCCCCAACCAAGTCCCCACCCCCTCAAACCCAGCCCTCTCATCAGCCCGCAGGGCTTCCCCTCGCCAACCCCAATTGGGGTTCCGCGAGGGCTTCAGTCCGCAGCGCTCATAGGCCCGCCCTCCAGGGCGGGTGTAAAAACGCGTCACGCCGCCGAACTGCCGCTCGTCGCCCCAATCACCGCGTGCCGCCCGCGCCGGTGATCGACGCCGTGCCCGCCGTGACGCCGTGCCCGCCGTTCCGCCGTTCCGCCGTTCCGCCCGTGCCGGCGATCGACGCCGTATCGCCGTATCGCCGTACCGCCCAAATCGCCACCCGTCCGGCCACCGCCATGCCACCGCCATGCCACCGCCGTTTGCCGCCGATCGACTCGCGTCATGCCGCCCCCCCAATCGACATGACGCCGCAGCCCCCGGCCGTTGATTGTCCGTCTGATTCAAACCACGCCCATGACCGCCCCGATCCACCGCCATACCAATCGTTGACAGTGTAAATTTTACACCGTACATCGATTGAATGGCCCGCAGCCCCCTCACATCCGCAGAGTGCGACGACTTTCGATCGCGCGCTACGATCGCCGGCACCCGGATGCTCGCCGAGCGAGGTCCTGAGCGCCTCTCGATGCGATCCGTCGCCACAGAACTCGGCGTAAGTGCGATGACGCCCTACCGATACTTCGAGAACAAAGAGCACCTGATCACGCTGGTCCGAGCCTCAGCGTTCCGGCGCTTTGCGGATCGCCAGGAAAAGGCAGCGGCGATGGGCGGTACGGTCGCGCAGACCATCAAGCGCTTGGGTCTGGCTTATGTCGGCTTCGCGTTGGACGAGCCGGACGCCTATCGCATCATGTTCCAGCAGAGTGAGGGCGCGGGACAACCGGAGGTCGAACAGGAGGCTTTGCGAGGCATTTCCTACCTAAATCAGACCGTCGAACGTGGGGTCGCCGAGGGCGTCTACCGCGGAGATTCACAAACACTGGCCCAGCTGAAATGGGCGACGATCCACGGGATCGTTTCCTTACACCTCGCAGGAAAGCTCGTGATGGACCGATCCGTCATTGAGCTCGTCGAGGCCGCATTGACCGAGGAAGTATGAGAACTGGCAAACCCCTTAAGAAGTTCCCCATCGATGAGACGTACGACGCGATCCTCATTGGATCTGGCGTTGGTGCGCTGACGACGGCTGCCTTGCTTGCGAAAGCAAACAACAAGAAGGTCTTGGTGCTCGAGAAGCACTATACGGCCGGGGGCTTTACCCATAGCTTCAAGCGGCCCGGATTCGAGTGGGACGTCGGCGTGCACTATGTTGGCGAGATCAAGAACAAGGGCGGCCTCGGTCAGATCCTCGACTACGTCACCGACGGCGAGCTGACCTGGGCGGACATGGGGCCGGTCTACGACGAGATCGTCATAGGAGGCGATCGCTACCCGTTCATGGTGGGCAAGCGAGCCTGGCGCGAGACCATGTGCAAGGCGTTCCCGAATGACGTTCAAGCGATCGATCGCTACCTGTCGGAGCTCAAGAAGCTGAAGCTGGCGGCGACGCTCTACTTTGCCGACAAGGTTCTGTCGGGCCCGCTCACGGCTGTTGCTGGTCCGTTGCTGCGCTCGCGTTTGCTCAAGATATCGAGCGCGACGGTGCACGATGTTCTGTCCTCCATCACCCAGAACAAGCGTCTGCGCGCAGTCCTCGCGGGTCAGTGGGGCGACTACGGCCTGCCGCCGAAGCAGGCGAGCTGGGCCATTCACGCCATGGTGGCATCGCACTACTTTCAGGGGGCTTACTACCCGGCGGGCGGCGCTGCGCAGATCGCGGCGATGGTCGAGAAGGTGCTCGAGCGAAACGGGGGTCGCATCGCCACGAACGCTGGGGTTGCCGAGGTGCTCGTCGAAGGCGGGCGCGCGGTTGGAGTTAAGTTGGAGAGCGGTCAGGAGGTTCGCGCGCCGATCGTGTGCAGCAACGCGGGCGTCCCGTTGACCCAGAGCTTGCTCCCTGACTGCGCCGCGAAGCGTGAGCTAGGAGCTGTTCGAGCGCGAACGGAAACGTCGGCCGCGCACGTCTCTCTTTACGTCGGTATGAACCGGACGGCCGCAGAGCTTCAGCTCCCAAAGAACAACATCTGGGTCTACCCAGGCGACGACCATGATGCGCAGGTAGCAGCGTGGACAAAGAGCCCCGAGGCCGACCTCCCCGTGGCGTTCCTCTCGTTCCCAAGCGCTCGCGACCCGCACTTCCTTGACAATCATCCCGGCAATGCGACGCTCGAGGTGCTCACCCTAGTACCGTACGACTGGGTCTCGCAGTGGGAAGACACCAAGTGGAAGAAGCGTGGTGCCGACTACGATGCGTTCAAGGCGTCTCTCTCCGAGAAGCTACTCGCTGCGCTGCTCGAGCAGTGCCCACAGGTGCGTGACCACATCGAGATCGCTGAGCTCTCAACACCTCTAACGACCAAGCATTTTGCTGGACACCCGATGGGTGAGATCTACGGGATCGCGTGCACTCCGCAGCGATTCGAAGAGAAGGCGATGCGGCCCGCGACGAAGCTTCCAGGCATGTGGATGACTGGCGCGGACGTGTGCTCGCCGGGCGTTGCCGGTGCCGCGATCGGTGGCGTGCTCGCTGCGACTGCGATCTCGAAGCGAAACCTCTTCAGCAAGGCGATGGGTGGCCCTTACGAGCCGAAGATTGTGGCTGCGCCGAGTGCGGAAGTGCCCGGGCGGCGCCAGGCTGCGGAGTGATCTGGGCCTCGGTGGGAGGTTCGGCGAACACGCTCCGCACCCCGAATTGCTGGCTCTGGGCCGAACTGGTAGCTTCGCAGGTATGAAAAACTGCACTTTGCTCGTCCTCGCCTCCCTCGCCTCCCTCGCCTCCCTCGCCTCCCTCGCTACCGCCTGCTCTGCTATCGGCGAACGCGCTGTAGAGGACGTCGCCGACGTCGTGGAGGATACGCCGGACCGATCGGACTTTGGGCCCGAACTTGGCGCCCCAGACGCGGCAGAGGTGGACGTAGAGGTGCGCGACGTGGTGGTCGACGGCCTTGAGCCGATTTTGCCGGCAGAGCTCGGGGAAATCTGCACCGAGTCCGGCTGTGAACCTGGTTTGGTCTGCGCCGACGGAGTCTGCGTTCCAACCTTGGGAGCTTGTGAGGGCGGCGAGTGCGGCAACGATTCCTATTGCTGCGGCGAGGTTTGCGACAATCCTGACGCGTGTGTTCCCTATGGCTGGGGACCTCGAGGGGAGGTCGACGAGTCCTGCACCGGCCGGGTAGAAATCGGCGTCTTCGAGCCCTCGGTGGAGTGTGAGTGGCGTGGTCCGTCCGAGGGCGACGCGTTTCCTGATCACCGCAACGTGCTCGGTACGCCAATGGTCGCCAATTCGCCGCACGACTCCAAGTACGGCGCTGAGATTTTCTTCGTCAGCTACAACCACTCAGATGGTGGATCGGATGCCGCCGCTGGCATCAACCCCGAGCACTTCGGTGTGATTCGCATCCTGGACGGCGAGAGTTGTCAGCTGCAGGAGACGATCGACAATCCGGAGCACCGTGTCATCGCTTCAGCGCCATTGGCCATCGCCGACTTGAACGGTGATGGGAACGTAGAGATCGTTGCTCAGCGAGCGGTTACGGGCTTGATCGCCTTCTCGTGGGATCCCGGAAGGGAAGGCTATGTGACCCTGTGGGTAGCGATGGATTCTGACATCACGGAGCGCGATCGATGGGACGGCCCCGCGCTACATGATCTGACCGATGATGGATTACCGGAGGTCATCTCCGGAGGGGAGGTGTTCGACGGCGCCACAGGTAGGCGACTCAATCCTGGGCAGGTCGCCGGCGGAGCAATGTCGATCTCCGTCGTCGCGGACCTCGATCAGGACGGTGCGATCGAGCTCATCGCTGAGGGTAAGATCTTCGAGTGGGATCCAGTGCTCACTGAGTGGACGGTCGAGTTTGAAGAGTTGCCGACCGGCGCGCGCACACACTACGGTTACGGAGACTTTGGAACCGACGGCGAAGGCCCTGAGAACTTCGACCGAGAGACGCGGGACGGCATTGCCGAGATCGTCACGGCCGGGAACAACCGGGCGACTGTCGTTACGCTCGACGGTGACATTGTGCTCGACGTCGGCGGGATCACGGGCGGCGGGCCTCCGACAGTCGGAGACTTCGACAACGACGGCCGCGCCGAGTTCGCCAGCGCTGGTGGCAACGCATTTCGGGTCTTTGACCCAGACTGTGAGGGGCCCGGCGTAGAGTGCATTGGCGCAGGCGTTCGCTGGACGACGCTGTCCCAGGACCTGTCTTCTCGGACGACCGGCTCGTCCATTTTCGACTTTGAGCAGGACGGCCGAGCGGAGGCCGTCTACGGCGACGAGTGTTACACGCGCATCTACGATGGCGATCGCGGCACGGTGCTCTATTCGGCATTCCGCACCTCCTGCACTTGGTACGAGAACCCGATCGTCGCTGATCCGGACCGCGATGGGAACGCGGAGATCGTTGTTGGCGCCAATGACAACTGCAACGTCACGTGCCCCGACGTGGACCCGATCCACCGTGGGCTGCGTTGTGAACTCGATACGGACTGTCCAGCCGCCGGATTGGGATGTGTGGATGGGCTCTGTCGCTGTGATGCGGACGATCAATGCACCGAGCAAACCGGCTGCGTTGAGACGGTCGACTCTACAGACGGACCAGGCAATGTGTGCCGCGCGGTACACCCTCCAGAGGCAAGCCTCGTCGGCATTCAGGTCCTCCGAGATCGGCTCGATCGATGGGCATCTTCAAGGCCAATCTGGAACCAGCATGCGTTCGCAACAACAAACATCACCGACGACGGACAGGTGCCAAGAACCTCAGAGTGGGTTCAGCCGTTCACTATCGGAGGTCCCAACGCGTTTCGCGCAAACGCACAGGGAGATGTTGGCAATGAGGCGTATCCGGATGCGACTGCCCGAATCGAGCCAACCACCGCGTGTCGCCGAGACGGCGCGGGTGCCAATCTGACGGGTGTGGTCTGCAATCGAGGCGGACGGCCGATTGGCGCTGGCATGCCTGCCGTGTTCGCTGATGAAGGACCTGACCTGCTTTGCGAGACGTTTGCTAGTGAGCAGCTACCTCCAGGAGCGTGTCTTGAGGTGACCTGCCGATCCGCGCGAGCTCCGCGGGGCGAGCTACGCTTGGTGGCAAACATCAACGCCTCTGGAGCTGCTTCGACGATCGAGTGCTTGGCCACCAACAATACGGCCAGCGCCTTCGTCTCTTGCGAGTAGCCCGGGGCCGACGGCGTCGACCTCACTAGGGCTTCTCGCCTCTCGCTTCCGTGATCAAGCGGGCTCCTCTGACGTGAGCTAGGTAGGCCCACATCCAGTGAAGCATAACCGCTGCGCGGTTCCGGAACTCGACGAGAAACACGACGTGGACAAAGCACCAGAGTAGCCACGCGACAAATCCGCCGACCGTCCGGCCCCCGATGTCGACGACCGCGCGCGCGCGCCCAATCGTCGCCATCGAGCCCTTGTCATTGTAGACAAAGACTCGCTCTGGACGTTTCGAACTCGGGCCATCAATCGCCGTGGCGATCTCTGCTGCGACGTGCTCGCCCATCTGAAGTGCGCCCTGCGCAACTCCCGGGACCTGTTCTCCGCTGACCGGATCTACCAGGTGAGCCATGTCACCGATTACAAAAACGTCAGTGAGGCCGAGCACGGAGCAGTCCGGCTCGACGTGAACTCGGCCGGCCCGATCCAGGGTCGCTCCGAGCATTCCGCCCAAAGACGAGGCTTGCACGCCAGCCGCCCAGACCACCGTGTTGGTCCCGATTATGTCGTCCCCGACGACCACACGGTCGGCTTCGATCGAGGTTACGAAGCTCGAGAGCATGACCTCGACACCCATCGTTGTGAGGTCTTCGAGGGCGCGGGCGCCGGCGTTCTCGGACATCGCTGCGAGCAGGCGGTCTTGGCCCTCGACGAGCAGGACACGTGCGCTCGAGGTGTCGATGTGACGGAAATCCTGAGCGATTGTCTCGACCGCGATCTCCCTGAGCGCACCTGCCAACTCGACGCCTGTCGGTCCACCACCAACGACGACGAATGTTAGTTTTCGGCGGCGCTCGGCCTCGTCTGTCGCGTGTTCGGCTGCTTCGAATGCGAGCAAGACCCTGCGTCGGATCTCAAGCGCATCCTCAATGCTCTTGAGGCCCGGCGCGTGTTCTTCCCATTCAGGGTGTCCGAAGTAGGCGTGAGTCGCTCCGGCGGCCACGACTAGGTAGTCGTAGTCAAACTGACGGTCGGCAGTGGTCACAGTTCGGCGCGTGGTATCGATGCCTGAAACATCGGCCATTACGACGGTCGCGTTGGCTTGTCCTCGTAAGACGCCTCTGATCGGGGCAGCGATATCGGCGGGCGAGAGACCGGCGGTGGCCACCTGGTAGAGCAGGGGTTGAAACAGATGGTGGTTTCGCCGGTCGATGATCGCGACCTCGCACGGCTGACTCGCTAGGCGCTGCGCAACGCAGAGCCCGCCAAACCCTCCGCCGATGATCACGACTCGCGGGACGACTGACGAGACTCGTGCTGCACTGGCTCTTGGCGATCCGTCGCGATCTGCGTTTTGTTGTTCAGTCAAAGGTCAGGTTGATTGTTTGGGAGGGAGCGCCACCACAGGTGGGACCATCGACAGCACCCCAGAAAGAACCGCTAAAACAGGGCCGCAACAGGTTTCCATTCGGACAGTTGGACCCGCTGCACAGCGCGGGTGGATCGATCCAGAACTCGCCGTTGTAGCGATCGCACATCGACCACACATGGCCCTCGCAGGTGACCGAGAATGACGCGCCTGCGCGAAGTCCGTCCGCGATCTGTCTGACCCGCGTGGGGTCATTGCAGACGACGCCCACGCTGTTCTGGCTACCTGAGTAGCGGACGCGACTGAAGCTCGCGGCAGGGATTCCTGCTCGAAACCCTGTCCAAGCGCTGCACTGCCCCGCCGTCGGGTTAGAACCAGCGGTGAAGAACTCGGAGAACCCGTAGATGAGGTTCTCGACGCAGCCTGATTCGCCGTCACCGGTGTAGCCCGACGGGCAGGCGCCACAAGTTCGCGCACCCGACGTGTTGGTACAGACCGTCAGCGGGTCGCATCCGCCGTTCGCGACGTCACACTCGTTGATATCGACGCAGTCTGAGTCGCCGGTGCCGGTGTACCCTGAGGGACATGATGAGCAGGTGCGCGAGCCGGCTGTATTGCTGCAACTGGTGAGGGGGTCGCAGCCGCCGTTGGCGACATCGCACTCGTTGATGTCCGCGCAGCCGTCCTCACCGTTCCCGCTGTAGCCACGGGGACACCGACCGCAGGTGCGGTCACCAGCGGTGTTGATACACACAGTGAGCGGGTCGCAGCCTCCGTTGGCGACGTCGCACTCGTTGACGTCGGCGCATCCGCTCTCGCCGTCGCCGACATAGCCAGCAGGGCAC
>JBLHWZ010000144.1:0-13129 GCA_047629415.1 Bradymonadia bacterium | reverse complement strand
AGAACCGTCGGGCGAGGAAGAGGTTGCAACCGAGGACAACCGGACCCGCGACGAGATCCGTGAGGAAGCTCGAGACGTCGTTCGCCAGGAATCGGCTTTGGCCGCTTTCTACGGTGGCGGCGATACCGCTGATGGGCCAACGCTCGGGTTCACCGAGGCTCTGACGGACCGTCGTGCGGATGAGGTTCTCGCGAACCAGACGGCCCTCGGCGAGAACGCCGGTTCGGGTGGAATCGTCAGCCGGTCAGGCCTTGGGACTTCGAGTGGAGCAGAAGGCGAGGTCGGCCGAGCTCGCGTTGGTGGTGGAGGCGGCTCTGAAGTCGCCGCTGCTGCAACGACGGAGCGAACAGAAGAGCGAGACACGGTCCAGGTACGGGCGAGCGTCCGTGGCCGCGACGCGCAGACGCGTGGCGGTACGGTTGACCAGGACAGTCTTCAACGGACGCTTCGTCGGAAGCGAGCTGATATCGAGCGATGCTACGAGCGTGCTCTGGCTGGCGATCCTGAACTAGCCGGTCGAATTCTCATCGAGTTCACGATTGGATCCGATGGACGGGTCTCCTCGGCGAGTCTCCGCGAGAATAGCGTTGGAAGTGCCGTCGGGAGTCCGGAAGGCGGGAACGCCACGGTCCGCGTCCCGTACATCCTAGAACCCAGCTCCTAGCTGTCCTTCAGGAGTCCGGAGAAATCGGGTGTCAGCAATTGACACTCAATTGGGTGGTCGGTAAGCATTAGAAATCTGGCCGACTAGACATGCGGACGGTGCGGCGCTTCGGCGCTCTATTGGAGACGGAATGACGAAACGAACAGCAGGCTTTATCCTCCTGGCGTCGGTGGCTCTCGCTGCCGGCCCAGCTGAAGCTATAGACATCATCTCGCCGACGGGGATGTGTGCCGAAATGGGCGCGAGCGAGACCCGTGAGGATGCGGACGACAAGATCGCTCAGATGCGCGTCGCTGTGAACGAAGTGAAGGACTTGCGCGACGACGCGCAGTCAGAGGGCGCTGTGTCCGAGTACCAGCAACTGAACAATCTCTACACGCAGACGAATTCGCGGCTCCTGGTCGCCGAGCAAGCGCGTGACAATCAGGATGCGACTGATGACCCAGCTAGCCTGGAGTCTGATTGCGGTCTGATCGATGCGGCTTACACGTCCGTGATGGGCAGCCGGGATGCGGCACGCCGTGTTATCAGCGGTGGCGTCGAGGGCGGAGATTCTGAGGCGCTGACGGGTGGGGCGATCGGCCTACCGAACTACGATACAACGAGCCGCGGCCGGACGATTTCGGCCGATGGCTCGCAGGATGGACGTGAGAATTCTGCCTTCGGTCGCGGTACTCCGTTTTCCTGATTTTTTTGTGCCCAGATGGGCTTGACGCAGGGACGACCCCCACGTACTGGGCTCGCGATTCCCTCCGTTGTTTATTCGGAATGTTGTAAATGAACCTTTCTTTGGGTTTTAACACCCCAAAAAACGGAGTGCGGGCGCTGACTTGCATTGCTTTGCTCGTCACGGCGAGCAGTGCGGCTGCGCAGCAGTCACCGCCGAGAGAAGGGGGTGCTCCAGCAGGGGCGCTGGAACTCTTCCCCGGTGTGCGCTTTGAGTCTGGAATCGACTCGAATGTGGCCTACGCGAACTCGACGGCTGCCACGACATCGGGAACCGTCGTCATCAACCCGTATTTGGGAATCGGGACACGTGAGCCGCGCTTAGTGGATTTCCGCGGCGACGTTGGTGTCGCCTATGAGAGGCTTTTGGGCAGCGAGTCGGGCGCGAGTTCGCAGAGCGGCACGGACCTCGAAGGCTCTGTTGGAGTACGGATAAATCCGAACGGTGTGGTTTCGCTAGCGCCTTCTGACCGAATCACTTGGAATAGCCAACCGAACTACAACCTGTCGGGGGACCCGTACCGGAACCTCTACAACCAGTTTGAAGTAGGCCTTGACCTTCACCCAGGCGGTTTCAATCGACCGGCGCGAATGGGAATCAGCGGCGGAATGGCGTTTTCGCATCGTCTGTGGCGCTACGAAACGGTCCCCCAGTTCGACCGCACTGCGGTAAGTGGAACTCTAGAACTCCAGTGGAACTTCCTGCCCCGGACGGGCGTGTTTTTCACCGGTGGTGTCGAGAATACGAATTATGAAGAGTCGACTTTCCAGAGTACCGACTTTGCCGGCGTGCTAAACGAGGTCGATAACACCGGGTCGTTGGCGATTCGGGGAAGCGTTGGTATTACCGGGCTGCTGACTCGTCGGCTCTCACTCTTGGTTTCGGCCGGATACGGCGTCGGCAACTACGCGGCCGGAGCAGACGCGAAGACCTACCTGACGCACATCGACTTTGGTGTGACAATCTCGGACCGGAGTCAGTTGAACTTCGGTTGGGAGCATAACTTCCAAGACACACTAGTCTCGAGCTTCCTAACCTACCACCGCATCTATATGCGGACCGGATTGGCGTTCGGTGACCTTGGTGTGGGCATCTCGGGCTACCTGAACCTGAACGACTACTCGCCAGCGTATGCCGCTGGCGAAGAAATCGACCTGTACGGTGGCGAGCGTGATGACACGACTGTCGGCGGTGCGCTTGAGGTGACTTACAGCGCGCTCGACTGGCTCGTCTTTGGTGCACGATACAACCCGCAGTACCGGACGTCGTCCGCGGAATTCGCGCTGCCCACGGGCGGATCTGGGAACATCGATTACGTCTCGCACCGCGCGCTTGTCTTCATCGACTTCGCTCTCGGTCGGCCATTGGCGCTCGGTGGTGTCTCAGGCTCTAGTGACGCTTGGATTAGTCGATGAACTGGTATGCGGCGACAGCGTTGTTGACGCTCGCCGCGACGGTTGGTGGCTGTTCGAGTCCCGTCTCGCCGGACTACCCGCGGTGGGCGACTATGCCCTACGAGGGGCCGGCGCTCGATCTGCTTGGAGAGGGTGATCGTTTCTCGCTTCGCGTCTACCAAGAACCCGATATGTCGGGTGAGTTTGTGGTCTCGCAGGGTGGGGTGATCGCGTTTCCTCTGATTGGCGAGGTCACGGTGCTCGCGCGTCGCTGTTCTGACATCGAAGGCGAAGTCGCCGAACGATTGGCCGACGGTTATTTGCGTCACCCCTCAGTGAGCTGCCAAGTCGAAGAGATGAATTCGTTGGGAATCGTCATCAGCGGTGAGGTCACCAGCGGTGGTCTTTTTCCGTTCTCTTCGAATCTTACGATCATCGAGGCCGTCGCGATGGCGAACGGGCTCACACCAAATGCCGCAGAGGATCGCGTTATCGTCAGTCGAGAGGTTGACGGGGAGATGCGTGAGTTTGTAGTGCCGTTCAAGCAGGTCGTATCGGGCCGTGCGCCCAATTTCCGCTTGTGGCCTAACGACAGTATATTCGTGCCGAGCTACCGGCTAATCCCGTAAACAGGGCACGTCATGAAGGACGAGTTCGCAGAACTTCCGTCGGGGGGCGATTCCGATACCGACCCACGCGAGTATCTAGCGCTTCTTTTGAAGCACATCTGGTTGATGTTGATCGTGATCGCGGCCTGCATTGCAGGTGGCGCATATTACGCATCGCAGCAGCCTCCTGTGTACGAAGCGAGCGCAAAGATCGTCATCGATACGAGCTCGCCTCGGATTCTAAGTGAAGTAGCCCCGGTGGTGGACACAGGAAGTCAGAGCTACTGGGCCCTCCGCGAGTACATGGAGACTCAGTACCGAATCCTGCAGTCGGCATCGATTTCAGGCGAAGTCGCAAACCGGCTTGGTCTGAACGAGAATCTGGAGTTCCTGGGCTTGGCCGAAGTCGAGGACGAGGCGGAGATTGAGGCGATTCTAGAAAACCTCGACGTCGCGCGGATCGTGCAGTCGGCTGTCTCCATTGAACCGGTCCAGGACAGCCGGGTCGTCACGATTCGTTCGCGTGCTGGTGATCCTGAGATCGCCGCTGCGCTGTCGAACATGACGGCCAATGTCTACATCGAGAGAAATCTCTCGCGGCAGCTGGAGAGTACGGACAGCGCGGCGGAGTGGCTCGACGATCAGTATGTGACGCTAGAGGACGAGCTCACCCGGGCCGAAGAGGCCTTGGTCGACTTTCGGCGCGTGCATGACCTCATCGCTGTGGATCTTGGCGAGCACCTCAGCTTGAGCGCGAGGATGGACACGACGAGCCGTCAGCTGGCTGAGGCACGTCTCGAAGCGGATCGGACGCGCGCGACCGTTGAGCAGATCGATTCGTCGATCGCTTCGGGGGACATCTTCGATGTGGATATCCCGGCGCTTGTTGAAAACGACCTGATCCAGGGCCTGAAGTCGGAACTTTACGAGTTGGAGTCGGAGCGGATTGCGCTGAGTGCCCGCTATCTGGAGGCACATCCATTGATGATATCGGTGGTGGAGCGCGAGACGTTGGCCCGTGTGCGTTTGGAGCGCGAGATTCGCAACGTCCTGGACTCGTATCGGGCGCAGGCAGACGCGGCGAGTGGGCTCGCGCGATCGCTGCAGCGCCGGCTGGACGAAGTGGAGAACGAAGTACAACAGCTCGGAACTCACCAGGTGGAGTATGCCTCACTAACCCGTGACGCGACTGCGAACCGCGAGCTCTTCAACATGATCGAGCGTCGCCGAAAGGAGGTCGAGCTGACGCGGAACTCGCAGTACAATAACATCGAGCTTTTAGAGGAAGCGCGGGTGCCGAGCACTCCCGTGGCGCCCAACAAGCTACTCCTTGTGGCGGCGGCGGGATTTCTTGGATTGATTCTCGCGGTGCTCCTGGCCCTGCTTCTCGAGATGCTCGATAGCACGGTAAAGAATCAGGAGATGATCGAGCGCGAGTTCGGGCTGACGTTCCTAGGTTTGATACCGATGATCCGACCCGCCCTCTCGGCCCGGCCTTCGTCACGGGGGCCGGCGCGGGGCCAGAAATGGACCCCGGATTTGTATGTGCACGATTTCCCGAAATCGACGGTGGCCGAGTCTTGCCGTTCTATCCGTACGAACCTGACATTCTTGGCGTCGGAGTCGCCTCTCGACACGCTCCTGATTACCTCGCCGGGGCCTCGCGAGGGCAAGACGACATCGTGTTTGAACATGGCTACCGTCATGGCTCAGTCGGGTACCCGAGTTCTGCTCGTGGATACAGACCTACGCCGTCCGCGTGTTCACACCGCGTTCGACGGTTGGCACAACGACTTTGGACTTTCGTCGATGCTTACTGAGGGCATGGCCGGCGTGGATGCGATTCGACAGACGCGAGTGGAGAACCTGGATATCTTGACGTCAGGTCCGGTGCCCCCGAACCCAGCAGAGTTGTTAGAGTCGGACCGATTCCGTGAAGTCGTCGCAGAGTTGTTGAGTCACTATGACCGCGTCATCTTTGACTCCCCGCCGGTCACGCCGGTCACGGACGCTGCTATTCTCGCTGGCGTTATGGATGGAGTCGTCCTCGTCGTGCGCGCGTCGTCGACAAGCAAGGAGATGATGGGTCGGGCAGTGGAATTGCTGAGCGCAGTGAACGCGAACCTCGTTGGGGTCGTGCTCAATGATGTGGACCTCACTCGACGTCGGAACGGCAGCTACTACTATTACTACTACCGCCAGTACGCTCAGTACTACGGAGAGGAACAGGACGCGGCCTAGGTCGCGTCTGGCTTAGTACGCTTCTGGGGCTCTCGTGGGGCCCTAGGAGGGGTTCGTTGGGATCCACCTTTGCTGGCGGCTTCACGACTAGCGGACTACGATCCGTGGTCCAGCAAAGACGAGGGCGGGAGCTACGGCCTGAGCTACGACTCGAGAACTTCCTTCGCGACGGCGACGTCTTTAGCGATCTGGGAGCGGAGTGCATCCTGGCTCTCAAATCGCTGTTCGGGTCTGATGTGGGCGACGAATTCTAGACTCGTCTCGGATCCCGCGGGTACATCACCTGGATCCCCGAAGAGGAAGCTTTCGAGCGAGACTCGATCACCATCCTCGAAGGTGGGCCGCACTCCGAGATTCGATACGGCGTCGTAGGTCTGGCCGCTCAGATGGACGCGTGTCGCGTAGACACCGTACGGGGGTAGAAGCCTACCAGTGGGATAGAGGTTGACGGTCGGCACGCCCATTTTTCGTCCGCGCGCGGCGCCCGGAGCTGTGGCCCCGGTGAGCGTATAAGGCTCGACGAGCAACTTCCGGACTGACGCCATATCGCCCTCGCGAATAAGCTCCCGAACCCTGGTGGACGATGCGATTGCGCCGTCCTGCTCAATCGCTCGGTGTACGACCGTGGAGACGCCGTGGCGCGTAAGTCGACTTTCGAGCGTAGCGCGCGTGCCAGCACGGTTCTTGCCATAGTTGAAGTCATACCCAACGTGGACGACCCTAGCGCAGAGGCGGCGTAAGAGGAGCGCATCTACGAACTGTTCTGCTGTGAGCTCCGCGAAGGCTCGGCTGAAGTGAGCCGCTAGAACGTGATCGATCCCACATCGCGCCAAGCGAGCTGATTTCTCGTCGGCGCTCGTGATTCGATAGTCAGAGGGGTCTGCCCCTCTGAAAACAGTCGCAGGATGGGGCTCAAATGTGAGCGCCACGGCGGGTACTCCGAGCCGTTCTGCATCGGCACGCACCGCTCGGAGAATCGTGCGGTGCCCCACATGCACTCCATCGAAGTTCCCGATCGTAAGGACCGACCCGGAACTCAACTTGGACTGAAACGGCCCGACTAGGTCGTCCAGGAATGTGAGGTCGTCTATCATGGTCTCCGATGACCCGAATCTAACACAGGAGGTGTTTCGTGACCACGAGCCCACAGCTACTACTCGCGGGCTCTCCCGTAGCGCAGAGCAAGTCGCCAGTGTTCCAGAACGCAGCACTTCGCGCGATCGATTCAACATGGATCTACGGAGTAGAGGACGTAGACACAGTCGGAATGATCGGGGTGATCGATCGCATCCGATCGGGGACGATCATCGGTGCGAATGTGACGATGCCCCACAAAGGAGTCGCATTCGAGAATTGTGATGAAGCTTGTGGCTTGGCCACCGCCCTGAGAGCGGTAAACACCCTCTACCTGAGCGATGATGGACTCGCGCTTGGCACGAATACGGATGTTCATGGGGTTGCGCGTTCCATCGCCGCGCTCGGCTGTGCGACAGGTTCGATCGTCCTGCTCGGAGCAGGCGGGGCGGCGGCAGCGGCAGTTGCTGCATTAGCCACGCTTGAGTGCAATCTCGCCGTCATCAATCGAGATGCTCACCGGGCGCAGACGATGGTGGAACGGCTCGATAGGGCCGGCCTGTGTCCGCGTGAGGTTCAGGTCGCTGAGTGGGGTAGCTCGGAGTCTAGGCGGCAGGTTCGGTGCGCTGACCTTGTCATCAACGCGACGGCGCTCGGGATGGGAGACCAAGCCCTTGCTGGCGACTCCTTCCGTAAGCTCGAGATTGACCGCGGTGAGAGCGCGTTGTTGGATCTGATCTATTCGATCGATGAGACCCCGTTTCTGAAGTTTGGGGCTGGTCGTTCGACCCTGGACGGGGCCACGATGCTCGTGGAGCAAGGCGCCCGATCCTTCGAACTGTGGACGGGCAGAAAGGCCCCCTTGCATGAGATGTATCTGGCCCTCTTCTCTCATCTTGGCCGCGCGGTGCCGGCGCTGCCACAGGCGGAGTCGGAGGGCTCCCGGTGAGACTTGCTTAGAGTCGACCGCCGAGGCCGAGCGCGATCGAAACCCCGAACGAGAGGGTCGGGTTCAGCATATCGATGAAGTATCGGCCGTGCCCCGAGACTTCGACGTAGATCGGCGGTGCAATGCGCCACTTCGCGGCTGCGATGAGTCCAAGCGCGTTGAAATTGAGTCGGCTCCCGGTGAACCGATTCAGGGTGTTCGAGACCACGCCGAGGTTGGTGTACTCGATGCCTATGTGCGGCTCGACTGGCTCGATTGGGATTCGGAGACGCAGTCCAGCACTGATTCCGAATGTTTGCAGGCCGCGGGTGTAGGGCGGAGGAGGTTGGTTGGTTAGGTGGTAGTTCGTGGCCAACGTGAGGAACGCGCCAACAAGATCGAATTGCACCCCCTGAGTAGCGCTCACGCCGATACTGGCCGACGCGTAGCGGCCGACTTCACCAGTAAAGCTCTGTGTCGTAATCGCCGGTTGGAAGAACACCTCAGGCCCTTCTTGGGCTCGTAGCGGAGCCGCCCAGACGGTGAGCATGATCGCGACGATGAGTGATCTCATCGGCGGCGCCTCGTGAGAACGAGGCTCAACGCGCAGAGGGTGAGTCCGACCGGTGGAGTTCTAGTCGACTGTGAACAGGAGCCGGCCGCGGCGCGTCGGCAGTAGCCTTCGGAAGTACAGGTCTCGGTACCGCGACAATCAGAGCTGGTACGGCACTCCAGCTGCTCGACGAGGAAGAACGTCTCAAGCTCGCCAGCACAAACAGCGGCGGAACCGCAAGATAGCGCGACCACGGCCTGATCTCCGATTCCGAGCTCAGTGCTGTCGATCCGTCCCGAGACGAAGCCACCGGGAGCTAGGGAGACCGTTTCCCTGGCGAACGCATCCGAGTTCGCGCCGGGACAGGACCGCGGGACGACCCGGACTTGTCCGCAGTCCTCCTCGACCAACACGGCGGCACCATCTTCGTTTACGCCGACGTAGTACGTCCCGTCCGAGAGAGTAAACTGATGAACGGTGGTGAAGAGTTCGCACTCAACGGCCGTCGTCGAGTCTGGCGCCAAGAGTTCACCGTCATCACGCAGCAGGCTGAGCTGTGCGGCGCTTGTGTAGATTCGATAGACTGAGGTCGTTCGGATTCGCAGTCCGACGTACGCCCAGTCGGCTCCGCTGGGAAACTCGAGAAAGTGGGCTCGATCAAACGTAGTCAGCGTGGCAGCGACTCCATTCGAGACGTCCACTGAGTCCTGCGTGCCTTCAGTGGTCTGGAGGACTCTCGCCGAGTTCTGAGTGGCGTTCTCGCAAGCCGTCGCTGCGCTGTCTCCGGTCGTCTGGGCCTGGACGCGGATTTCGAAGGTGCCCTCAGTTTCTCCGACGTTGGTTAGCCCGAAGTCCACCGTGAGACGGCCGATATAGGGTTGTCGGTAGGCGTTTATCGCATCGGTCTCGCCGGCGGCGAGTGCGATTAGGAACCTTCCTGAGAGGTCCTGGTTGTCGCATGTCGACCCGCTCACCACGATCGCGAGTGCGCCGAGCAGGATGAGCTGTGGGACGCGCCCGAGCCTCACGACTCTAAGAGTGCGAAGACATCAGGAAGGGCATGGATGATATTCGAGGCAATCAGCGATGGGCTGGTTGTTCGCTGGGCGGCGATGGCACCGCCGGTCGAGTGCACCCAGGCCCCAAGCTCCGCGGCGGTGTCTGGGGAGAACCTAGCGGCGAATGCGCCGATAATCCCAGCCAGGACATCTCCTGAGCCAGCCGTCGCCATTCCGGGATCGCCAGCATCGATATACGCAAGATGGCGTCCTACAACGACGGCTCCGGTAGTCTTGGCAACGACCGTCGCCCCATAGCGCGACCAGCACTCCGTCGCGGCAGCGGGTAGGTCGGCGAGAACGGCTTCAGTGGAGCACGTCAGAAGCCGAGCCAGTTCGCCCGGGTGCGGCGTGAGGATGACATTGGAAGGCATGACCGGTACCTCTAGCTTTCCTAGCGCTGTCAGCCCATCTGCATCGATGATGAGAGGTCGATCTCCGATCGTTTCTAGGACGGTGCGTAGCGCGGCATCGGTCGCCTCGCTCTGTCCGAGACCAGGCCCAAATATCACGACACCGTAACGCTCCGGGATCCCGTCTGCGATGGCGATTCGGTCGAGCGTCATGATCTCCGGCCTCCGAGCGACCACCGCTAGGCGCATCCACTTCGACCCCGCGATGGTCACCAAGCCGGCACCAGCGTGAAGCGCAGCGTCCGCCGCGAGGATCGCGGCGCCTGGAGTTTGGTCGCTGCCACCGATGACGAGAACATCACCCAGGGTGTTTTTGTGCGCCGCGACGGGAATTTTCTTCCACGCTTTCCTTGCCGAGTTCGTCCCGTACCAACGGGCCACGTCATGGTTCTCGGCTGCATAAGACTGGGGGATTCCGATATCCACGACCTCAAGCGCCCCGACGTGAGTTCGCCCGGGCGGCAGGAGGTGCCCCCACTTTCGAAACCCGTAGGTCACGGTCAAATCTGCGGTCAGGACTTCTGCTGGGATCCCACCGTCGTCGGCGAAGATGCCGCTCGGGATATCGACTGCGACAACGAACGGGTTCGCCGTTTGACGCACGCCATTTGCTTGCCGCATGAGGTCGGCGATGAGCCCACGCGGCTCGCCCTCAAACCCGATGCCGAGGAGGGCATCGATCCAAACATCAGCGCTGTGCAGTACTCCGTCCGCGACAATGTCTGCGCCGTCGAGGATTTCCACCCCTAAGCACCGTGCGACGCCGAGATTTGTCGCTGCGTCGCCAGAGATCTGGTCGGGTGCGACTGCGAGCAAGACGCTCGTTTGCCAGCCCCATTGAAACAGAATCCGGGCGATCGCGAGTCCGTCGCCGCCGTTGTTTCCGGGCCCCACGAGCACCGCGACGCGGCCAGGCTCGGGGAAACGAGACCTGATGTGTTCGGCGGTCCCGAGCGCCGCGCGTTCCATGAGAACGATGCCCGGCAGGCCGAGTTTTTCAATCGTCCGGCCGTCCAGAAGGGCCATCTGTGATGCGTCGACGACGTACATTCTACCTCGAGAGTGCTTCGGCCATTTCACGAACGGCAGGTTCGAACCCGATGAGCACCGCCCGAGCGACAATCGCATGCCCGATATTGTATTCGACGATCTCGGGGATCCCGAGGAGCGGCGATACGTTTCGGCGGGTCAGCCCATGGCCAGCCGCGACGACGAGGCCAATGCTATCCCCATGGATCGCTGCGGTGCGAATACTCTCCAGGTGCTGCAGTCGTTCACTCCCCTGAGTGTCGGCGTAGTCACCTGTATGCAGCTCGATGATGGGCGCCCCCAGAGCTTTGCTCGCTATGACCTGCTCCATGGACGGGTCAATGAACATACTGACCGGAATCCCAGCCTCGCCGAGTCGCGATGTTACTCGAATCAAGAGTTGGGATGCACGTGCGCAGTCGAGTCCTCCCTCCGTCGTCCGCTCCTCTCTCTTTTCAGGGACTAGCGTGACCATGTCTGGCTTCGTTTCCAGAGCGATCGCCAGCATCTCTTCAGTAGCGGCCATTTCGAGGTTAAGTCGTGTTTTGACTACCTCTCTTAGGACGCGCACGTCTCGGTCGGTGATGTGGCGTCGGTCCTCACGAAGGTGCACGGTGATTTGGTCTGCGCCGGCGCTCTCTGCGATCAACGCTGCTTCGACCGGGTCAGGGTACGTGGTCCCCCTCGCGTTGCGAATCGTTGCTACATGGTCGACATTGACACCAAGATTTGCTCGTCTCATCTATTCCTCGAATCCAACGTCCTTTCCAAACGCTGCGACGATTTCCTCGGCGAGTGTTTGGATGAGTGTTTGGTCGAGTCCCTCGACCATCACGCGTGCTTTGGGTTCCGTGCCAGAATAGCGAACGAGCACTCGGCCGTTTTCGGAGAGTTTCTCGTTGGCTGCAGCGATCGTCGCCTGAACTGTCGGAAGTGTGTCCAGCGGAGGCTTAGTCTTCACGCGGCAGTTGAGCAGGACCTGGGGAAATCGGGTCATCACGGCTGCGAGTTCCGATAGCGGGCGCTCGCGACCTAACATGAGGTTGAGGATCTGCATCGCTGCAACCAGACCGTCGCCGGTAGTCGCGTGATCGAGGAAGATAAGGTGCCCAGACTGTTCGCCGCCGAACCGGTAGCCCTTGGCTCGCATTCTTTCGACCACGTAGCGGTCGCCGACCTGGGTCCGCTCAAGGCGGATACCGTTTGCGGTAAGCGCGCGTTCGAGCCCCATATTGCTCATGACCGTGGCCACGACCGTGGAATGAGTGAGTTCGCCTCGGCTCGCTAGTTCTAGAGCACACATCGCCATTACGGCGTCACCGTCGACCTCGCGGCCCCGTTCGTCGATCAAGATCAGGCGGTCTGCGTCGCCATCCAAACAAACGCCGAACGCGGCGCCGTGTTCGACCACGAGTTTGGCGGCTTGCTCAGGATGAAGCGAGCCACAGTTATCGTTGATGTTGATACCGTTCGGAGATGTTCCTACTTCGATGACGGTCGCACCGAGCTCACGGAAGAGCATTGGAGCGGCCTTGTAGGCGGCACCGTTCGCGCAATCGACGACGATTTTAATGCCATCGAGGTCGAATTCGTTTCGCAGGAGCGTCTTTAGGTGGGTGACGTAGCGCCCTACAGCGTCCTCGACTCGCCGTGCCCGCCCAAGATCTGCGCCGAAGGCCAGGCCATCCTGCGGATCGGCGTCCATCAGCCGCTCAAGTTGAAGTTCGACCTCATCGGGAAGTTTGAACCCGTCACTCGCGAACACCTTTAGTCCGTTGTCATGGTACGGATTGTGGGATGCGCTGATCACGATCCCGGCATCCGCTCGCATGCTCGTCGTAAGGAACGCGATTCCGGGGGTCGGAAGGGGACCGAGAAGGATGACGTCCGCGCCTGTAGATGTGATGCCTGCGCAGAGCGCGGCGTCGAACATATAGCCGCTGAGTCGGGTATCTTTCCCCACCAGAACCTTGGCCCTGTGGGTGCCGGTCGAGAAGACCGTGGCCACTGCTCGTCCCAACCTAAGGGCTGTCTCTACCGTCATCGGCGGGCGGTTAGCCATGCCTCGGATACCGTCGGTTCCAAAGTACTTTCTCATTCTCTCTCGGAGTCGTCCGCTGAGTTCTTAGGTTTCGCGATCTTTGCTAACCCGCCTAGCGTTGTTGCGCTAGTTCACCTCGATTCTGCGGGCACGCATCGAACGTCGTTCTGGGCGAGTAGTTACTCCGAGTCCTCGTTGTCACCGGTAGGTAGCATTTGTTCTTCACCGCCCCCCTCTGACATGTCTCCACTGCCCTCCAGCGGAGGTTGCGGCAGTGGCTGCGGGGCTGGAAGCTCTGCGACCTCCAGCTGAAGTGTTCGAGGCTCGGTCGTAACCATCACCATCGGCGCCGCAAGATTCTTTATCTGTGGCTCTGGTAAGTAGAGCCCTGGCCCCTGA
>JBLHWZ010000143.1:0-13234 GCA_047629415.1 Bradymonadia bacterium | reverse complement strand
CATGGGACATGATCGGAGGCTGGAACTCCAACTTGAACGCGGACATCGCGATCCACCAGGGTTCGACCACCGGTCAGCAGCACGGCGACAACGTCTTGACCTGCTCCCCGATTTTCGGACCAGTCAGTCCCTTACCCCCGAGGCGTATGTCAGGGAATGACTGGTCCGAAGAAGTGGGGCAGGTCAGCTTCGTTTGCGAGGAACACGTGGGCAGCTGCCCGTAGGGAGCCCACCTTCCTGACGCGCGACTCTGCACATCGGCAGACGTCAACAGCGCGACCGGTATCGCCGGTCGCGCTGTTGTTGTTAAGACCCCTCCTACTTGAGCGTTGGCAGCGCGACCGAAACCCGGACGCGACTTGCGCAGAGCGAATTCTGCCATTGGCATCGAGAGCGGAACCTCCCAATTCGCCCTGCCCTGTTCCCGCTGGGCCTTGTCGGCCGACTCCAGCAAGATCGCGCTCTCGCGGCTGAGCCCCTCACACCACCGGCTCGGCGGACGCCCGGTGCGCTGCGCCACGGACAAGCGGACGACGATAGAAGCCCGAGCGTTCTTCCCTGGGCTCCGACGGGGGTTGGCGGCGCGCGCCGCTCGTTCCTAGCTTAGCCCGCGCTCCACCATCTGCGTCGCCACGAACGACGCGACTCCTGGCGCCAACGTGCCAGACCCGAATCCGGCGTCGTAACCTAGCTCGAGGGCCAACTCGTGGCTCACTCGTGGGCCTCCGCAGACGACCACCAGCTTCTCTCGCAGACCGGCCGCTTCCAGCATGTCGATCAGCTGCCCGAGGGTAATCTTGTGCGAGTCCTTTTGGGTGACGACTTGAGAGACCAGGAGGGCGTCTGCGTTGAGCTCGATGGCCCTCTTAATGAGGTCCTCGTTCGCGACCTGGGCACCCAGATTGTAGGCCTCAACCATTGGGTAGGACTCGAGGCCCTTCTCGTGGTCGTAGCCTTTGATGTTCATGATCGCGTCGATGCCGACGGTGTGTGCGTCGGTGCCGGTCGTCGCGCCAAGCACGACGATCTTACGGCCTATTTGCTCGGAGATGAACGCGTTCACCTCCGTCCTGGTCATGGTCTCACCCTCAACCTTGGGCACGGTGATCGTCGTGAAGTCGACAGCCTGTGTCGTGCGCGCGTAGATAATGAAGAAACTGTAGCCCTCACCGAGGTCCTTCGCGTGATAGACCTGCGGGTCGAGCAGACCCATTTTCAGGACCATCTGCTTGGCAGCCTCTTTCGCCTCGTCGCCGAAAGGGACCGGGAGGCTGAAGGAGAGCTGCACCGCGCCATCGTCTAGCGTGTCGCCGTAAGGTCTGACGCGGGTGAGATCAGGAGGCGTTGCGCCTGTTCGTCCAGTGACTGCCATTATGCCTCCAGTCCGAGCGCAGCTCGTAAGCCGTCTTCTACGGGGTTGAAATAGTCGTCGTCGCGCAGCACCACTCCAGCCAGCCCTCGGCCACCCTCTGGCGTGCGTCTGACCGCTGCGAACGTGCCCTCAGCGAGGGCGTCAAAGAGGCCCTTTGTCTCAACGGTGCCTAGCAGTTCGACCGTCTTCTCAAGGGTCTCTTTAGCGCGACGTTGGACAAGTCCATCCGTCTTGAACTCGATCTCGTCGCCGATATCGCGAGCGTTGTTCATGACGTAGCGCGCGTTCTCGAGGGCGATCGCGCGGTCCGCCATATGTGGGGTGTGCATCGCTTCGGTGTGCATGCCGAGAAGCTGCACGCCCTGATTGGTCCAGGCGCCGATCAGGTTGAATAGCGCGTCCTGAATCACGCCCTTGAACGTGTCGCCGGTCATATACTTAGTCGGCGGCATATACTTGAGGCGATGATCGGGGAAGACCTCGCGGACCAGCTGCGCCTGAGCGAGCTCCATCAAGAAGCCGTTCTTGAGCGACGGGTTCATCTCCATCGCGTGGCCTAGACCCATTTGGTCAGTCCGAAGGCCCGAGTTGGCAGCAAACTCCTCGTTGATGAACTGAGACGCGAGCACGGTGTGCGTCGCATCTACTGCGTCGTCGGTCGTCAGGTAGTTGTCTTCGCCGGTGTTGATGATGACCCCGCCCAGTGCGTTGATCATCCGGCTGAAGTATTGATCGATCAGCGTCCGCTGCGGGTTGATGTCGCGGAAGAGGATGCCGTAGAGGGCATCGTTCAGCATCATGTCGAGCCGCTCTAGCGCGCCCATCGCCGCGATCTCGGGCATGCAGAGACCGCTGCAGTAGTTGCAGAGCATGTGGTAGCGGCCGGTCTTCTCAGCGACTTCGTCGAGAGCCTCGCGCATGATCTTGAAGTTCGCCTGCGTCGCGAAAGTGCCCCCGAAGCCCACGGTTGTCGCACCGTGAGGCACATAGTCGAGCAGCGACTGGCCAGTCGAGCGGATGACGGCGACGACGTCAGCACCTTGTACTGCGGCGGTCTTTCCCTGCACGGCGTCTTCGAAAATGTTGCCCGTGGCGACGATCACGTAGAGCAGCGGATCGATTGGCGTCTTCGCGATCGCCATTCTCCTAGAGCGGTCTTCAGCGGCGGCTTTCACTCGACCGACAGCATCTTCTCCGAGTTGCCTCCCGACGGCGAGCACCTGCTCCCGCGGCGCTTCTGACAGCGTGGTCAGATCGAGCTCGCCGGCGCCGCATGCCTCGGCAATCTCCTGAGCAGACTTCCCAGTCTGCACCACCGCGTTGGCGATGTACCAAGCCACTCCTCGGCCGACGGCATTCGCCTCGACCAACTGATCGACGACGACGTTAGGGAGCGGAATATCGTCCTGCCCTACTCCGTCGATTCCGAAGAGTCGGGCAACGGTTCGCTCGACCGCTACGGTCGTACGGTCACGGATGAATAAGTCCATCGATGCGCCGATCGAGCGTGCGGACTCTCGGCACTGGTCGACGAGGGACCAGTCAATGTTAAGCTTGCTATCTCGCTGCACGGATCTCCTTAATCTCTCGCCGTACGGCATCTGTGGCCGCACGGGGCTTCTTAGGAATCGTCACGGTCGAGGGTATGAGCCGCGCGATCGATCAGGGTTTTGGGGACTCCCATCGCAGATGCAATCCGCAGCGCGTCCGATGCGTACGCACTGCCGTCGTCCTCAGTCAGGGCGAAGTTCATAACGGAGTTGAGGGCGGCCTGCCAACCTTGCGCGGCGACCGCTTCGCTCAGCACGTCCGGGGTGATGCCAGTAATCCCCGTGACCCGAAGCGCACGAATCCGGTCGGCCGAGCGCAAGAGCGCGAAGTGACTAACGACAATCGCGGTGTGCTCGGTCTTCGTGAGCGTGTGGATCGCGGCCTCGGCCAGCGCTGCGCCCTCGTTCGGCGCCGTGCTCCGACCGAGCTCGTCGAGCAAGACGAGGGAGGCGGCCGATTGTCCAAGTACCTCTGTCAGAGCGGCCATTTCGCCTGCGAAACTCGAGAGACCGGAGCTCACTTCGGAGAGTTCACCGCCCACGTAGTCGATCCAGTACACCCAGCGGAAGGTCGCCGAGGCTGCAGGGACCGGGTAGCCAAGTTGGGCTAAGTACTGCACCGTTCCCGCTAGGGTGAGCGCGACCGTTTTCCCGCCCATATTCGGGCCGGAAAGCAAGGTAACACCACGTTCCGCGCGAAAGCTGTGGGGTTGATAGGTGCCACCCGCTGTCTCGACCTGCCGACGCGATCGAGGGACCCAGCCGTCGACGATCGAGAGTTCCTCGCCGACCTCCGGCCAAGCACCGAATCGACCGGCGAGCCTAATCCGAGCGAGGGCAAAATCGATGCTGCCGAGCCATCTCTGAACCTCGTCGAGTCGAGGCGTGTATGCAGAGAGCGCAGCACATAGTTCGCGAAGCACCGCGGTCTCTTCGGACCGCACTTTCAGCCTCGCCCGCTCGGCCGATTCAGCCAGGGCTTGCACGGCGTCCGACCAGACCGGCGCGTAGATGCGTTCGAACCCTGTACTTGCCACCAGTTCCAGATCAGCGACGTCATCAAGCGCGTGAAAGTTGCCTGCCGCAACGGTGAGCTTGCCGGCGCGGAGCGGAACGCCGTACCGCTCATCCAGAGAGGCCGCAGCCGATGCGCGCGCCGTCGTCGACTGCAACTCGGACGCAGCGGCCGTTTGACGGGCGCTCGCGAGTGACTCCGAGAAGTGATCGCTCAGTACAAAGCGCGCTCGAAGCTCTGGCTCGGGATTGAGAACTCGAAGCGATGCCTGAAGCTCTCTCTCATCGAGGGGCAAACGTGAGCACGGACGAAGCACTCCGGCGTCCATCAGGGAGCGGGCGATCGACCAAGTCGCGTGCAGCAGCGCCTTGATCCGGAAGAGATCCGCCACGGTGGCGGTGCCCTCTAGGACCCGTTCAGCCGCGTCGCCCAGCCTTTCGATGCGGGTCAGCTGTCGCTCGAGGTCGCGCTGGAGCGTCGATGTCAGTGTGAGCGCTTCGCTCAGCGCCAAGCATTCGGTGCGATCGGCCTTCCAGGCGAGAGCGTCCCCAGCGTCGAACGAGCGATGGGCTGCGCGTACGTCGCGGCCTAACTCACTCAGCGGCTCGGCTAGACCTTTGAGGCCGTCAGCATCGATGAGGTGCGAAGCGCGGTTGGTTAACTTCAACATGGCCCGGCCTCAAATCCGGTCCTGACATCAAGAACGGGGAGAGTGGGGAGCAGGGAAGAGACGGCATCGACCAGCGATTGGGACGAGACTACTCGACCATCCACATGGGTCGGATTCACAGTGAGCGCCGCGATCCGGATCGAGTCACGAACTCGGAGCGAGCGGTCGCGCAGGAAAATCCTCAGCGAGCGGTCGCTCGCCATCAACGTCGTCGCATCAGAACAGATGAGCGTCCCACCCGCGATCAGGGAGCGCGAGGCGTTGCGCAGGGCCGAGTCGGAGATCAGTCCAGGGGCAAAGATAGCCTGGCACGCGGTGCCCTCGATCTCGCCCGCTACCAATGCACCGCCCTGCTCGCTCCAGTGGTCCTCGCGCATCGCTGAGAGAGCCGCTGGGGGTGGTGAACCATCCCACCGTTTAGACTGAAATCTGTGCACCCATCGCGCACTAATTTGCGCGACCGAGTCGACGTCTTCGCCGATGGCCATTCCGGTCGACACGATGACCGCATCCGCTGATTGAGGAGATGCCGCAGCCATTCGATCGAAGGCACCGTCGATTATCACCCGATCCACAGAGTGCTGAAGGAGCGCACTCGTTAGGACCTTGACGTCTGCCCGGTGCCGAACCCCCGAGAGCACGACGTCGCCCGCCCGATGTACGCGGCAAATCAAGACCTCTCCTAAGGATGAGCGGATCTTTGTGCTCGCCAAAACATCGTAAGAGGTTTCGAAACGCCTCAGCGCACTTTCACTGGTGCAAACCACGGTATCAGCAGAGACGCGGACGGGCGGTTTGGTGTGGCCGCCAAGTGCGTCGAACGTCTCTCCGTCGACTCCAACGCTCATCAAGCCAACCCGTTGATTCTCTTGGGCTAGCCCTCTCAGGAGCGCATTAAGAGCGGTCGTTTTGCCCACGTTTTTTGCGAGGCCAACGATCGCGATACGACGGGCGGTGGGGATGAATCGGTGAGGCACGGCGAGGATTGGCGCAGCGGGCAGGTGGAGGGAGTCTAGCAGTTTGGCTGGGACCTCTCACGTCCGGTGCGCTTTCGTGCGAACCCAAACGCGGAAGCCCAACATTCTCGACTTAGCTGCCTCTCTCCCCCGCGTTGAGGCGCGGCCCCCTTGAGTTGGCATGTAACATGCTTCGTTGAGGGTAGAGGTCATCACGGCCTTACTCGCTCAGGGAACTATTCCAACCCCAGTTTCCCACCTCAGATCTTCACGTGGTCCCACCACCTGTCCCACCTACCCACCCCTCCTGAGGACCTTGAGTGAGTTTGAGAACGAGATGCGGCTCCCGCCTCATCTCGTTCTCGCCGTTTTTGGCGGCGAAATTGATGGGCGCGTACAGAGGATGAATGTTCGGTGAACGTCCACCCTGCGTCCGGTGAACGTCCACCCTGCGTCCGGTGAACGTCCACCCTGCGTCCGGTGAACGTCCAGCGGCCGATTCGCGGTCCCGAATGAGTCTGCTGCCGGCCCTTGCTCGTGGGATGCGGCTAGCGCTTGCGGCGGGGATGGTGCCGATGCTGGGGCTTCCCCTTCTTGTTGCCGTCTTCTTTGGGGGCTCGGCGGCCTCCAGCGGGTGCGACCTCGCGCTTACCTGCCTTTATAGGCTTCTTCGCTGGCCGATCCTCGCTGCCGTCGGTGCCAATGACGGCACTGGGGCGGGTACGGGGCGAAGTGGCGGTGATGGCTTCGAGGCCATCAGCGACGCCTAGCTCGAAGCTGGAGAACCAGCCGGCGGTAAAGGTCTCACGGCGGCGGGCCCGATCCTGGCGCATGTAGGACTCTTCGAAGTCCGCGCAGAATTGAGCGTAGCGATGCTCTTCGATCGCTTTGCGAATGTCCGCCATCAGGCGGTGGTAGTAAGCGACGTTGTGCAGCGTGCAGGCCATCGTGCCGAGCAGCTCGCCAGACTTGAGCAAGTGATGGAGATACGCCCGGCTGTACTGCTTGCACGTGGGGCACGAGCAGTCCGGGTCCAGCGGGTACATATCGTTGCGGTACCGACGATCGGTCACACGCACACGCCCGAGGGTAGTAAAGCAGGTACCCGAGCGGCCGTAACGGGTCGGAATAACGCAGTCGAACATGTCCATGCCACGACCGACGGCGCCGACGATGTCTTCTGGCAGGCCCACTCCCATGAGGTAGCGCGGCTTGTCCTTCGGCAGATAAGGCTCGGTGTCGTCCACCGCCTTCATCATCAGTGGGTGACCCTCGCCGACCGAGACTCCACCTACGGCGTAGCCAGGAAGATTGCGCGCCGCTGTGGCTTCTGCGCTTCGACGTCGGAGGTCTGAAAAGACAGAGCCCTGCACGATGCCGAAGAGGTTCTGCTGCTCAGCGGTCATCGCCTCCGCGGAGCGATCGAGCCAGCGCAGCGTACGCTCCATCGAGTGTTCCGCATACTGCTCGGTGCACGGATACGGCGCGCACTCATCGAAGGCCATGACGATGTCGGCTCCGAGCGACATCTGCACCTTCATCGACCATTCGGGCGATGCGAAGATGGGCTCGGCGTCCTTCTTGAACTGGAACTCGACACCCTCCTCGCTGATCTCCTTCTTCGGTAGGCTGAAGACCTGGAAGCCGCCGGAGTCGGTCAGCAGCGGCCACTCCATCGCCATGAAGTCATGCAGTCCACCGGCCTTCTCGACCAAGCCCTCACCGGGCTGAATGTGCATGTGATAGGTGTTCGCGAGGCTGATCTGAGTGCCGACGTCACGCAGCTGGCTCGGCCACAGCCCCTTAACGGTGCCTGCGGTACCAACAGGCATGAAGACTGGGGTCTGGATCTCGCCTCGGGGCAACTTCACGGTGCCGCGTCGCGCGCGTCCATCGGTGGTGTGCAGATCGAAGGTTAGATTGGACATAGCTGATTCCATGCGCCCGGTGATGGGCATTGCGGTGCGAGCAAACTCAACGGAGTCGACGCATGCTCGAGCGTGAGCACTCCCTCTAGCGGATCAGACCCGTCTTGAGGTGGTATTCCTGAAACGGAACCGGAAAATCCGGGCCAGGCTGCCATCTTTCGACGATCCGTTTACCACGTGGCGCGGCCATGTCTGTCGCGAGCGCCTCGAAGCGGCGGCGCGAGATCTGCTCGAAGTTGGTCGCGACGAAGAGTTCGCCTCCTGAGACGAGCGCGTCGAGCGCGAGTGAGACGAGTTCAGGGAGGTCCTTCTTCAGCGAGAAGCGGCGCGAACGGCCCTTCTTGCCGGCGCTGTAGGACGGCGGATCGAGAATGATGGCGTCGAAGTGATTATTCTTCTTCCCGGCAATCTCCAGATAGTCGAACGCGTCCTTACGAACGAAGACCTCGTCGAGCGCTTTGATGCCGTTGAGCGCGTAGTTGTGCTTGCCCCAATCCAGGTAGGTGTTGGAGACGTCGACGTTGGTTACGTCGCTCTCCTTGCCGAGCGCGACGCCAAAGCCACAGGTGTAGGCGAAGAGGTTCAGCACCTTCTTGCCGGCCCACCGTTCGGCGAGGTCCAAGCGCGCTGAGCGCATGTCAAAGAAGAGGCCGCAGGAGTAGCCCGAGGTGGCGGAGAGCGCGTAGGTCAGCCCGTTCTCGCGAACGAGGATCGTCTCCGTCGGCGCCCTGAACTGAATGTCGCCCAACCACTTATTCAGCGCGGAATCACGCGCGTCCGATGTGTCGGCGGAGTCCTTCGACGGCGCGTCGTAGATGAATGCCGCCCCCTTGATTCCCAGCTTTCGCAGCGCCTCAACGACCACTGTTGCCGGGCGTTCGTCGGCCCATGACTCGTGCCGATACTTGATGAGTGCGTAGTCCGCGATGCGGTCGATTCGCAGCCAGGGAAGACCATCGTAGTGGTCGTGCACCAAGCGGTACGCGTTGGTGTCGTCGCCGAGACCAGCGTCGAGACGCACTTGATGCGCCGCGTTGATACGCTCTCGAATGTTCGTCGCCGAAAGGGAGGTCCCGCTCAAGCTTCCGCCCTCGGCTTTTGCCCCCCGCGGCGCAGCCATATCCACAAGTTCGTGATCGCCGCCGGGGTCATTCCTTGGATTCGCGCGGCCTGTCCCAGAGAGGTCGGGCGAACGCCGGACAACTTCTCACGCACCTCGTTGGAGAGCCCGGGGATCGAGGAAAAATCGAGGTCCGATGGGATTGGCACTCGCTCCTTCTGCTGGAGCACGACCGCCTGAGCACGTTGCCGCACGATATAGCCCTCGTAGACAACCTCGATCTTCACAGCCTCTGCGACGTCCGATGGAGCATCTCCGAACCCATGGCCGGGAGCGACGATCTCCATCGCTGAGAGGTTGGCTTCGGGACGCTTGAGAAGCGCGGCCAGTTGCACGGCCTTCTCGAGGTCACCGAGACCTGCCTCCGCCACGCGGTCCTTGTTGATACTGCTCGGCCCGAGGGTGGTTCGACGAAGAGTGATGAGCAGTTCATCGATTCGGGCGGCCTTTACCTTGTAGCGCGCGTAGGCGTCTCCCCCGAGCAGACCAATCGTTGCGCCGAGCTCGGAGAGGCGGCGGTCTGCGTTGTCTTCGCGGAGCAGCAACCGGTACTCGGCGCGTGACGTGAACATCCGGTAAGGCTCCTGGGTGCCGCGTGTCGTGAGGTCGTCGATCAGGACGCCGATGTACGCTTCGTCTCGACCGAGAACGACGGGGCTCTCGCCGGCGATAGCGCGCGCCGCGTTGATGCCCGCGAGGAGTCCTTGCGCGCCTGCTTCTTCGTAGCCCGAGGTGCCGTTGATCTGGCCTGCGAGGTAGAGGCCCCGCATCGCACGGAGTTCTAGCGTAGGGTCGAGCTGAATTGGGTTCACGAAGTCGTATTCGACCGCGTAGCCAGGACGCATGATCTCGGCTCTTTCGAGTCCAGCAATCGAGCGAACGAGCTCGATCTGAACGTCCAGGGGCAACGATGTGGAGATGCCGTTCGGGTAGACCTCGATCGTGTTTAGGCCCTGTGGCTCGAGGAAAATGTGGTGCTGCGGCTTATCGAACCGGTGGATCTTGTCCTCGATACTCGGACAGTAGCGCGGTCCAATTCCCTCGATCGTTCCGTTGAACATCGGCGAGCGGTCGAGCGCGGCGCGGATGATGTCGTGGGTGCGCTCATTTGTGTACGTGACCGAGCAGTCCACCTGCTCGAGCATCGGAGTGTCGTGATAAAACGAGAGGCGCCGCGGATCGGGGTCCCCCGGCTGAGGCTCGCACGCGGACCAATCGATGGTGCGAGAGTCGAGTCGAGGGGTGGTGCCGGTCTTCAGACGACCTGTCTCCAGATTGAGCGAAAGCAGTTGTTCAGCCAGTCCGATCGACGCCTTGTCGCCGGCTCGACCCGCCTGGAAGTTCTTCAGACCGACGTGGCAGAGTCCACGGAGGAAGGTGCCCGTCGTCAGGATTACCGCCTCTGCGCGATAGGTAAAACCTAGCTGATCGACGACGCCCGTGCAGCGCTGCGTGCCGTCGACTTCAGCCAACAGCAGTCGCTCCACGGAGCCCTGCTTGATGTCGAGATTATCAGTCGCGAAGAGCTCCTGCTGCATCGCCTTGCGGTACACTCGCATGTCCGACTGCGTACGGGACGACCAAACCGCGGGCCCCTTACGAGTGTTGAGCCGCTTGTAGTGAATCGCCGCGGTGTCGGCGATCTTCCCCATGATGCCGCCCAACGCATCGATCTCTTTGACGAGGTGCCCCTTCGCCATGCCACCGATTGCCGGGTTGCAACTCATGTGCCCGATGGTATCGATGTTCATCGTCAGCAGCAGCGTGCGACGGCCCATCCTGGCGAGCGCATGCGCCGCTTCGCAGCCAGCATGGCCTCCGCCGACGACGATGGCATCCCAGGTGTTGGGGTAATCAGTAGACATATATTCTCGGTGCGGAGGGACCCGCGGGTGTCGGTCGCGCGCCCTTGCGACGCGGAGCCAGTGTTACTCTTCCGTCGCGTACGTGAACACGCCTTCCAAGGTATCCGAGGAAAACGGCGACTGCACGACTACGTCGACAGTGCCTGTTCCTTCGGGGGAGGTGACCGAGAGCGAGTTACCATCGGCGGCAACCGCGACGTCCGTTCCGAGCGTGCCCCCGAAGAGTACGATGACCCCATCGACGAAGCCGGCCCCGCTAATGTCGACTCGTGTGCCGCCAACCGATGTGCCAAACTCAGGGGAAATCCCGGTGACCGAGATCGGTGAGAAGACGTCGAGTTCTTCGGGCGCGATGACTTCCTCAAAACCGTGGACCAATCGCACCTCGTGCCTGCCCGGCGCTACGGGCGGAACCAAGAAGCTCACCTGAGTCGTAGAGTCGACCGTGACATCGAAGGCCTCCTCATCGCCAACAAAGACCTGCAGAGGCTCGACGGCCGAGTCGAATCGTTCTCCGATCAGCGTCACCCGATTGACTCCACTAATGGGCACCGCATCGGGCTCCATCGAGTCTACAACGATGGGATCGACGAACGCGCACGCTCCTTCGAGCACGACCTCAGCGAGCAGGCCAGTAACGGTGACGTCCACCAGGCCCAGTTCCTCGCTTATCGGGGCTTCAACGACCAACGTCGCGCCGTCGTCGGAGAACTCGAACGAGACTTCGTCTGCGAGTAGCTCGCCGAAGCGCACCTCGATTTCGGCGAAGTCGACGAGGTCGGACCCCACGAGCTCCACCACCGTGCCGCCGGCGCGATTGATAGCGAAGGGAGTGATCGCCTCCACCGTGAGCGGCCGGATAAAGGTGAACGGGGACTCCATGTCGACTCGTTGCGAGCCGACCTCGACCGACACCGACGCGACGCCCGGTGCACTCTCCGGCGTCAGCGCGGTGATCGTGCTCGCGTCGACGACCTCGACTCCTGTCGCAAAGTCGTCTCCGAAACGCACCTGCGTGCGCTCTTCTGCATCGAAGTTCGTCCCCAAGAAGGTCACCAACTCGTTCCCTTCCGCGAGGCCGACGAGCGGGGTGTAGTCTGTGACCGTTACTTCGGCCTCGACGGTATAGGTGTAACCATCTTCGAGGGTCGCGGTGCCGCCACGGCATGTGACGACAACATCGACGGTACCTGCTTCGTCGCCAGCGGGGGCTCGTAGGTCGAGCGCTTGATCGTTGACGATGCTCACTCCTGTAGCCGCGCTCCCGCCAAAGTCGACGGAGCACGGCGCGGCAAAGTTCCGACCAATAATGGCGACTCGTTGCTGCGACTCAAGCCTCCCCTCGTTGGGGCGGATGCTTGAGATCTCCGGAGGGTCGGCTGGCGGCAAATCGGGTTCGTTGCCCGTGTCTGTCGGCGCCACGTCCGGCTCTGAATCGACAGCGGCGTCGGCATCAGCGGCGACATCGGACGCGTCGGCAGCGCCGGTGTCACCGGTGGGTTCTGGGTCGTCACCGCCGCAGGCGATGAGCGCGGCGAGAAGGATGTATTGCAGTCGTTTCATGGCACAGCCGTCGGTCGGTCCGCGCTGCATAGCAGGGTCGCGGGCGGGCGGCGACTGCCGATTACGCTCTGAAGCGAGCCTAAAACGCGGAGAAGTCCGGCTTCCGCTTGCCAAAGAATGCCGTGAAGGCTTCCTCGGACTCCGGCGACCCGAGGCAACCGACGAATGTAGCGCCCTCGTCCTGCAAGACGGAGCCCAGCGCTTGCCTAATCGGTTCCCGGAGGAGTCGTTTTGCGGCCTGTACGGCACCGGGCGGCTTCTCTGCGATCTTCTCTGCGTCGGCCATTGCGACCGCCAGAGCACCGCCCCTCATTGCGATCTTGTTGATGAGGCCGACCTGCTGCGCCATCGCGACGTCCATCTTCTCGCCGAGCAGGATCATCTCCATCGCCATCGGCATGCCGACGATTTTGGGCAGCAGCAGCGAGGATCCTGCCTCGGGAGTTACGCCCAAGTTAACGAAAGGCATCACAAACTTTGCACCATCACCGGCGTAGATGAGGTCGCAGTGCAGCAGCATGGTGCTGCCGATTCCGACCGCGACGCCCTCGACCGCTGCGAGTAGCGGCTTGCCGAAAAAGGCCAGCGCGCGAATTAGCTGGAAGACCGGAGCATCGCCGTTCGTCGGCGGATCCCCCATGAAGTCCTTCAGGTCATTCCCAGCAGAAAAGTCGCCTCCGGCGCCGGTGAGGACGACGACCCGAACGTGATTGTCCTCTTCCGCCTCACGCAGCGCGGCAGTGAATTGCGCATACATCGCGGTGGTGAACGCGTTCTTCTTTTCGGGTCGAGTGAACGTGATCGTGGCGATGCGGTTCTCAACGCGAAACGCGACGTGGCCTGAATCTGACATCTATACTGGGGAGAGACGGTGCTGCAGAATGGGCGGACTTTAGCGCGATTTAGAACGAAATCGAAGGTGGTGGAAGGTAGGTGTGCAGCGCGGCTCTTCTACCTGTCGAGGCGGTGCTCTTGAGCAGGGGAGCGGTCATCCAGCCCAAGAGAATTGTCGAGTCGATGAATAAATCCGGATGCGAGACGTCGCACCGGCTTATCCGAACCCTAAACCGTCATGTACGCAGCCCTCTCTACGCTGCTCATCTTGCTGTCCGCCGGCCCCGCGTGGGCAGGCTCAGTCGATGAGTTTCGTGATTCGATCGAACGCGATCGTTCCGGTGACTCTCGACGTGGGCGC
>JBLHWZ010000142.1:0-13275 GCA_047629415.1 Bradymonadia bacterium | reverse complement strand
CCGACCTCGATATTCACAAAATCAGCGACCCCAATGTCGGTGGAGATTCGTGCATCGGAGAGCGAGAGCATCCCGTCATGTGCGAGGCTGGCGTGAGCGACGCTGATGTCCGCGTCGGCAAAGAGAGCGGTGGTATCGGTAGTGAGCGAAATCGCGTGGACATTTGCCTGCAAGCGAACGTCACCGGCCATGTGAACCAGCCCTGTGTGTGCGAGCGAAAAGAGCAGATCCGCATCGCCAGGGCGAACCTGTCCGCGCACGTTGTGCAGGACAAGCCGATCGGTGCCTCGAGCAATGCGAACGGTGGCGACCGAAAGGTGCTCGACTTCTACTAGCGAATCGAGCGCTCCGAACACTCGATCTATTCGCGATACACTAGCCGAGCCACCAGTCTGTGTGTCATCAACAGCTTGGGGATTGTGTACTTGGGAAACCACACATTGCTCGAACGTGACTCGGTGAAGCTTTCGGTCGCGGTTGAAGATCGCTCGCGCGGTCATGGTCGCCTGGCCGTCGGTACAAACAAGAGATGTGTCGCCACGCTCGAGAACGACCCGCTCGATCGTCACGCCCAAAGCGGTCGCGTCGACCTCTGCATCGATTTCGATTCCGCGCTCGGCCGCCTCCTCTTTGATCTGTTGCTCGACCCAGCGCGGAGCTAGCCATGCCCCCGAAGAGAGGAGGGCGAGCACAACGACCGCGACAGCACCGAGCGCTCCCTTTCGGGTCACTGGAGGAAGACGAAGAGCGGATTAACGCTGCAGTCCGTCCGCTGAGCGGAGCCCGCGATCGAGTAGGCGGCGAGCTCGGTACGAGACAGGTCGTAGGTCGATGCGCCGGAGAGCTCGATTGGACGAATGAACGGGCGGCCGATCGGTTGCCCGGGCAGCGGCCGGCGCGCGACGATGGCGAGGTCTCCGGAGTTGAGTTTGACGACAGTCCCGGGTGGGTAGAGGCCGAGAGCGTGTACAAGCGCGGAGACGACGGTCGGGTCCCAGAACTCGCCGGACTGGGAGAGCATGAGCTGGAGCGCTGTCTCGGCTGAGAACGGATTGCTCGACTCTCCCGGCTGAAGCAGATCGACGTAGGCAGACGCGACCGAGATGATCAGCGTGGCGGCGTGCGGTTGAACCGGGCGTCCGTAGTAGTCGTCAGGAACGACACGGCCGGGCGGGCAGGCGCCTTCGAATCCGGTAATGATCTCAAGCATTGAGTCAGCTCGGTACGCGAGCTCGGCGGCTTGTTTGCCGTTGAGTGACTCGCGCGCCCACCACGTCTCGTTTGGAAAGGCGATGGGCTTGACGAGCGCTGTCGTTCCGAGCTCAAGCATCCCAATGTCGCTAATGCCCAGATGTTTGGCGATGGCCAAACAAATTATGGCAGTGTCGATACGGCGATTGACGGTTGAGCCCCCGAGGGGCCGCAGGCTTGTCAACCCGATGAGGCCGCTCGCGTCAGCCTTGAGGGCGTCGATCGAGCGGGCGATGAGCCGCCTAGCGGAGAGCGAGTCGGGCTGTGCTCCATGCCGGAGCTGGTCGACCCAATGCCCGACCTGCGCAATGGCTTCCGCGTAGAAGACGAGTAGAGGAAAGCGCGGCAGGTAGCGAAGGTGCCTGAGGAGCTCCTCGAATTCGGCGTCGGATCCTGCTGTATAGATTCGGATGGCGCCGAAGTGGCTGTCCTTTACTCGGCCGCCGCTGCGGTCGAGCGTACGGAGGTGGCCGGCGAAAGCGGCGACGTCTTCGGCGGAGACCGAGTCGGAGATTCGGATCTCCACGACGCCTGTGCGGGTCGTCAGAGCTGAGAACCAGGCCATCTCCCGCGTGGCGTTTTGACTTGGCCGGACGGGGTCTCCGTTGACGTAGAAGTGGCTCCCAATCGTGACGATCTGAACGTCGCTGGTGTCGAGCTTGTTGAAGGCCTCGACTAGATTGTTGACCAGGCGCTGCGATGTCTCGGCCACTTGCGGGTGGCTTGCGGAGTACATCCCGATGCCCTTGAAGATAGCCCGCAAGCCGGCGACCAACATGAACCCGGTGACGGACACGTGGTCGCCTGCGAGTCCGCTGCCGCCCAGTTGAGACGATCCCGCATAGGCTCCGCTGGCGAGTCGGTTGCGGCGTGTACTCATCCGGCTCCGAAGTGACGCTCGCGGAGCGCTGAGATTCGTGCCGTGCGATCCGCCTCGTGCGAGAAGAGCTGCCGGACGTTTGCCACGTCTTCTTTCGTCACTGGCGGCAGTAGCGCCTCTGGCTGAGGAGCTTGAAGCATCTCCCGGGCTTTGGCCGGATCCAACCCCTGAGGGACAAGCGATTCGAGTGTATCGGTCGTGAAGGCCTGCCGGGCGTCGCCGCCGACGAAGAATGGGCCAGCCGCCTGAAATGCCGAAAGGAACGCTTCTGCAGAGACCGTCGAAGAACCCCGAACGGCGAGGGCAACAGCGAGCTGCGCGTTGAGCTTTGGTTCCACCCGAACATCGACAGTCGAGAACCGCTGACGCCAAAGCCAAGTGAACGCGTCATCTCCGCCACGTCGGCCGCCGGAAACGATGACTTCGACCATTTCGTCGAGCTCAGGTCGTCCGGACCCCGCTCGCAGTCGGATCATCTCGATGCTGTCCCGGTAGAAGGGGAAGAACGTGTAGGAGTCCACGTCGCTTCCAGTTGCATGAGGAAATGGAAAGCCCTCAACGGTGCAGGTGTGGTCCTGTCGGAAGTGCAACTCGATGACGCCGTGCGAGTTCAAGTGTATCGCAGTGGCCTGTGTCAGGCGCTGGTGAGCAGCCTCTCGGTGAGGGTGGTCCGATGGGTACTTCCGCGCGACCTCAAGAGTCTTCCGGAACTGTTTCACCCATTCCAGCAGGCTCAACGTCGATCGCGAGAGTTCTTCTGTCTGGGCAGGGCTCAAATCCTCCGCGCGGGCGTATGTCTCGGTAAATTGAGAGACAAGACGGGCATCACGGCTGATGTTAGATGCGGGTTCTGACACAGGTCAGGCCTAAAGTGAGAAGAGCCTACAGAATTACGCTGGAGGCTTAAGCGAGGCAAGTGCCTCTACGAATCGGAGGCACTGGGCACGGAGATTCTGAAGCTCGGGCTTCCGCGCGAGGGTCTCCTCATCCATGTAGAGCGATCGGTTCAGCTCCACCTGGATTCCGTGCACGCCTTGGTCGGGCCTGCCATGGCGCCGCACGATCCCGCCCCCGCGATAGGGAGTGTTTGGGGCGACACTCATTTGCTCATTAGTCCAGAAGTCACAGACGCTGTCTGTGAGCCAGGATGCGCAAGAAGAACCGAGGAGGTCACCGGGAACGATGTCTGCGCGTACGTTCCCTGGGTCAGAGTGCTGTTTCGTTGCCCGGGAGGGCATGCTGTGGGCATCGAGGAGGATGACGTATCCAAATTTTGCCTTCAGCCGCGAAAGCTCGTTGCGCAGGGCCGTATGATAGGTGTCGTAGTAGCGCTCGATCCGGCGAGCCAAGACCTGTGGAGGGAGCGGATTGGAGTAGATGTCCTCGGCGTGCGTGGTGACCGCCCAGATCAATCCCCGATCGTGGTAGTAGCCGGGGCCTCTCTTGCGCCTCGCGCCTTCAACGCTCCGCGGAGAGAGGTCGTCACGCAGTCGATTGAGGTCGACGACGAAGCGGCTGTACGCGGTCGTCATGAAGACTGCGCCGGACTGCTCTGCACCTTCGTAGAGTTCGTCGACATAGAGGTCACCGTCGAACCGGAGTCGGTCAGCATCGATCCCGTAGTAGCCCAGTTCCTCGGGCGGGATAAGAACTCCAGAGTGGGGACTCGAGACGACGAGCGGACGCTCTGCGCACGTAGGCCGGACAATGCGGGGGACATCAGGCACGCGTGACCTCAAGTGCGGCGCGAATTTCTTCGCGGACGTAAGCCGACTCATCCGAGACCGAGAGTTCGAGGAACGAGCGGGCGCTCTGCCCGCCGAGTGCTCCCAAAGCCCAAGCAGCGTGGCCTCTTACCAGCTCGTACTCATGCCCGCGGAGCGCTGCCGCCAACTCGCCGATCCAAGTTCTGTCTCCACTGTTTCCGAGCACTACGGCGGCGTTCCTTGCTAGTCCTTTACGGCGAGTCCGCTTCACGGATGAGTCTTTGAAGATACGCGAAAAGTCCTCCTGCGTACACCGCAGCAGGGCAGCGGCGTCCAACTGAACAAGCTCGGGTCTGGGCTGAAACTCAGGGATCGCGGGCGGGCTGTCTTTGGAATTCCACGGACAGACGGACTGGCAGATGTCGCAGCCAAAGAGGTGTCCGCCGATCAAGGACCGCATCTCCCGCGGGATTGGGCCCTTCTGTTCGATGGTCAGATAGGAAATGCAGCGTCGCGCGTCGACCCGGTACGGCGCCACGATCGCGCCGGTGGGGCACTGATCGATGCACATGGTGCAATGGCCGCAACGATCGGGGTGCTCGCTCCTCGACTCCTCCAAATCAATCGAGACAAATAGCTCGGCGAGGAAGAAGTACGAGCCGACTCCTTGGGAGAGCACCATTGTGCTCTTGCCCATCCAACCCACACCGGAATCCACCGCCAAGTTCCGCTCAAGAATCGGGGCCGAGTCCGTCGCGGGGCGTGATCGGCACTCGCTCCCAGTCTCCGCTCGAATGAACGCAGCGAGCGCCTCGAGCTGGTACCAAAGTAGCCCGTGATAGTCGTCGCCTACGCAATACCGAGCCCATCGCTCGGCGTACTCACTTGTCGCTTCGGTCGCATGATAAGGTGCCGCGACGACCACTACCGAGCGTGCCCAAGGCTCCAACTCGGCGGTATTCGCTCGTATGTGCTGGTTGCGCTCCATGTACTCCATTTCACCGTGGAGCCCGTCGGCGAGCCACGACTCAAGGTGTTCGAAATGGCTCGCGGGGCCTACGGGCACGATCGCGCAGCGCACGAATCCCAACTCAGCTGCACGTTCTTTGATCAGCGAAGCGATCATCGGGCCACGAGGCTTGATTGAGAGTGGAAGACGAGTGAAAACCAACGCATGATTCGGTCAATAAGCACGATCTCAGTTCTCTGTCTCGCATGCATTTCGTTGGGCGCGTGCGGAGGCCCCGAGCGCCCGCAGCGAATCCGGGGCGAAGGGCTCGAGCCACCAATGCGCGAAGCGTCCCGCCACTTTCCGCGAGACCGGGCGGCGTTCGACCAAAACGAGCTCACCGGAGAGGCCACATGGTACGGATCGCGGTTCCAAGGCCGCTCAACTGCCAATGGGGAGCCGTTCGACATGTATCGTATGACCGCTGCCCATCGTGAGCTGCCGTTCAACTCGATCGTGCGCGTAACCAGAGATGATGATCGTAGAAGTGTCGTCGTTCGAATCAACGATCGTGGACCTGGCAGCGCGCACCGCGTGATCGACCTAAGCTGGGCTGCAGCCTACGAGATTGGGATGGTCGAGCAGGGACACACCGACGTGCGTCTGGAGATCGTGCATTGGGGTGACGGTGCCATTTACGAGTAGCTGCGCAGCGGCTGTGCCTGCCCAGGCGAGGATGTGCAGTGTGCCGCAGTGCTTCGCGGCGGGAAACGGCGGGCAACGGTGCCACGCGGCGAAAAGTTGAGAACTCGCCCACCTCCACATAGAATCACCTACCCGACCCGCATCTCGCCGTGGAGGTGGGATATCGAAGACTCTGCCGGAACACGCGATGGCCACCACTCAGCGCAAACGAAAAACCAAGAGGAAACCTGCCGAAACGCAGGTGCTGCCTGAGCCCGAACCGATCGAGGTGAAGCCCGATCGCATCCTCGATGAGGTCGCCGGTGTAGTCACGCTCTTGGTCAGCGTCCTGCTGATCACGTCCCTCGTGTCGTTTGCTCCTTTGGACGCAAATTCTCCTTTGGGCGCAAATCTCGTTGGACCGGTCGGCCACTTCTTCGCTGACTCGGTGCTCTTCCTCTTCGGAATTGCCGCCTTCGCCTTCGTCCTCGTGACGTTGACGTGGGGTGTCGCGCTGCTGCGAGGCAAGCGCCTCTTCACACGCCACCGCGAAGTCCTCGGGTACCTGCTCGTGCTGGCGACCGCGCCGGCCTTGCTCCACATGGGGCTTGATTCTCCGGTTCTCGGCCACCCCCCGGGCGGCATCATGGGAGGTCTTCTCGGAGGCGTCATGGTCGCTGGCCTTGGGCCGATCGGCGGGCTTCTCTGCTGCATAACGAGCCTTCTGATCGCCGCCATGTTGGTCGCCGAAGTCTCCCTCGGCGAGCTGGTCATGGCGGGCGTGCACAAGGTCGGCTCAGCGGGGCGGTCGCTGGTTAGCCGCCCCGTCCGCACCGTCCGCGACGAAGTATTTGAAGAGATCGAGCCAATTGTTGTCGAAGCCGCGGAGCCCGTCGAAGAGCCTGTGATCGAAGAGCCGGCTCCGACGAAGGACCCCAATGCCACGTCGCTGCTTCTCCGTGTGAAACGGTCGGTTCGTTCAGTTCTGGCGCGGGCCCGAGAGGAGTCAGTAAAGCCAAGTCAGATCGCCGAAGCCGCGGATACGACGGATGTCGATCCGAGCCCCGAGCCGGTTAGAGCCCAACCAGAGGTTGCGGCCGCCGAGATGTCCGGTCCGATCGAAATCGCGGCCGTCGCCGACGTTGGCGATGATCCGCCGTGGGTCATGGATCTGGCCGGTACCAGCGAGCCCGATCAGGAGCGAATTGTGGAGCGCATCGAGGAGCCCTCGGTTGCGGCCAGGGAACTTGAGCCACGGAACGCGGCAGCACCGGTCAGCGTTCCGCGCGCGCCGATTACGCGTTCTTCGTCAAATCGACGCTCTGCTGGCCGGTCCGTAGACGCCAACGATACGCCGCCACCGCCACCCACTGTCGCGGCAAATGCTCCACGCCCCGAGTCAGAGCCGCCCACTGAACTCTCTGCCGAACCACTCTCGAGCACCCCAGAGATGTCGACGGAGGGTTCGCTCGCCGCCGGACCTCTCGGCAAAGAGTCGATAGGGCCAGTTATTGTGCGCTCGCGAGCTCGCAAGAGCCGGCGCCAGGCCGCCGAACTGGAGCGTGCTCAGCAGGTGAACTTGCCCCTGGCAGACGCGAAGGGGCAGCAGTGGAACTTCCCTCCGCTCTCGTTCCTCAACTACGAAGAGCAATCAGGCTCAGGCTTTGATCAGGAGAAGCTGCGTGATCTTGCTGTAAAGCTGGAGAAGGTACTGGGCGACTTCAAGGTCAAGGGTCAGGTCTCCGGGATCTGCCCAGGCCCAGTCGTTACTCTTTTCGAGTTTGAGCCGGAATCTGGCACCAAACTAAGTCGGATCAGCGGTCTCAGCGATGACATCGCGATGGCGCTGCGAGCACACAAGGTCCGCATCATTGCCCCGATTCCGGGCAAGGGCTGTGTGGGTATCGAGGTTCCAAACGACCACCGCGAGACGGTCTTCCTCAAGGAAATCCTCGCCGATCCAGCGTTTACCAACGCCAAGTCGAAGCTAACTATGGCGCTCGGAAAGGACATCGAAGGGCTGCCGGTCGTTATGGACCTCGCGAAGAGTCCTCACCTCCTGATCGCGGGCACAACCGGTTCCGGTAAATCGGTCTCGGTCAACGCGATGATCACGAGCCTGCTCTACAACACAACTCCAGATGAGGTGAAGTTGATCCTCATCGATCCGAAGCAGCTGGAGTTTGCTATCTACGAGAATATCCCGCACCTCTTGCTGCCAGTTGTCACCGATCCGTCCAAGGCGGCCACGGCGCTAAACTGGGCCGTGCAAGAGATGGAACGGCGATACAAGCTGATGAGCGAGATCAAAGTTCGTAACCTGAAGGGGTACAACGAGAAACTGACGAGACTCCACGGAGAACACAGCTCGATCGATCGAGACTCTGAGGATTATGTGCCGAGCCCAAGCGAGGCGTGGCTGGCGCAGACCGATCTCGATGGCCGACCCTCGCACCGTCAGATGTACCACCTCGTTGTTGTTGTTGATGAGTTCGCTGACCTGATGATGGTTGCGGGCAAAGAGGTAGAAGTTGCGGTGGCCCGATTGGCGCAGAAGGCGCGAGCCTCCGGCATCCACGTTATCCTCGCGACCCAGCGGCCCTCGGTTGATGTCATTACCGGACTGATCAAAGCGAACTTCCCTACTCGAATCTCGTTCCGTCTCATGTCGGGTACCGACAGCCGGACGGTCCTGGACACGATCGGTTCGGAGAACCTACTGGGCATGGGGGATATGCTCTACCGTCCGCCCGGGACCTCCGCATTGCAGCGCGTACACGGTGCGTTCGTCGACGAGGCGGAGATCGAAGAAGTCGTCAATTTCATCGCGGCTCAGCGTAAGCCAGACTTCGACGAGTCGATCCTAGCCGCGCCGGTGGGCGGCGATGAGAGCGATGAGCCCGTGGACGAGCTCTACGACCAGGCGGTATCCGTTGTCATCGAGGCTGGATTTGCCTCGATCTCGATGGTTCAGCGCAAGCTTCGCATTGGCTACAACCGCTCCGCTCGAATCGTCGAGGAGATGGAGCGACAGGGTCTCGTCGGCCCGACGAGCGGCGGAAGCTCGCGGCGCGAGGTTCTAGTCGGTGGTGCCCACATCCACGCGCCGATGTAGTTCCCTCGGCAGTCCACTCGGCGCTCGGGTGTGAGCCGCGCCGATCGGATCGCCCTGCTAGCGAGCGGCTTGGCGCTTGCGCTCTCCTTGAAACGTCGTCGCGCCTG
This sequence comes from Bradymonadia bacterium, assembly GCA_047629415.1. Lineage (GTDB taxonomy): Bacteria > Myxococcota_A > Bradymonadia > REDH01 > REDH01 > CBDUJZ01. The sequence goes on along the minus strand of JBLHWZ010000142.1, from coordinate 4,583 downwards.
CCGCTCATTCGGTCTTGAAACTGAGCACCTGCATCGGCGTGATCTGACCACGACTCAACGCTGTGAGACTGACCTGCGGTTGAACCCATGTTCACAGGTGCTGCGCCCGATAGTGTGTTTGTACTAGGCGCCGAGGGAATCACCGCCGACGGTGTGTCAGGTGCCGCGCTCAGAATCGCGGCAACGCGTTGCAGTTGGGAGTTGAACACAGCAGTCGCTCGTGATCGTGCTCGGCGGCAGCGCACGACAATTCGCAACTATTCTGTCGGGCGCCTTGGGCCCTCACCCCCGACAGCCGAGCCGTGCGGCGCGGGTCGTCTCCGAAGGGAGCCGAATCCTCAGTCGAGCAAACGATCCAGGTCACGGTCAACGACGAGGGCCTCCGACTTTTCCTCCGCCTCGGCCTGGCGAAGAGGGCCAACCCTCGTTCCAAAAACGGAAAAGGCCGGAGCACGATGGAGTGCTCCGGCCTTTCGCTACCTAGGACGTCGTTCTAGGTGCAGACTTCTACGTACACCGGGTCGGTGGAGTCGGTATCTGCGCTGGTCGGGTAGTACTCGGAGTACCCTTCGGCCGATGCCGAAGTTTCCTACATCGTCCATCCAGCCCTGGTCTCCTGCTTCGCCTTCGAACTCAGGGGAGACATGGAGGGAGAGCGGGGAGACCTAAAGGCGAGCGGTCTCTCGCACGGGACAGTGGGTGAGCGGACGAGGAGTGGCACACGGACCCGCGCCCGCGGCCGGCGTGATCGTCGTCGCTGTGATACTGCCGTAGCAGGCGGTTGCACCGAGGGTCACCGTCACTGCTTCGAGGTGTCCATTTACGTATGCGCCTGCACCCAGTGTCGCGGTCGTTACTGGCATGTCCCAATTCACGAACGCGCCGGCACCCATTGTGGCCGTCACCGAGATGAGGTTCTCACAAACGGACGAGCCGGAACCCATTGTGGCCGCAGTCGTAGCTGTCAGGGTTCCATAAATGATGGCGTCGACACCCAGTGTTACGTCGGCTCTGGTTGATTCCGCATCACCCGACACGGTTGCGCCTGCACCCAACGCTACAGCGGTTCCTCCCGACAAGTCTCCGACCATGTGCGAGTTTGCACCCATAGCCACCGTTGTTCCGGCGGTCAGGTTTCCTGTCATGTTAGCGCCTGCACCCATCGCTGCGGTCGTTCCTGCCTGGAGGTTTCCTTCCAAGTACGAGCCTGCCCCGAGCACGGCTGTGGTTCCCGCCCTAACGTCTCCGTATGCATGGGCGTTCGCACCGATCGCGACGGTCGAGCCCGCGGTCATGCTTCCTTGCATGGTCGAGTCTGCACCCAGCGCGATGGTATGTACCGCCGTCAGGGTTGCTTCTAGGACGCTGCCTAAACCCAGTGTGACAGTAGACGCGACGAGCTCGCCGGAGCCGCTGACGGTGAGGGTGTAGCCTTCGGCAATGGCGATGGTGTCAGTCCCAGTGCTTGCGGTAGGATCACAGGTGTATGTGACCTCATGGAGTGTACACCCTGGCACGGCGGCGCCGCCAAAGTTGAAAGCGGTGGCGTTCGCAGTTCCAGCCAATGCTGGGGAGGCGACGACGAGTAGCGCGGCGAGTCCTCGCCAAGCGGTGGAGAAGTAGTTGTTCGAATTCATATAAAACCTTGGTGGTGTACACTTGTACGTAATGGCCTACATGTAGGGTAACATGGACTGACCCGATGTCAAAGGTGTTTGGTCACTCTCTTGCGGTTCGCGAGAGTTCTTTGTGTGTCAGGTCGTGTGTCAGTAGATTGACATGATTGTGTGTCGCGGGTGTACCAGTCTAGTGGTGTCAGTGTGTAGGTGTCCTGTGCCGAAATGTGCGTGCCGTCCGTGCTCCGAATTGTGTGCGTTTTTCGCTGTCGATCCTGCGGCGCAGAGACTCTCCCTCGAATGAGCCCGAGCCCCCACTGATTCGGTCACGGTCGCTGACCACACCGCCGCAGTGAGGCGACGCTGGAGTCCCTCGAGGGGAGCTGGTCCGCCCGACTTACCCCGAGTCGGTATGGAAGGAGTTTGTCCACCGCCCGCGTGGCGACAGCCCCCTCACGCCTTGGCGCAAACAGTCTAGCGTATACTCGCCGTCAACACCGAGTACATCGCACGCATGGAAAGTGAGTTGGTTTTGGCCGCCGAACCGGTTGGGAAACCGATTCGCTGTCGCTGTCCCGTCCGAGGAACTGCGTCGCGATCTTCGGCTCCTTGAGTTCGACTAGCCCTAGAGCACGCGGGTCGTCTCCGAAGGGAGCCGAATCCTCAGTCGAGCAAACGATCCAGGTCACGGTCAACGACGACGGGCTCCGACTTTGCCTCCGTCGTGGGCTGGCTAAGAGGCGCAACTCTCGTTCCAAAAACGGAAAAAGCCGGAGCACGATGGAGTGCTCCGGCCTTTCGCTAACTAGGACGTCGTTCTAGGGGCAGACTTCTACGAACTCCGGCTCGGTGGAGACGGTCTCTGCGCTGGTCGAGTAGTACTCGTAGTACCCTTCGCCGCTGCCGAAGCTTCTTCCACCCTCCATCCAGCCCTCGTATCCGGCTTCGCCGTCGAACTCTGCGTCAAAGTGAAGGACAAGCTTGATGTCGTCACCGAGAGTGAGACCCATCGACGTGTAACTCACGTAGATGTCAAACTCCGCTTGGGCAGGTTCGAATGCCTCGGCGACGCGGAAGGCGTCGATGTCGGGGCCGGTGACAAGCCACGGGACACCGGAGCTGCCGACATAGAATTGCACGTCGGTGAAGAGGAGGCCTTCGGTGCTGAGTCCTTGGATTCGGACGCCGTCTTCCTCGAAGGTGAACGTAGCGAGTCCTGTCTCGGTTTCTACAAGCCCGGTTCCGTCATTGCTGAATTCGATGAGCTCGCGTGTGAAGTCGGTCTCAATCTCCGACTCAGTGGAATCGGTTGTGACGGGGACCCAGTAGCAGTCCAAGCAGGTGTTGGTTGCGTCGGTTGGGCAGTTGTCGCAAACGTCGCCGATTCCGTCGTCGTCGCCATCGGCTTGGTCTGTGTTAGCGTCTAGAACGCAGTTGTCGTCATCGTCGTTGATTCCGTCGTCGTCGCTGTCGTCACAGACGTCGCCGCTGCCGTCCTCATCGAAGTCGTCCTGGTCGGTATTGGGGGTGTTGGGACAGTTGTCGTCGTCGTCGGGGACTCCGTCGCCGTCAGTGTCGTCGTCGCAGACGTCGCCGGTTCCGTCATCGTCGAGATCTGCCTGGTCGGTATTGGGGGTGTTGGGGCAGTTGTCATCGTCATCGTTGATTCCGTCGTCGTCCGAGTCGTCTTCACAGACGTCGCCGGTTCCGTCATCGTCGCGATCTGCCTGGTCGGTGTTGGGGGTGTTGGGGCAGTTGTCATCGTCGTCGTTGATTCCGTCGCCGTCCGAGTCGTCGCTCATGTTGCAGAGGCTCATTGGGCGAGGCAGTGAACACACGCCGGCGCCTGCGCCGAGGGTCTCGGTCGTCGCGGTCAATGATCCGTGACAGGCGTTTGCGCCCAATGTCGCCGTCACCGCCGTCACGTCTCCATTTACGTATGCGCCTGCACCGAGCGTCACGGTCGTCGCTGGCAGGTCGCCGTGAACGAAGGCGTCTACACCGAGTGTCGAGGTCACGGCCACGAGGTCCCCACAGACGAACGCGTCTGCGCCCAGCGTCCCGACGGTAGCGGCTGTCGCGCTGCCCATGATTCCTGCGTTCGCGCCGAGCGTTACGGTGGCCACGGTTGAGGTCACATCGCCTGTCACGAGTGCATCTGCACCCAGAGCGATCGTGGTTCCCGCCAACATGTTTCCGTCGACATAGGCGTTTGCGCCCAGTGCGATCGTCGTTCCCCCCGACAGATTTCCACGTAGCTCCGCGCCAGCACCGAGGGCGACCGTTCCTCCTGCCTGGAGGTCTCCTTCCATGAAGGCGCCGGCCCCGAGGGCGAACGTTGTTCCTGCGAAGACGTCGCCGTTCATGAAGGAGTTCGCGCCGACGGCCACGGTCGTTCCGGCTGTGAGAGCTCCGTTAACCGTGGTGTGTGCACCGAGCGCGGCGGTGGTCCCTGCCGAGACGGTTCCCGTCACGGACGCGCCTACACCGAGCGCCAGCGTCGACGTCGTTGTAAGGTCTGCGTTGATCTCACTGCCCAAGCCGAGCGCGACGGTACCGGCGACGAACTCGCCGGGCCCGGCGATGGTGATGATGTAGTCATTGGCGATAGCGACGGTGTCGGCGCTATTCGTTGGACTCGTCGCACAGCTGTACGTGAAACCGGTGAGCGTACAGCCAGGAATCGCGGCGCCATTGAAGTTGTAGGCGGCGGCGTTCGCCGTTCCGGCCAACGCCGGGGTGGCGATGAGGACGAGGGCAGCGAGCCCTCGTAGGGCGGCGGAGAAGTAGTTCGGCGAATTCATGAATGGCCCTGGCTTGTGTACAGTTGTAGGAAATGTCCTACACGGTTGATAGCCGAGAATGACGGGGTGTCAATGAGCAAATGTCACTCTATTGGGACTATTGTGTGTCAGGCCGTGTGTCAGTAGATCTGTCAGTATGTGTGTCAGTCCGTGTGTCAGTCGG
>JBLHWZ010000141.1:0-13289 GCA_047629415.1 Bradymonadia bacterium | reverse complement strand
ACACAGTCGTGCGAGTGGCAGCCGACGCACTGCAGGTCCGTCCCGAGCACGTTCACACCAAGCGACGAGAGCGCCAGAAGGGGATGGAGCAATACGAGAGGCTCAGCCGTGATAGCCCGGAGCACGTCGTTGAGGAGTTCGGCCTCAAGTTCATGGTGAACCTCGATGACTATCTCGACACCGGCCTCTTCCTCGATCATCGCATGCTTCGTCGCGAGGTTGGAGAACTCGCCCGCGATAAGAATGTCTTGAACCTCTTCGCTTACACCGGCTCATTCACCGTTCACGCGGCGGCCGGCGGAGCCCGAGGGACCACTACTGTCGACCTCTCGCAGACCTACCTCGATTGGGCGGTGCGCAATCTCAACGCGAACGATCTCGGAGGACCGCAGCACGAGCGCTTTCGAGACGACACATTCCAATTCGTCCGCGATGCGATCGCCGCGGGACGCAAATGGGACTTGGTCATTGTGGACCCCCCGACATTCTCCAATAGCAAGCGAATGCGAGGCACGTTCGACGTCCAGCGCGATCACGCCGGCTTGCTCGGGCGAATCGTCGAACTCGTCACCCCAGGTGGCCAGATGTGGTTCTCCACGAACCGGCGTAAGTTCGCCTTCGACGGCGCAAACATCTCCCCGGAATGCACCGTGACCGAGACGACGGACCAGACCATCCCCGCGGACTTCTCTCAGAAGCGACCCCACCGCAGCTACCGCATCGACGTTCCAGCCTGATCGCTTCGGAGCTACAAGGAACTCAAGCCGGCAACCCAACATCCGATCGAACCATGCAACGACTCGCCCTCACCCTCATCGCACCTGACAAGCCCGGAATCGTCGAGCTTGTCGCCAAAACCGTGTCAGCCCACGGCGGCAACTGGCTTGAGAGTCAGATGACCCGCCTCGCTGGCCGATTCGCGGGCGTGCTGCTGGTCGAAGTTTCCAAGGCGCGGGCAGCAGAACTTGAGACTGCTCTGACCTCGCTTGAGGGTCTCACTGTTTCTGTCCAGCTTGCGAACGAAGTGCCGATTGAGGGCGAACGAGTTCGCCTCTCTGTGCTCGGCAATGATCGGCCCGGAATCGTGCAGCAAGTCAGCGCCGTGTTGGCATCTGCCGCCATCAACGTCGAGTCCCTGCAGACGAGCACCAAAGAAGCGCCAGTCTCAGGTGGCGTGCTTTTCGAGGCGATCGCCGAGGTCTACGTGCCCGAAGGAGTCGAGATCGAGGGCGTTCGCGCAACTCTGGAAGAGATCGCGAACGACTTGATGGTCGACATCCAATGGGGCAGCCAACAAACCGAGCCCTAGCGAGCCGCGAAGTAGGCTTCCGCGGCGAGTAGCCAGCCGAGCTTCCTAGTAGAATCGCTCCACTCGTCCGGGCCGCGGGGCGGGACGATTGCCCATTGCACGGCGAACGCGGAAGGCGGCGTCATCTGCGATCGAGCGGTCTTGGTACTTGATGTTGAACCCGCCAGGCGGCGTCGCAAACGTGCCGGTCTCCTGCACCGCGGGGTAGCCGCCAGATCGATGAGTCGCGCGACCACCACCTAGGTCATCGATGAAGTCGATCAGTGAACGCGACATCATCTTGACGCTCTTGATCACGAGCGAGGTCTCATCGTCATCCGGCTCAAGCTCCGGGTAAACTCGAGCGAGCACAGGTCCCGTGTCGACGCCGGCATCCAATCGGTGCAGCGTCGCTCCGATTCGGTCGTAGTCGCCACGCAAGAGCGGCATGAAGAGCGTGTGCTCACCTCGGTAGTCCGGCGCGAGTCCCAGATGGATGTTCACCGCGATCGGCGCGACCTCGTAGAGGACGGGCTTCAGGATAGGGGCACCAGACACAACGATCATGTCTGGTTTCCACGCCTTCATCAGACCCACGCCGACGGAGGTGTGCAGCTGCTTCCGCGCGACCGGTGTCGGGTCGACGGGATAGCTGGGACCAGAGCCGTCGAAGAGGATGTGGTTCAAGGCCACGTCCATCTTTGCGTAGTAATTCGAATAGAACCCAGACTGGAGCTTGCGTGCGATCTTTGTGATCGTCAGCTTGCTCCGTCGTCGGTTCTTCTTCGCCAGTCGAGGGCCCGGTACGAGGATGCCAACGACTTCATGACGCTTGGCGACGGCGTTAATCATGAACGCGTCGATCGCGTGGCAATGGCTGATAAATGCGAGTCGCATTCAATCTGGGGAGCGGATGGCACTCGATTCTAGACCGCACCTCAGACCAAGGAAAGACCCGCGCGGCGTCGGGCCCGCTGAAACACCGTGCGCGACCGACGTATCTCTACGTCGACCCCTTAGGCTCGGCGGGTCCACGGACTACTTTCCGCTGAGCTTCTGCAGGCGCGCCAGAGTCGCGTCCGTCTCCGAAACCAGTGAGGCCATCATCTCGGCAACTGGGACGACCGCGTTCATTCGGCCAACGATCTGACCGACCGGTGTTCCGAGCAGCTCCGTCGTACCGTGCTCACGAATCCGCGCCTCCGCATCGGCCACAAGCAGGCCTTGGAGTGGCATCGGGAGCGGCCCCGGGGAGTCCTCTGCCACCCATGCCTCGGTCCACGCAGTTTTCAACATTCGAGCGGGCTTGCCACTGATGACGCGCGACCGGACGGTGTCGTTCGAGCCCGCGGCGACCAGCTTCGCTTGGACGACCTTCAGCTGCTCGCCCACCTCCGCCATGCTGCTGTACTCGGTGCTCGCGAGCCAGAGTGAGCCGAGCCAAACGCCCTCAGCGCCAAGCGCGAAAGAAGCCGCCACCTGCCGGCCGCAACCAATTCCTCCGGCGGCGAGAACGGGTGTGTCGCCAACGGCGTCGACGATTTCTGGGACCAACACCAAGGTCGTGACGTCACCGCAATGTCCGCCAGCCTCGTGCCCCTGAGCGACGATGATATCGACACCCGCGGCCACGTGTTTGGCGGCGTGCGCTGCCTTGCCGGCGAGCGCCGCGACCAGCACTCCCTTGGCGTGCGCTGCCTCGATCACATCTGCGGGTGGCGGCCCAAGCGCGTTCGCGATGAGGGCGATGTTGTGCGAGAGCGCAACGTTGACCTGGGCCCGCGCGTTGTCGTGAATCCAGCCTACGATGCCAGCGGCCTTCTTGTCCGGCGGCAACTCATCGACGTGAAATCGCTCCATCAGCTCAGCGACGAAGGCACGGTGACGATCATCGATCATCGCCTCCAGCGCATCGTCGTCCACGGCCGCGACAGACACATGAGGCATGACGACATCAACGCCATACGGCTTTCCGTCACAGTTCTCGTCCATGTAGACGAGCGCCTTCTCGAACTCCGCAGGGTCCGTGTAGCGAATCGCGCCCAGCACGCCCATGCCGCCGGCTCGCGTAATTGCGGCGGCGACTTCGGGGGATGGCGTGAAACCGAAAATGGGATGCTCGATTCCGAGCTTCTCGCAGAGGGCAGTCTTCATGTGCGTTGTCAGTGGGTCCGCGGGTAACTAGAACACGTTCTAGTTATCCTGATTACGCGACCCCTCCCTGTCAATCGAACTAACTATGAGCCAAGCCTTCGCACCGAACCTCCTCGCTGGAAAGACCGCTTTCGTCATGGGAGGCACCCGAGGAATGAACCTCGAAATCGCCAAGCGCTACGCCCAGCACGGCGCGAACGTCGTGGTCTCCAGCCGTAGCCCGGAACGTTGCGAGAGCGCGGCGGCCGAGCTCACGGCGATTGGCGTCAAGTCACTCGGCATCCCCTGCGACGTCCGCGATTACGACGGCGTGGCAGCGGCGATGAAGACGACCTTTGATACATTCGGCGAGATCGACATCGTCATCGCGGGTCAAGCCGGGAACTTCTATGCGCCAGCCACCGGGATGTCCGCCAATGGCTTCAAGACGATCATCGACATCGACCTGAACGGCACGTTCCACGTCTACCGTGCGGCATTCCAGTACCTTCGAAAGCCGGGTGCATGTTTGATCGCTATCTCGGCTCCCGAAGCGGTCCGCCCGCTACCATTCCAGTCCCATGTTTGCTCCGCAAAGGCAGGCGTAAACATGCTCACCAAGTGTTTGGCGATCGAGTGGGGACCAGCGGGAGTGCGGGTCAACGGCATCTCGCCCGGACCAATTGAGGACTCCTGGGGCATGCAGAACGTCATCGCGGTCACGCCTGAGATCAAGGCTCAAATCACCGCTGCTACGCCACTTCGGCGCTGGGGAACGGTCGCTGAGGTCGCGGACTCCGCGCTCTTCTTGGCCTCGCCGGCCGCTCAGTACATCACAGGTACGATTCTGGATGTGGACGGCGGCGTAACGATCGCGACGCCCGAGCACGGAACCGACGCCGTGCACAACCCGAGCGCCGATGTTCGCGTGAAGGGCGCACCGAAGAAGGCCTAGAGCGGGAGCGAGCAGCTCGGCGCGGCGGTGCACGACAGGGTCCGGGCTTCCTCTCATGCTGCCCGCCTCATCGCCAACGGGAAGCCCAAGATGGTCGCCCGCGTCGCAGCAATGAGAAAGATGATCGTAACCCGCAACGCGATGCTCCGCGACGGAGTCGATTTCACACAATCGGAGGCCCTAACCGCATGACCTCTGACATGGTTGCTACCTCCGGCTGAGCGAGGGATCCGTGTGAAGTGTGGTGCGCGCTGCGGTGCGCAGCTAGCAGCCGCCGCACTCACCCCAACGATTACAGATTGTCTCGTCGCTACCGGGCGTGATTCGGAACCCAAAGTTGTTGAACTCAGGATCGGGCACCACGTCACACTCGGAGCCAGGCGGGGGGCCGCTTGACTGACCCCAACCGCTCCAGCTGTCGGCCTCGCCAGAGACCGCGTGAACATACTCGTATCCGCCTACCGGCAGCCCCTCGACGGTCCCACAGAAAACTCCGTCGCCATCGTCGTCCGCGGTCTCTACACCCCAGCCACTCCAATCGGCCCAGTTACCGTTGATAGTCACGCCGGCGTAGTCGAGGTTGGGGTATTCGCTGCCGTTCGTATCTACGCACAGCGTCACGCTGCCGAGCGAGGGAGCGACGGTTCCGCCTCCATCTGCATATCTGTAGTAGGCCTCACGCGGGACGCGATCGATGTCGACCATACCCCACCACTCCTCATGCATTCCTGGGTCCGGGTACGCACCGTTGTTCCACGATGCGGCCGTGTCGTGTTCGCCCCAGCCGCCTCCGTCGGTCTTCCACCACTCATCGTTGAACTCAAACGCGAAGCCTCCAACGCAGCTTCCGGCTGCTTCCGAAGCGGAGTTTGCGTTGATCTCGGCCGTCAGTGCGCCGAGCATGTCGGCTTGCGTGGTCTCGTCGACCCGACCTTCAACTCCGTTGTAAGCATCCGCACCGTACTCGGCGAAGAAGAACGGTGCGTCGCTGCGGCTCTCCCAGTCACTGAAGGCGCTATTGAAAGACCAGCCGCTGTAATAGTTCAGGCCCCAGAGTTCGACCGTGTCGAACCGCTCGATCAACTCTTGGCTCGGCAGCCCCCCGTACACGGTGATGATTGGCCGCGTATCGTCGACGGCGGCGATCGCGTCAGCGACTTCGTCGACCGCGCTCACCGCGGCTTCGAAAGAGCCGCCTCTTCCGAGCAGGTTAAGATTCCATTCGTTGCCCACGGCCCAACCCAGAATCGCCGGATGGTCCTTGAGCGCGCAAACATGTGCAACAGCTGACTCTGGTGTGTCCGAATAGCCGTAGAACACGGTCATCACGACGCCAATACCGCGCGACCAGAGTGCGTCGAGGACCGCTCGATCAGTGATTGGTCCGTAGGTTCGTACCGCGTTAATGCCAGCCTCCTGCATGAGGAGGCTGTCCTGCTCCACCGCGCGAGCGAAGTGAGCGGACGAGCCATCGGGGCCTGAGCCAAGGGGGATCGGGGACCACGCTACTCCCTTCCAGTGAAGGGCTTCACCATCGATCAAAATCTGGTTACCAACTACGTCCACGGACGGGCTGCGCCCTGGTCGAGACGGGCAAGCCAGTGGTGCAACGTCCTCGTCAGCGTCAGCCTCTGGGGGCGTGTCAGGCTCCGCATCTGGTGCGGCCTCCGGTTCCGTATCAAGCAACACGTCCGGTTCCGTATCCGGCAAGACGCCTGGAGCATCGGCGGCGGTTTCGTCGTCGCGACGAATGTCAGTCTCGATGACGGTGCCTATCGTGTCGGGCTCGTCGGCGATATCGGTGAGACCGATGTCGAACTCCGCTGCTGGCTCGGTAAGAGTGTCTCCGGAGCACGCCGCGAGAAGCACGGCGAGGGAGAATATGAAAACGCGAGGGGTGACAGACACGGTCATGCGCAGATCTTCTTTCGGAGGCCGAACGAAGAAAGGTCTAGCGCATTTTGCCCGTTAGGCAAGAGACCCCCCCGGTCGCTGCACGGCGGATGGGGTTCGAGCACGTGTGTGCGCGCCCGTCATCCGTGCCGCGGCCTAGTCACACTCGACTGCGACGCTGATCGTATATGGGAGGCAAGCGCGGGCCGCGCCTGTGTCACCGGCGCCGAATCGGAACTCGCTAATCTCTCCGGCTTGACCGGTGAACTCGATGCTCTCGTCTATGCCCCAGACGTCCTCGTTCACCGGTCGTGAGGTGCCCTGTCGAACCACTCCACCGGCCTCCGTGCGGAAGCCAACTGGGAGGTCTCCTAGCGAGTCATCGTATCGCAGGCTCCAAGTGACAGTCCCAGAGTCGCAGAGTTCGACGGCGTAGTAGTCGGTCTCCGCTACTCCGCCGACGTTGGACATCGAAGCAGAGAGCGACTGCGATCCTCCCCCGTTTGCTTGCGAGAGCACCGTCGCAGTCTCAAGGGTCTCGTTGGGCTCAACCCTGTCGCCGCAGTCCAAGTCGCAGCCGGGGAAGACCATGCAGTCTGCATCGTCACAGTCGCTGTAGCCATCGCCGTCGTAGTCGAGACCGCCGCTGCATGCGCCACAGCTCTCGTCCTCACACTCCTCGTCCACACAGACTTCTGCGTACTGCATATTGTAGGTAACGCACTCGTCGCTCGTCGTTGAGACAACGACCTCAAGGGGGACGCCGTCGAACATCGGGCCCGCGATTCGGGTGGTCCAATTGCCGCCCTCTTCCTGAACCCGGACCTGCTGTTCTACGCCGTTTAGTACGACGCTCGTTGTAACCGCATCACGCCCTAGGGACGTGCCGTGAAAGACGACGAGTTCGTAGTTCCCGCCGCAGCTCAGGTTTCGCGCAAACGCGTGGGTACCTGATCCACCGGCGGTCGCGGCGAACGACTGCCCTTCCAAGACGAGCGACGTCTCGCCAAAGCTCGCGCCGTCTAGGCCGTCAAAGTCGGTGCTTCCCGGAGTGAAGTCGTAGGTCTCAGCCGACGAGCCGCAGCTATCGGCAGGCTCGTCGTCGCCGCACGCGGCGAGAAAGATCAGTGGAGCGGAAAGGGCGAGAGTTCGGATGACGAAGTTGTTCATGCGTCGCTGCAGGGGCTCGTAAGTCAGGGGCGCCGATCTAGCATGAGTTGGCGCTCGGCGAAAATGGCGCGCCCGCATAGGCACGTTCGGTCTTCTTACTTCTCCGCAGCGGTAGAGCTGGCTAGGCTGAGAAAGTCCCACCCCCAGAGGCCCCGTGAACCCTCGAGGTCTGCGCACAACGATCTGCTGCCTGAGCTTGCTCTTGCTGGGCAACTTTGTAGGGTGCGAGCGTGCGGTCGACCGAGGTTCCGTCGCCGAGTTACGAACGCACGTCTCGAACTTGAGCGCAGCCCAGCGCTTGAGTCGTTATGAGGCGATTCGAGATGTCGGCGCATCGAGGGGGTTTCCATCCTCCGGTTTTCTGCTCGGCGGTATCGCTTACGCTGAGACCCAACTCGCGCATTGCCAGTCGGAGCTGGCGTGGGCATGTGAAGGCCCAAACTCCCCCGACTGCGGCGGTGGGCCAGTCGTGGCCGGGGCGGGCGACGGTCCGTGTTCTCTGGAACAAGGCGGGCTCGGCATGTTCCAGTTCGACGGCGGAACTTTTGCCCAAACCTTGGCTCGCGACGGCCGCGAGATTCTCACGCTAAACGGCAATATTGCTCACGCGTACGACTTCGTGACCAATATGGTTCATCGCTCGGCCTATATTTCTGCCAGCACGACCGACGACGCGATCATCTGGCTGAACTCATTCGACTACCGGAACAGCGAGCACGTCTCGCAATGGAACCGTACGGTTACGCACTACTACAACGGCTGCGCGCCCACCTATAGTTGCTGGTCCGAGCGACTCGCACGTTACGGCGCACACCTCGACATGGTGGTCGCCGAAACGGGGCTGGAGTTTTGGAACTCGCGACCCTGCGTTTGTTCGATTAGCGCGACGGAATCACGAGCATGCGGGGCGTGCGGCACCAGTACCCGGACCTGCAACGCCGAGTGTGATTGGGCAGCTTGGACTGGATGTAGCGACGAAGGTGTTTGTTCCGTAGGCATCAACGAAACGCAGGCGTGCGGAACCTGTGGCGAGCAGACTCGAATCTGCTCGTCAAGCTGCGGTTGGGGCGACTGGGACTCGTGTGAGGGCGTTGTGTCGGAGCCAGTCGCGGCGTGCGATACGGGCGACCTCGGCGTCTGCTCCGCTGGTGTCCAGATGTGTATCGCCGGCGAATCTATATGCGCTGCAAGTTTGATTCCGTCGGACGAGCTCTGTGACGGTCTCGACAACAACTGCGACGGGATCGTGGACGACGGCTCACCGGCGGAGATGGGTACGGTGCGCCCGCTCCTGGCCGCACGAGTCCTCGCTTCGAGCATCCCTCGGGGCGTGCCTTACACCGGCCTCGCCAATGCCTGGATCGCGCTCCGGAACGAGGGCGAATCCGCGTGGGATGCGGACGATATTGCGATTCGCATCAGCGCCGACGAACCGAGCCGCCTCGACACGATGCAGCCCGGCGAATCCTGGCCGTTTGCTGACATGCCCGCGGTACTCGAGATCGCTCTGGAGCCCGGGGAAGAGGCCATCGTCGAGTTCCAACTCGCAGCTCCGATTCTCGCGACCGAGGTGTCGTTTCGCGTGGTGTCGTTGGCGTCCGGTGCGATCGTGTGCCCGGAGCCCGTTGTCACCCAACAGATCGCGGCCATCGCGGGCCTGGAGCCAGTGTTTGACCCTGGCGAGCCGGAAGCCGAGTCAGTCGAGTCAACTGCCGAAACCACGGACGGGCCGGGACTCTACGTACTGAGCGAGGACGCGAACGGGGTCGTGCGGGGGTGTGCGAGTGGGCGAGGCGGTTCCGGCTGGCAAGGCGCCGCGGCCGGCTGGCTTGGGTTGGCTCTGACTGTGCTGACGCGACGGCGCCGCATCTGAGGCCGGTTCTCGCGATTCGAGTGAGGTTTGATCCACATCGTCGAAGTCATGCGGTCGTTGGCTGGCTCCGAATATGCGCAGCATCGGTCCTCAGAAAATTCGGAGAGCGAGCGTCTCGGTGAGAGAGGACGAGCGCCTGCCGCTCCTCAAACGAAGAACGGGCAATTCTCAACCACTTGGCCGATCCAGCTCCTGCTCCGGTCACAGCCCCGTACTCTCATCGCCACCCTCCTCCAGGTGTCGATGCCGCATCTTCTACTCGTCCTATGCACCCTAATGGCGGCCTCGCTCCTCGCTCCTCACGGACCACGATCTTGTTCTCGAGAACCCCGCCCTCCGCCAATAACTGGCTGTGTACAAAGCCCACCATCCACATCCCCCGGTCGCTGACGCCGATCGTCTCTTCTGGATCGGCCTCAGCCGATGGTGGCTGCGCTGGCGCGGCGCCCTCACTATCGTATCGCCGGAAACTGTCATCAAATGGCATCGCCGCGGGTTCCAGGCGTTCTGGCGTCGCAACTCCCAAAGCAGCGGCCCGCCTTCGATTCCGATCCAAACTCGCGAAGCCATTCGGCGACTTCACTAAGAAAACGACACATGGGGCGCTCCTCGCATCCACGGCGAACTCCTCCAGCTGGACTTCAAAGTCAGTGAGGCGAGCGTCTCCCGCTATCTTGCCAGACTCGGACCGCGAAAACCAAAGTCGATTTCCAAACAAACCTGAGAGACCTTTCTCCGAAATCACGCTCCCGAGTTTTCGGTGATGGATTTCTTCACCGGCTGCGACATCCTCTTTCGGCGCCACTAACGTCTTCTTTGTGCTCGACCACGAACGCCGAAGGCTCCGCCACTTCGCGGTCACCACCCAGACAACCGGCGCCTGGGTCTTACATCCGCTGCGCGACGCCTTCCCCTACGACACCGGCCAGAGCCGACGCCTCATCTGCGACTCCGACCCCTCTTCTCTGCTCACGTCCGCGGTTTCATCGCCGATGTCGGCATAAAGCTCTACCGGTTTCAGGGCCAACCCCGGATGAACGGCCACGCGGAGAGACTCGTCAGTGCCGCTCGCCGAGACGTCTTTGACCGCGTCATCGTGCTCGAAGACGTCTCGGCGGCTGATGACATCATACGTCTCGTACTGTCATGACGACGGAGCCGACATAGCCCTCGGCAAGACGATCGCGACGAACAGAGACGTTGGGGAGCCCTCCGCTGGCGCCACGTTGATCGGCGAGCCGCGACTCGGCGGGCTACATAATCGATATCGGAGGGCCGTGAAGGACGCCGCGTAGTCGCGAACTCCGAGAGCGACCTTGAGGACAGCAGATGGTCTCTGCGGAGTCACGTGCGTCTACCAACACGACTCTTGCCGTTTGGGCTGCTGCTCGCCGGCTTCTCGCGAGCGGCGAGTCATAGGCTTCAAAGAACGCGACCTAGACTCCACTCGGTTTCGCTGTCGCGGCCCCGATCCTCATGTGAGGAGCGACACCCCTATCCAATGAGGTCCGTCGACTCGAGGATTCCACTGTTCTAGACTGCGCCTCATGCCCCCGCGAAGCTACACAAAGTACCGAGGTGCTCCACTTGAGCGCACGCCGAACGTGCCGGCGCTTGCACGCATGCCAGGGCCCGGCCCGATCTGGAACCTGCTCGTCAAGGACGCGCCACCGATGCTTCACTCCGCCGAGTTCGACGCAGCGTTCGTCGACACGCTTGATGCGATCTGGGAGTGGCCAGGCGCGAGGGAGTTTGGGGTCGTCGTGCTCCTGCGACCATTTGAGCTTCGACCAGTCGTGGCGACGGAGATCGGCGGCTACATCATCGACGTCGCCGGCCTGGATCCCGACGCGACCGTCTACGCACCCGACCCGGAAGTCGCTCGTGCGGTGGCGCCAGCGAACTGCTGGGACGACGCCAGAAGCCTGCTTCCTGCAGACTACAAAGACCGTTTGCAGGAAGCGGTCGGCCGAGTCGAGCGCTACATGGATCTTGCCGATTCGCTCCGTCCGCTGATGGCGACGCTAGACGACGGTTCCGTGCCACTTCCGGAGGGCGTCTCGTACGCCGCTGGCGTGCCCCTCTTCAAACAGACACCCGAAGTCCAGCGACGACTGGCCGAGCTTGGAAAAACAAATGAGTGACTCGAAAGGCGTATCGTTTTGGGAGCTTCTGAAAGGCCGCGCCCAGGTCGATAAGTCGCTCGACCTGCACCTCAGCGACCGCGATGGCAGCCAGCTCTCCGACAAGGTGCGACAGGCGTACTACTGGATCGTAAACAACGCCGTCATCGTCCCGTACTACGACATCGCCTTCTCCGAGAAGAAGGCACATCAGCTCAAGTTCGCCAGCGGCGACACGCTCGAGCTCCCGACCTCCGCGAGCTATTCGAGCTACGTCCTGCTCCCGTTGCTGACCTTGCTAACCTCGCGACGCGCCCTGCTCGTCGGTGGGCCCGGCCGTGGCAAGACAGCGACGGCCGTGTTGATGGGGCTGCTCGCTGGCTACTCCGAGGACGAGATGAAGCGCGCCGTCCAGCATGGCCATCCGCAGCTGACAATCGCTGATCTGCTCGGCGCTCCCTTGCCGAGCGACATGTTGGAGGCCGAAGACCTGGAGAGCATCCGGGTCTCGTGGCGC
Organism: Bradymonadia bacterium; assembly: GCA_047629415.1. Classification (GTDB taxonomy): domain Bacteria; phylum Myxococcota_A; class Bradymonadia; order REDH01; family REDH01; genus CBDUJZ01. The sequence continues at coordinate 1,337 of JBLHWZ010000141.1, read as the reverse complement.
AAGTGGCTCACGCTGCGTGTGAAGGTCATCGACGAGTACAACCGCATCCCCACGAAGACCCAGTCAGCGCTGCTCTCGCTGATGTCCGAGGGGTACGCTGAGATGCTCGGACAGATCGTCGAGACCAAGAACTCTGCTTGGTTCCTCACTGCCAATGACGACGACGGTGGCGGCACGTTCAAGGTGATCGACGCGCTGAAGGACCGAATCGATTTGACCGTTCGAGCGATGACGTTCAACTCAAGGTTCCTCGACCGCCTCCTCGACCGCATCGAGAGCGGCGAGAACCCGATGGACTTGGTCCCAACAGACATCGTCTTCAGCCATGAGGAGCTCGACGAGGCGCATAAAGAGATCCGCGCGATGCCCTTCGCGGAGGACGCGATGCGCTTGCTGGAGTACTTTGTCGGATCGGTCGATTTCTGCTTGCGCGCGTCACGGGAGTTCGAGTCGAAGTCGAAAGACGCGCTGCGACTCGCAGGGATCCCGCTTCGGCAAGTCTGCAACGAAGACTGCCCGCTCGACAAACACACCAACATTTGTTCGCAGACCACCGCCGGGCTCAGCGTTCGCTCCTACCTCACCGTCATCGAGATCGCGAAGGCGATGGCGTGGTTCCGAGGGGCTCGCGAGGTCACCGTGGAGGACCTCCGACAGACGCTCCCCTACTGTTTGCACGAGAAGCTGACGCCCAACTCGCAGGGCGATTTCTTCATGGAGCCCGAGAACAAGGTGCTGCTCAGTGACAAGGTCGGCTGGATTCGCGCGATGTTCGATATGACATCCGCACGGTTTGACAGCGAGGGGCGCGCGACCAACGACCCAGGCCGCGAACTAGTCGCCGAGTTGGACCGTGGGCTTGAGGGTGTCGGAATCACGGCCGCGAACAAGAAGCTCCGAGAGGTGCGCGCGCAAATCGAGGTCCACACACACAACTCGGAGCTCAACGCCGCGGTATACGAAGACGTCATTCGGCTGAAGTACGTCTACATGCGCTACCAGAACTACATCCACTGGCTGAAGACTGGCCAGAACACATGAGCGCCCTGGATGACCCGTTCGCGTTCGGCGAGGAGCTGGCGGGAGGTCTCGCCAGCCTTGCCGATGAGCTGAAGCGTCGGAGCTCACGATTTCGCCCCGGAGTAGTCCGCTACCTCTTTGAGGAGAGCTGGCAAAAAGTGCGGTCCGAGCATCCCGAGAGCAACGCGCTTCTGGGGCTGTGGAAGCTGCAGCTAGAGTCCATCTCCAGCGGCCTCTTCAGCGTCGCGGACGATCGTTGGCGACGCGGGCAGAGCTATCCCGACCGCTACTTCCCCACGCTCTGGCTTCACCTCGTT
>JBLHWZ010000140.1:0-13291 GCA_047629415.1 Bradymonadia bacterium | reverse complement strand
CAGCAAACCCAGCGCCACGAAGGAGACCCCGAATTGACCGAGCAGCTTGCCTCGCTCACTGAGCCCCTTGCTGCCGCGTTCGCCCAGCTTCATCGCGTCATCCACAAAGCCGACAAGCGAGAAGACGAAGGTCACCGAGACGGCGATCCAGACCAACGGGTTTCGCAGATCGCTCCACAGAAGCGTTGTGATGATGACCGCAAAGATGAGCAGAATACCGCCCATCGTCGGCGTATCCTTCTTGCTCTGGTGGTCGGTCAGTTCCTCACGAATGACCTGCCCGATTTGCCGCTTCTGCAGCTGCCGAATGAACCACGGGTAGAGCACGTAGGTGATCGCGAGCGACGTCAGCATCGAGATGATGACGCGGAAGCTCGGGTAGTTGAAGACGTTTACGCCCGGAGTTCCTTCCAGCGCTCTGAAGAGATGAAATAGCATTAGCTGCGTCCCTCCCAACCTGATTCAAGCATCGGAATAATCCGCTCAAGGTTGGCGCCCCGAGACGCCTTAAGTAGCAAGGTTGCGCCTGCGTCGACATTGGCAGTGAGCCAGGTCGCAGCAGCATCGAGGTCATCGAAGAAGTGTCCGTTGGCGCCCTCAGCGATCGCACGAGCAGGCTCGCCGATGACAATCACAGTGTCCGCGTTCTTCGCAGCGACGACGCCAACTTCGCGGTGCAGCGACTCCGCGTCGGAGCCGAGCTCGTTCATTTCGCCGAGCACTGCGATGCGGAAACCGGCAATGCCAGACAGGAGCTGCAGAGAAGCAATCATACTCGCCGGGTTTGCGTTGTAGGCATCATCGATCACGGTTCGGTTTGAGACCGTCAGCGAACGCAGACGCCCATCGGGCAATTCCGTCCGCGAGATTCTAGAAGCGACATCGGCCTGGCTCGGCGCCACACGCGTACTGGCCAAGACAGCGAGCAGCGCAGCCGCCAAATTGCAGCCGTTGTGCAGCCCGGCGAGCGCAAACTCGACCGTCATCTCAATGCCGGAAGCGGCTCCGGAGCCTTTGAAGCTCACCGGGCCAAAAGCGTCCGGCCGGATGACCTGAAGTGTAGCGTCGGCCTCGGGCCCGAAGGTCCAGGTTTTCCCAACGTGCTTCCACACAGCGTGGCCAGCCTCGGAGTGAGGTAGCACCAGAACGGTTGCCCCTTGAGAGACGATACCGGCCTTGGCACGACGAACGCCCTCAAGATCACCGAAGCCCTCGAGGTGCGCAGCGCCGATAGAGGTCACGACGGCAACTTGCGGGCGGGCCATTGCTGCCAGCTGGGTGATGTCGTCGGGACCGTTAGCCCCCATCTCGAGTACCGCCGTCCGGTGGCTATCCGTCAGCCGGACCGCGGTGAGCGGGAGCCCAATATGATTGTTAAAGTTACCAGCGGTAGCCAGTGTTTCGTCGCCGATCAGCGACGCCAGCAGCTCTTTCGTCGTCGTCTTGCCGTTACTGCCGGTCACCCCGATGACGCCCAGGCCACCCTGTCGCTTGCGACCCTCGTCGAGCAGGGCCGAGCCGAGCGCTTGCAGAGCAACGAGTGAGTCTTTCACGATCACCACAGCCGGTCCGGAGAGTTCGCTTGGGACCTCTTCGGCGATAAGCAAACCGACTCCGGCCTCAGCTGCCTGAGTGAGGAATTCGTGGCCGTCAAAGCGCTCACCTCGCAAAGCGACGAAGACATCGTCCGTCGCTACCTTCCGAGAATCGGTGGTCAGCGCGCCCCATACGTTGCGATTCGCCCCGGCAACGATGCGGCCATCGACCACCTTTGCAACCCGCGAGACGCTCCATCCGCTGAGCAGCGGAATCGAAGCGAGCGGAGCGTTGACTCGTTGGGACCGGACGACGCGGCGAACTTCCTCACGGTCGTCGAGGTGGAACCGAACACTGCCGATTTCTTGGTAGGTCTCGTGCCCCTTTCCAGCGATCAAGACGGGCCCCGTCGCCGAGCGCAACGCGAGGTCAATGGCAGTCGTCCGATTGCCTGTTCGCTGGACCTTGTCGCGGCCGTCCGCCGGTAGCCCCGCCACCATCTGATCGATGATCGCGTTGGTGTCCTCGCTCCGCGGGTTGTCCGATGTGAAGACCGCCGTGTTCGCTCCTTCGTAGGCGGCGAGGCCCATCATTGGCCGCTTGGCCGCGTCGCGATCTCCGCCGCAGCCGAGTACACAACTGGTAGCTCCAACGCCGAGGTTGCGGAGCACGGGCAGCGCACGTTCCACAGCGTCGGGGCTGTGTGCATAGTCGACGAACGTCGGGGCCTCGCCAAGACGGAAGTCGTAGGCCAGCTCGAAGCGTCCAGGGATTCCGGCGAACGAGCGAAGGGCCGCTAGCGCCTCTGTGACCGAGACACCAATGGTCGCTGCCGCCATCGAGCACGCGATCGCGGCGTTCACGACGTTATGCGCGCCCACGACCGGGAGCATGCCTTCGGCTCCGTCAAGTCGGACACGCTGACCTGCCGCACCAAGCAGCTCCACGAGTTCGATCCTCGAGTCGCCCGAGACGAACCCCGTCCGACTGATGGCCACACTCTCATCGACAACGCTCAGCATCGCTTCGCTGGCCGGGTCATCGGCAAAGACCGTAGCGTTCGCAGACTTTCCTCGAGCGATCGAGGCGTCCAAGAACTTGCCGAAGAGCATGCGTTTGGCGTCCAGATACGCCTCGAACGTATTGTGGAAGTCGAGATGGTCGGCGGTCAGGTTGGTGAAGCCGACCGAGTCAAAGGCGACGCCTGCGACGCGTTCTAGGAACGCGCCGTGGCTTGAGACTTCCAAGATGAGGCACGTCGCGCCCGCATCGATACACTCCCGAGCAAAACCATGAATGGTCAAACCATCAGGCGTCGTGTTTAGGGCGGGAATCTCGCGGGATTCGAAGCGGTGCGTCACGGTTCCGATGACCGCCGGCCGCTCCCCGAGCTCTCGCAACGTGTGCTCAAGCATGTAGGAGACGGAGGTTTTCCCGTTGGTACCGGTAACGCCAAACACCTTCAGCTCTTTGGTCGGTTCTCCGAAGAAGCTGTCGCAGAGCAAGCCGAGGTCGCGGTCTTCCGCCGTCGACAAGAACACCGGAACGTCGCCCGCTAGTGGCGCAGCCTCTTCACGTGTGACGACGATCGCACTGGCGCCCGCGGCAACGGCCGCCGGGATGAACTTGTGCGAATCAACGAACCAGCCCTCACGAGCGAAGAAGAGCGTGCCGCTTGTCACCGCACGACTGTCTGTCGCGATCGCATACACCTCTGCGTCACCGCCGGAGAGGCGAGCCAAAGGCAGGTCGTTCATGAGCGCGAGAACGTTCATCGGTGTGCGCTCTCCAGAGTGAGAGTCACGGCCATCCCGGGTGTGGCCGGGCTAAACGAGCCCGGCGTCTGAGCGACGACCCGGCCAGTGCCTTCGACCGAAACGGTTAGCCCGCGGCGGCGGGCCATCGCCATCGCCTCGTGCACGAGCAGGCCATCGAAGTCGGGCACCTCACGAGGACCGACCAGGGCGCGGGGCTCGTGTACTTCCAGCCCTTGTACAGGCTCGGCGGCGGATGCGTGCTCAACGGGTACTGCGTTCAGCGCTTCGGACACCGGAAGCCCGTCGAGTTCGAGCGCACGACGAGCGATCGCAGCGAAGATCGGAGCTGCAACTGTGCCGCCGTAGTAACCAATCGACGGATCCGGTCGCTCGACCATGACAGCGATCGCGACACGGGGTGCGTCGGCCGGAGCGAAGCCGGTGAAGACCGAGAGATACTCATTGTCGGCGTAACCGCCCGTGGCCCGAATCATGCGCGCGGTGCCGGTCTTTCCCGCGACCGAGTAGCCGGGAATCGCGGCCAATGCGGCGGTGCCATCTTCGCTAACGACGGTCACCATTGCGGCGGTCACTTGGTTCGCAGTGCGGGCCGAGATTACGCGGGTTCCGGCGGTATGAGTGCCATTGTGGAGTTCTACGCCGCCTGGGCTCGTGATGCTCCGCACAATGTGAGGCTGAACCCGCACGCCATCGTTCGCGATAACCGCCGTGGCCGCGGCGAGCTGCAGCGGCGTGACGGAGAAGCCATATCCGTATGAAATCGTCGCGTGACGACTGGCTGGCCAAGGGCGGTCCAGATTCGGCAGCATTCCTTGCGCCTCGCCGGGCAGCTCCACGCCGGTGCGACCACCTAGACCGAACTGCGCCAGGTACTCGCGGTGGGTGGCCTGCGACATGCGCATGCCCATCGTAAGCGCGCCGATGTTTGAGCTGTCGCGAATGACTTCCCACGCCCGAATCGAGTCATGGCAGTGGCGGTCCCGGATGCGGTAGCGGTCTACGAGGACCTCGCCGTTCTGGCAGTCAATCTCGGACTCGTAGCCAACAACACCCTCTTCCAGGGCCGCAGCGAACGTGAAGATTTTCACGGTAGAGCCTGGCTCGTAGGCCGCTGCAATCGCTGGATTGCGCCAGCCGGCGTCGTTTGTCCCCGCCTCCGTGTTCGGATCATAGGGAGGCCAGCTGGCAAGCGCGAGAATCTCTCCGGTCTGCGGCTGAATCGCCACGGCTGTGCCTGCTTCTGCGTGGAATTCTGTGATGACCCGCTCCAACTCAACCTCAGCGATCGCTTGAAGCTCGTGATCAATCGTCAGTGTGACGTCATTGCCAGCGGCCATTCGAATGTCGGGAGAGTCCCCGATTAGATACGGGTTACGAGAGGCGTCACGAGCGACTCGGTACTCGACCGTGCTGCCTTGAAGCAGCTCGTCGAAGGCGAGTTCTAGGCCGGCAACGCCATTGTCGCCGAATGCGTCGAGGAAGCCGATTGTACGCCCGGCGAGCGCACCGAACGGGTAGACCCGAGCGTAGCCGTCCTCACGAAAGACACCGCGAACACCACGCTGTCGGAGGCTCTCTAAGAGCGCTTCCGTGCGACCCGGTGCGACTCCTCGTTCAAGCACTCGGTATCGAGGCACTTCGGTGAGGTCGGCGCTCGCCCACGCTTCAAGTTCGTCACGGTCAAATCGCTCCAGGCCCGAGAGCTGGGTCATCACGAAAGTCAGCTCCTCACGGTCTTCGGTCAGCAGCAGGCGGGGATCGTAGGAGATCGTATAAGCTGGTGCGCTACCCGCGATGAGGTCGCCGTCACGGTCACGGATGTCGCCGCGAGGCGCTTCATGTCGCGAGATTGACTCAACGCCCCATGCTGCGCGAGCTAGGTGCTCGTCTGCGAGTACGACCTGCAGCTGGAACGCGCGAATCACGAAGATTGCGTACGCGGCGAGCAGGAACGCTAGAACAACGCCCATGCGCCGCTGCGTGGGCCGCTGCACACTCATTGACCGGCCTCCACAATCTGGGATTCTTCAGGTGGTGCGAGACCGATCTCCGACGCAGCCTCCCACGCGTTGAACGACTCGGAGCGGTGCTGGATCTCCAGCGAGAGGCTGCGACGCTCATCTTCCAGCCGTCGCGTCTCCGCTGTGGCCTGAGCGAGGTCGTGCCCCATTTCGAACATGTGGAACCCGTCTCGCAGGTAGCCGAGTAGCAGCGCGGTGACGGCGGTCGCCGTGAAGAGGATGAAGAGCACCCAGCTGATGTCACTTGAGCCGGACAACCGGCGTCGGGGCGGTTGTATGTTCATGAGCGCGACTTGCGTTCGAGGATACGAAGACGAGCGCTGCGAGCTCGCGGGTTCACGTTGAGTTCGTCATCGGAAGCGGACGCAGCCTTTCCAACGAGACGAAAGTCAGTGAGTTGGTCACCCGTTATGGGCAGCCCGCGCGGCACTTCGGGCCCCTTCACAAGGTCGCGAAACGCGTGTTTGACGCGGCGATCCTCGAGCGAGTGGAACGAGATGAAAGCTGCGCGACCGCCATCCGCGAGGAGGTTGGGCAGCTCGTTGAGCACCGTCTCTAGCTCGCCGAGTTCATCGTTGACGGCAATCCGAAGTGCTTGGAACGGGAGAGTCGCCGGGTCATGTTTGCGGCCTTTCCCAAGCACTCGGCCGCAGAGGGCGGCGAGCTCGGATGTGGTGTTAATCAGGCCCTCCGCGCGGTCGTTCTTGACGGCGCGAGCGAGCTTTCGCGACTGACGAATGTCGCCGTACTGCCAGAAGATCCGGGCGAGTTCTTCTTGCGAAACCTCGTCCAGGTATTCGCCTGCGGTCTGTCCATCGCCCATTCGCATGTCGAGCGGCCCGTCAGCCGAGAGCGAGAAGCCTCGGCTTGGGTCGTCGAATTGAGGCGACGAGACGCCGAGGTCTGCGACGATGGCCGGGACACCGGAACCACGTGCGCCCCGAGAGAGGCCACGATCGCTCAGCACCTCAATAACGGAGGAGAACGGCCGATTCACGATCTCGAAGCGGTCGCCGAACGAAGCCAGTCGAGCCGTCGCGGCTTTCACCGCGACGGGATCGCGGTCGAAACCAAGAATTCGAATCCCAGGGAGCGCCGAGAGCAGAGCTTCCGAGTGGCCGCCACCGCCAACCGTGAGGTCGAGCACGAGTCCTTCAAATCCAGCAAGGGCATCTACAACCTCCTGCTTCAGAACTGTGATGTGGTGAAAGTCGGTCACTTGGACGTTAACTCGGCGAATCCTCCTCGGTCTTGTTCTCCTCTTGGCGTTGAGGGGCTCCGGCCTTGGGCAAGGTGAGCATCTCAACAAGGCGCGAGCGAAGTCTCTTGGCGTTTTCGCCGCTGAGTCGCTCGTGCAGCCGCTCCGGGTTCCAGAGCTCGAGGAAGTCCCCGAGTCCGACCCAGTAAATCTCTCTGTCGATCGCTGCCTCATCCCGGACGTGCTGTGGAAGCACGAATCGGCCATGTCCGTCCATCGGGACTTCAATGGCCATTCCGTAGATGAGGCGCCGAAGGTCACTCTCGTCCTCGCCGTAGCCGAAGCTATCGAGTTCGGAGAGTTTGCCTTCGAGCTTGGCCGTACGTGCTCGCCATCCCGCAACGGGGAAGACGCGAACGCACTCGCCGAACCAAGGAACCACCACCAAGCGTGATGCTTCGGCCGCTGTCGCGGTCTCGAAGATCACATCTCGGAATCGAGCCGGCATCGAAGCTCGGCCCTTTGCGTCCACCCCATGATGTTCGCGTCCGGTGAAGGTCATTGATTCGTTTCGGCCATTAGGCGCGCGGCCAGGGTCGGCCACGAGAGACACCGTCCTAGGGACGGTAAGAAGCGGAGCTCCCATAAGAGGAAGGTCTCGTAAGAAGCTCCGGGCAGCGGCGGCCGCTCGGCTTACGATCCCTATTGATCCATCGAATGGGACAAAGATCCACTAGTTCGATAATCCGTATGGAAGCCATCAACGGTACTTTCCCTACACCGAGAGCAGGTGTCAAGGCAGTTCGCATCCACTCGAAATCCAAATTTTGCCACAATTTCGACAGGTTAGTTGGGGATACACAAGCACTTATTAAGTGGATTCCCGGCAGTTTTCGAGCACTTACACGCACATCTCCACAGGGGGACAGTCATTGTGGACAAAGCACCGTGCGACACCGCATAAGTCATTTAAATACTCGTAATATCAGTGAGTTAACGTTCTCCGGATCAAGATGGATCCAAGTGGATCGATTTGGGTACTTTTCCACAGGTCTTCGGATCCTGTTTCCCAAGCGTCGGACGATCGCGATTCGCCGCCGTAACCGCGATCGCAACTGTGACGCTGAGTCACGTCCCCCTACCCGCCACCACCGCCGTCAATCGAGGTGCAGCGCAGCCGGGGCTCGACGCGCGCTCGGGCACGTAAGTGATCATGTCCCTACCCTCTGGGCAGGGGACACATCGGCAGTGCGGTCGCTTGACGACGCACAGGAGCCGATCCCGGATCCTCGTCCCAACTTCCGCCGCGAGCCGGAGAGGTGCCGCAACTCCCGTCGAAGCCTAGGCTCGCGAGATGAGACTCTACAGCAGCCACGAGAAAGCTCTGCGCATCATCGGAGGCATGGCCGCAGCATGCCTCTTCGGGGTTTTCGCAGCGATCGCGTTCGAGGAGGGAGACAGGTTGCCCGGAGCAGTCCTCGTGGTGCTCGCCCTCGTCTCCATCGTAGGCCCGCTTTCGGTTCAGATACCCGACGACGGCCCACCAGCCGAGCGCGAGTAAAAACGACAAACGCCCGCGCGATCGACTGTCGTCGTTCGCCCAGGCATTTCCTTACCAATCGCCGCGTCAGTCGCGACGACTTAGCATCCTAGTACCGGATGTACTTCGGGAGCACTCGGTACTTCTTGTTCGGGCCGTACTTGACCTCGACTGTCTCAGAGATCGGAACCATCTGCTTCGAGACGTAGCACATGATGAGTTCTTCTTTGACGGGCACTGCGGTTTCGATCTCAGACATTTCGGGACTCCTTCGTTAGAGGCTCGGGCATCTAACAGCGGTTATTGGAAGGGTCAACGCCGAATCAAAAGCGTGGACCCAAACGGTGTTAGTACTGCGCTGTAACGCGGAAGAAGACGCCACTCGCATCTCGGTCGAAGTCACCGAGCTCATCCTCGGCGAACTTCGTGAAGTTGTAGCCTAAGCCGAGCCGCACGTGGTCTGCGACGATGTAGTTCGCCTCCACCAAGAAACCATGTCGCCAGTCGCGAGTCAGCGACTGACGCAAGAAGCGGTACTCGACGCCAACGTCCCACTGGCGTGCCAGGTGGTAGTTCAACCGGTTGATGAGCAACGTCATGTTGTTCTCAACAGAGGGCATGCCCTCTACGTCCAGCCGGATGTTCCGGAAGGCGACCTTCTCGACGAGCTGCAGGTTGTACGGGAGCTCGATGATAGGCGAGAAGCTGAAGACATGGCTGCGCTCGTCGCGGCGAGTGTTCAGCTCCAGTTGGTAGGGCGCCATCTCGCCGAGGTACGTGTACCGGGCGAGAATGTTGAGCCAGTTGAACTCCACCGGCCGGAACGCGAACCCGACTGTGCCCTCGGTGTCGCGGCTCTCCAGGACGTTCAGTGTCGTATTCTCAGTCACCACCATGTCAAACCGTCCGAAGAGCGTGATGTCGTCGGTGGCCTTGAGCTCAATTGTGGTCAGAGTAACCAGCTGCCGCCTATCTCCTAGTGAGCTGAGGCGGTCACGGCAGTAGGCCGGGTTACCGGAGATATCGGTCGCCAAGCAGGTGCCTAGTGAGGGCGTGTGCAAGGAGCCGCGCTCGAAGCGTCCTTCTAACAGGCCAGTCATCTTCAAGTTCTCGAGCCCCACATACTCCCAGCCTAAGCTCACTGTGTCGCGCGACGAATCGCTCTGAACGCTCTCGCCGCCTAGTGTGTTACTGCGCTCGTACCCAACGTCGATCGACAGACCGTCGGCGATACGCCAGCGTTTACCAAACCCGAGTACCGCGCGGCTGCGGCTGCCATTCACGCCGTTGTCGATGTGATACTCGCCGTAGCTGCGGCCGGAGCTGTCTGCGCCGTACCGCTGCTCGCCGCCGACGACCGTGCTCGTCGTCGAGCCTCGGTTGTCGCGAGCGCTGTTCACACGCTGCTGTACGTAAACGTCTGAGTCGTCGCCAACAGCTGCGCGCAGTCCGATGAGAGCTGAACTCTCGCCGCTGTAGCGAAACCGTTGAGTTGCGGTCAGCTCGAGATCGTCGAGGACGCGATAGCCCGCCTCGAGCGCTGTGATGAAGCGGTCCTCTAGACGGGTGTCGCTATCACTGTTTGAGCCACGGATGACATTCGGGTCGTCACCATTGGCGACGATCTCCTGCCGTACACCGAGACGGAAACGACGGCCGATTTCGACGTCGATCCCCGCTCCGATCACATCATTCGTAAACACGCGATTGAGGCGCGGATCCTCGGACGAAGTGTGCTCATAGCCGAGCTGTAGCCCCGCGAACCCGAGGCGGTAGTTGTACTCAGCCTGAATGACCTCACGCATAATCGTGACCGTATCCAACAAGTCGTCGGTAGTCAGATCATCGATCTCGCTCTCGACGTGGTCCAGGCGCAACTCGAGGCGGTTTCGATCGCTGAACGATGCGGTCATGTCGGCCCCGTACCGCAACTCTCCCTGGTCCAGGATGCGACCGTTCGCGAAGAAGCCTCGTTCGGTGTTCTGGTAGTAGCCACCCACACCAAGAATCTGGTCGCGATCGGTGTTGATGATATCGGCGAGTTCGGCACTGGCGCGCACGAGAATCGCGTCACCTTCAGAATCGGTCCCCTCGTCCAGGCGGAATCGTTGGAAGGACAGACCGCCGTCGTCGGAGTAGGAGTATCCAAGGTCATCGCTGTCGCTGCGTGCATACTCGAAGTCGACTCGCGTCCGTTCCGTCGGCCCAACCCCAAGTTCGACGCCCCATAGCGTATAACCGGGCGCACCAGCGCGGGACTCCTCCACAATGCCACCGCCGATGTTCACGAGATCGTAGAAGGTCTCGCGTCCGTGCGCGCCATAACTGAGTTCGGAACCGTTGCGACCGCCCTCGTGGTCGTAGGCTACCTCAAGGTAGACAGGGTTCCCTTGGAGCAGGTTACGCGAGGTCGTGTAGTTGCCGATCAGGAGACCATCGTCTGCGACCGACGGGACCGGTGACTTCATGATAATGCGCCCCTCGCTGTACCGAACGGTGTAGTCGGCATTCCGGCTTTGCGGGATACGAGCCAACTCAACTCCCGAGATGCTGTCTCGAATAACGAGTGCGACTCGCTCGCTGCCTTCGACTAGCGGCCGATCCTGCAGGTAGTAAATCGAGCCGCCTGTGCCGCGAAGATAGTTGTAGGTCTGCGTAACTGACTCGTCCTCGTCTGCGACGTGAACCTGAAGCTCCGTACGGAAGTTCTCGTTCACCACCTCATCGAAGTCGATCTGCGCACCATAGAGATTCCGCTCGTAGCGGAACATCTCAACGCCCTCCATCTCGGTGTTGAAGTTACCCCACGTCGCGGAAGAGTCGGCGGCCTCAAGCAAGACGTAGACCTTTCCTCGCGAGTTCACGTCGGAGACCTGTTCTGACCCGTCACCGAAGACGGGGTAAGAACGATCCGGCTGGATCGTCTCCCGCATGAAGCTCTCGTACTCGCGCCGTTTGCCCGTATCGACGTGCGCGGTGACCTCGAGGTCTCCAAAGAATCCGCTGAGAATCTCTTCTCCGCTGACCCAGCCTTTAAGATAGAGCCGCGCCTGCCCGTAGACCTGCACCCCCCCATCGGTGCTGAAGCTGTTGTGGTCGTGGGTTCCTGCGATGTCCGCGTCACGCGAGCCGAGCGCGGTATCGGCCAGCGCCATCATGAAGAATGACGACGAGTTGACGTCAACTGGCCACTCAAGGCGACCGCGGTTTCCCTCTGCATCCACGGTCTCGACGACGAGGTCCGACTGACCGGCGGGCAACTCAATGACGCCGTCGAACCGGCCGTCCGAGCGCACTCGGATACCCTGGCCGTTCACGTACACCTCGTTCGTCGAAACTGTCGTGCCGTAGATCGGCAGACGGTTGGACTGCAACGGGATCCCCTGCGGAGGCAACTGCACGGAGATCTGGCCTGCCTCTGCGTCCGCCAACGCGTTCGCAAGAGCATCCAGCTCGTCGGTCGCCAGCGCGGCCTGAAGTTCTGCCGCATGATAGTTGAGCAAGTCGGCATAGCTCGTTCCAGCTTGTGCTTGCGGGGCCGCAAGCGATGGGGATGCCTCCAAGGCGTCCAACGCTGGGTCTGAATCTGTCGTTGCTTCCGGAGCATCAACTGGCGTCTCGGAGGTCTCTGCTGGTGCTTCCAGATCGTCAGCCGATGGCTCGATCGTCTCGTCCTCTGAGGCAGGGTTGAACGGAGAGAATTGGTACGAGGGCCCTCGGATCGTAAACGCGGGGGCCACAGCAGGCCGCATGAACCAGCCATCCACTGATGACGCAGGTGCGAACGGTGAGAACGGCGACTCTTCGGCTGGTTCTTCATCCTCCGCAGGTTCTTCGTCCTCGTCCTCCAGTTCTGCTTCCTCGCCTTCTCCTTCGTCGCCAGCTGTCTCCAATTCCACATTCTGCGGCACTTCGACAGGCTCGACCGTCTCAGCGGCGTCGACCGTCTCAGCGCCCTCGACCGAAGAAACGGGCGCGACCGAAGAAACGGGCGCGACCGAAGAACCGGGTGCGACCGTCTCAGCGCCCTCGACCGTCTCAGCGCCGTCGACCGAAGAAACGGGCGCGACTGGCTCTAGAGTCTCCGCTGGAGTTGGTTCCGTCGCCGGACCAAACGGACCACTGGGCTCGACGGGAGACTCTTCTGCGGTGAGCTCCGGAGCCTCAAGAAGCTCCTCCGAGTCGTCGGTATTCGCCAAGGCCTCGTCCACCAATGCCTCGTCCGACTGGGGCAGCAGTGGGTCGACGAAGATCGAGAACGGCGCTAGCGGGACTTCCCGTTCCACCTGCGCGTCGTATCCTGCCGGGATCGTCACCGGCACCACAGCGCGCGCGCCGTCATGAATGACATCCACGAGAATCGTTCGGCCACTAACGCCGGTCACTCGGGTTGTGGCCACACCAGCCGGCGCGTCCAGAAGGACGCCGTTAACTCGAATCACTGTGACCTCTTCCCGCACCGCTGGCGGGGTCGGCTCCGTGACATTTGGATCATCCGTAATCGTGAACGCGACCGGCGGGGTCGTCGCCATTCCACCACCGCTGAATCTCAGCGTGAACCGGGCCTCGTATTCGCCCGGGACAATTGGCGCTCCGTCGTCGGTTCGACCCTGCCATCGCTGGCCTCCGGATGGGGCACCCTCGCCTTCCACAGAGAACACCGATCCAGCGCCGACCTCGAAGATCTCGAAGCTCCAGGCATCCACGGTGTCCGGGACACCCACAAACGGGAACCTCATCGTTGGATCGACCATGCGTCCCATCATGCGGCCGAGCGGGGTCTCCACCTCGAGGCGCGTAGCGAGACCAGTCAAGGCGCTGGTCGCCGTTCCAACCGTCGCGGTTGCCGCAGACGCGTCGATCGAAACATCGACGGTCGGCATCGTCACCATCGGGCGAGACGCGAACACCCCCTCGCGGACAGCGACGAGTGTCGCGCGCGTCATCCCAGAATCATCTGTAATCGATGCGACCACCAAGCCGTCGTCCGGGCGCGGGACCAACACCTCAAAGGCACCGCCCTCACCTGGCTCAACGACACGCTCTCCAAAGCGAACTTGCGCCGGCGGGGTCAATGAACTCGGTGCATCTGGCGTGCGAATGTCCGGATTCGGGTCGATTACGAGGACTTCGACGCGCCGATTGGTGTTTCGCGTGCGCTCACCAATGTTCGGGTAGAGCGGCTGCCGCACTCCCATTCCGCGCGTCTCCACTCGCG
>JBLHWZ010000139.1:0-13472 GCA_047629415.1 Bradymonadia bacterium | reverse complement strand
GAACGGGTCAACAGGAACGAGGCCCAAACACATATTGCGCGTCGATCCGTTTCACACTCCAGGATTAGCCGAAGAGTAGCGGGACGGTTTCTGCTGCATAAGAGTCGAATCGGGCTGAGCAAACGTGGCGGTCGAAGGTCAGTCATGAGTACGCTAGTCGTGTGGCCATGCGCTTATTGATTCCCACCCTACTCGTCCTCGCCGCGTGCGAGGTTGTCACTCCGACTCAACCGCTCTCCTCTCCCTCGGATACGGCGCCAGCAAGACTCGACGTCTCGACGGCAACCGACACCCTCGATATCCGCCACGACACAGAGGAGGACCTCTCCAGTATCAGTCTGGACGCGCTCGGCGATGCTGCTGCAGCAGACATAGAAGATGATGTTTCCGACGGCGACGATGCTCTCTCGGATGCTCCCGCTACCGACGCATCAGACGCAGGTGCCGCTCGCGACATTGTTGAGGACACCGAAACAGACGCCCCGGTGACGGACGTCCCCGATAGCTGCGACCTGGGAACACCCTGCCGACCTATCGCCATCGAGAATCTCCCCTTCTCGGACTCAAGAGACACTCGAGACGGACCAACCAACTCATGGGACGCATACGCCTGTGCTCCCTCGACAGACGAGTCGGGACCAGAGTGGATTTACCAAGTCGAGGTCCGCGAGCGCGGCACGTTGCATGCTGCCGTCATCGCCACGTCGGATGGTGCTGACCCTGACGTACATATCCTGAGAGCCTTGGACCCTGCAGAGTGCATCGAGCGAGGCCACACCAACACATCAGCGCTCCTAGATACTGGAACATATTACATCGTCGTCGACACTTGGGTGGATGGCGATGGCGTGGAGTACGGTGGCAGATACACACTCAACGTGAGCTTCAGCGCCGCAGCGAGTGGCAACTGCTCGGTCGAAACTGATGACTTGCGTATGTTCTGGACCTCGTGCGCGTCGTCTGTCGGCTGCTTTGAGTCAGGCGGTGACCGTTATCTCCGAATGCCTGCTACGGGGCCGGTAGTCCGCGAAGCTCATCTGGTAACGAGCAGCGAGTCCTTCCCGTCCGGCTGGCCGACCTCCTCACGAGCCGGACTTGAAGCCCACTACGCACTAAGCGAGCGTGCCACCGGTTATCCGATGGTTCGAGGCGAGCCTTGGGCACCCGCGGGCGAAGGCGGCTCGCGATGGGGCCAGGGCTCCACGGGATCTCCCGTGCCGGTGATGGACGAGGCGTGGTACGTAAACATGTATTGGCGCACCCGACCTTCAGCAGGGACGCGGATCATCGTAACGAATCCTGCGAATGGTCGGTCGGTTGTCGCGTCCGGCGGCTACGAAACGGGGCCTGGGGCAAACACAGCAATCGGCGGAGCGGTCGAGGAGATCCACCACCACCTCGGAACCACACATTTGGGCACTCTGACGTTTGGCTTTGCGGTCGACCAATCGCTCCCGCTCGGCCCCATCGTGTGTGATTGACGAGTCCTCGATGACGAACCCTCGACTCATCCTCTGGGCATCCGAACTTTCACCCTTTGCCTTGAAGCTCCGCGCCCTACTCGATGTGTCTGGGCTTCAGTATCGCTGCCTTCCGACAGACGGAACCGCACTCGAAAACCTCCAATTCTCCGCGCGTCTCGAGTGGGCGAAGCGGTGCCATTCGGTCATCCGTTATGGGGGGCTGCAACCTCTTGATGAGTTTCCGCTGGTCCCATTTCTGATGGAGAACGACGCCGGCTTCAGTATTCACTATGACAGCTCCGCGATCGCGCGCTGGCTGGACGACACAGTCGCCAAAGCAGCGCGGCTATGCCCGAAGGATGGCATCGGCGAGTTTCTCGTACGCTTGATCGAAGAGGCATTTGACGAGTTCGTTCTCTACCTGGTGCATCATCGTCGGTGGTCTGAATCAGCGCGCACAAACAAAGCGGCCGAAAGACTGATCGAGGAGTGTCGAAGCGTCATTCCGGTCGCGCTAAGCTCATTCGCAGTGCGCTTCTTTGTGACTCGACAGGTGCGACGCATGCCCTACCTATTCAGCGTGGGGCCATGGAACGGGGACGCCACGAGCCTACCCGCGTGGCGCGTACCACCAGGACGCGCTGATTTCCCCAACACGCACAACCTGCTCGATTCGTGTTGGGAGTCGCTTGTCGATATTCTCGACGCGATCTTCGACGCACAACCGTTCCTCTTCGGCAATCGGTTCACGTTGGCCGACGCTGCGGTCTACGGTCAGATCAGCATGAACCTAACGGATGCCTCCACCGAACAAACGCTCGCGCATCGAACGCCGGCGCTTCATCTCTGGCTGTGTGCGATTAGGGACGGCGAGTTCGAGACCGACGATACGGCTGAGCTGGACCCATCACGGCTCGGACCGCTCCTCGCGTTCATTGCCATTACGTTCGTCCCACTGATGCAGCAGAACGCAGCCGCCCACCGACACTACGTCGCCAAAGGTGAGACGAAGTTCAACGAGCCAGCGTTCAACGCGGGACGAGCACTCTATTCCGGCGAACTAATGGGCCAATCTTTCCGGTCCGTGGTCAAATCGTTCCAGGTTCGGACATGGAACGAACTGATCGAACTGTGGTCACGACTACCAGCGAACGAGCGAGCGGAGGTTCTTGCACTCGCACCAACAATCGACGGCCTCTCGGAGGCTTGAACGCCTCAGAGACGT
Organism: Bradymonadia bacterium; assembly: GCA_047629415.1. Lineage (GTDB taxonomy): Bacteria > Myxococcota_A > Bradymonadia > REDH01 > REDH01 > CBDUJZ01. The sequence continues at coordinate 10,784 of JBLHWZ010000139.1, read as the reverse complement.
GGTGGCAGGCCCATCCGCTCCCGAACCCGAGCGAACTCAGGAGTCCACTGGCCTTCGGCGTCACGGACGACCAACCGCTCTGTCTGGAATTCTCGGGGCGGCCCAACTCGCGCTTCGATGACATCGAGTAGGGGCTCCCTACCCGTCTTCGGCACGACGGAACGCCACCGACTCGCGTAGAGCCCATTGGCCGCGAGCGCGTCATGGACTGACGGCCCCTGCCTGTGTGCGAAACACACAACTACTCGGCCGCCCTCGCTAAGATTCGCACGGGCCGTCGCTAAGTAGTCACTTACGCCGCCGCGCAGCTCATGGCGGCATGGCCCCCTTTGCAGCCCGTTAGAAACCGTGTGTGTCCCGGTCTCAAAGTATGGCGGTGTACCCGTGATGAGTTCGAACGGGCCGCCATCGATCGCGACGGAACGAAAGTCGCCGGCGAGCACACGAACTCGCTCCGTGCATCCGTTGTAGCGCAACGAGCGACGCGCCAGCGCGGCACTGACCTCCTGAGCTTCGACCCCAACACTGACGACGGACGGAAAGCTCCACGCCACCATCATCAACACGGACCCGATACCGCACCCAAGATCGAGAGCTCTGGTTGGCACCTCTCCTTGAGCCGCCAACTCAGCGGTAACGAGATCGTCCAACGACCACCGGTGCCCCGATACCAGTTGGAGGATTCTCCAGTCCCCAACCAAGAAACAGAGGTCTTCACCCCGCTGCGGGGAGACGCCAATCCGGTCGAGATCCGCCGAAGGCGCAGGACCGGGCGCGTGCCAGCCCGGTGGCCGCCGAGCGGGACGAACCACGCCTGGCGAAGACTGGATGATGTCGGTTGTGTTGGTTTGTGCCACGAAATCAACCGTGGGCAAGAACGACGCAGACGTCAACGCAGCCGCCATGTTTTCAGACGAAGAAGGCCCAGACGACTCCCATTCCGAGCAGGAACGCTAGCAGTCCAATGAGTATCGTCTGATTCCGGGCGCTCTTTACTGCAAGCGCGTCCGCGTCGCGGCGTGACTGCTCCGCCACCTCGGGTTCTCTCGTCCCTCGTTGACGTGCCGCCTCAAGCGCTTCAGCTTGCAGCGGATTGATAACCTGCAACCGCTCTTCCCTTGAAGGAGCGGGCGACGTTATGCCACGGGGTTTGGGGCGTCTGCCCTTGCCCATGGAATGTTCGGATAGTGTCTCGAAGACGTTTGGTATGCCCGCGGGAGGACGCCAACGGCTTGAGCTATCTGCCGCCGGTTCGCGAACGAATGGCTCGCTCGGCGCGCCGGCCAGCTCCATGACCCGCTCTACTCGCGGCGACTTCGGCCACTCGTTTCCGAGCGGTGTGGACGAGTCGAACATCGCATCGTAGTCCAATAAGCCCGACATCCGAGCCTCGGCAAGCCTCGGAGGACCGCTGAATTCCGGGGTGGCTTGAAGGGCCCCAAGATCTCGCGACGTAAGCATCTCCTCCACTCGCGTAGCCTTCGGCATCGGAGTGACACGTTTCGACTTGGCCGCACGATTCCTCCCGGCGTCGCGAGCTCGCGTAGCGGCGGGTGGGGTCGAAGTCGAGGTCGGCCGCTGCGATCTAGCGCCGCTCGAAGAAGCGGAACCGGACGAGCTTCCTGGCCCACGATGGGCCGACCGAGCCGATGGCGTCATCCGATTGAGTTCCAGGCCCACGGCGGACTTGAGCAACTCTTCTCGCCCCTCTTCCTGCTCCACGGGACGGCTCGGAAGCTTGATTCGCTCACCAGAACTCGGCAGCCGTGAGTCCGCGGCGCTCGCTCGTGGGATGTCCACTCGGTCCTGTCCCCGACGTCTCGCACTCTTTTCGTGTGCAACAATTGCACGCGGCGCGAAGTCAGGAGCCGCTAAGTTTCTCTCGGACCTACGGCGTATTGCGACTTCCTCCAGCACACCGAACCCAGGGGTCACCGCGGTTGGCCGACGCAGGAACTCACCATCGCTGCTCGACTCCGAACTCACGCGCGTCTCGAGACTCCGGACTCGATCGAGCCCACGTGCTCCCGACGAGTTGGCAGAGGACGACGAAGCGCGAAGCCGGAGGGCCGTAGCAGAATCATCAAAACGCGCTTGGCAGGTCCGACATACAAGGTCGTTCCAATCCCGACGAGCATTGCATTTCGAACAGATATTCAAAGGGAGGAGGCTGAATCGTGACAGTAGATCGGACTCATCGGCACTGAAAAACGAGTCCGGGCAACAACGTCTTCGTGTTGGTCTAGCCGCTTCTCAGGAGGCTACAGAGCTACCAGAATGCAGCGGAATTGAAAGTAACCCTTCACCAATTCACTCCGCAAGCGAGGCCCACCGAGCAAAGAGGGTAGCACGAGAGCCGTATCTAAAGGGCCGACAAGTCCCGCGCCCGTGTTGGAGGTTTCGCCGTTTCTAAGCTCGCCGAAGCACCCGTCAAATCAGCGCATCAGCGAGCAACTCGTACGACCTTACCCGGTCCGCATGCTCGGCCGTCAGCGTCACGATGCTCAGTTCGTCAATCTGAAACTTCGCTACGAGCGCTCGTAGTTTCTCTGCGACTTGGGGTCCCGTCCCTACTGCCGAAAATTGGCGCCGCATGCCGATTAGCGCCTGCTCCATCGCATCGTAGGTCTCGGCCTCTGCCTCGCTATTCGTCGGAAAAGCGGAGACACCCCCTCTCACAAACGTCCGCACGAACCAAGCCTCGGCGGACTTCGCCAACTCCTGGGCGCGCGCCTCGGTATCCGCCGCCAACGCAAACCAAGTGAGAGTAGTTCGCGGTTCGGACAGGTGGCGAGAGGGCCGAAAGCTCCGGTGGTATTCCATGAAACACGGCATAAGCTGGCGGGCGTCGATGAATCCGCCAAACGCGTAGGGAAGCCCGTGTTCTCCTGCGTACTTTGCGGACGCCGGACTCGTACCCAGGATCCAATACTCTGGTTCCGAGTCCGCCAATGGTCGCGCGTGAACTTCGGGATACGGACGTTCGTCAAGCCGCCCCTGACCTGTCCAGGCAAGAAGCTGTCCCACGCGGTCCCAATGTGACGCACCGCCACCCATTCCAGGTCGTAACGCTTGGGTGCTTCTGCCCTCCCCGCCTCCTCCGCGACCGATCCCAAGATCGATACGCCCAGGGAAAAGAGTCTCGAGCAAGTTGAACTGCTCCGCCACCTTGTAAGGGCTATAGTGAGAGAGCAAGACGCCACCGCTCCCGACGCGGATACGCGAAGTCGCAGACGCGATTCGGCAAATCATCACCTCTGGCGCCGCGTGCGCGAACGCGTGGTCATTATGGTGTTCGCTCACCCAGTACCGCGCGTACCCAAGCCTATCAGCGAGTCGGGCGAGGTCGAGCGTATTCTGCAAAGCCTCCGTTGGGGACATACCGGAGGTAACGGGAGACTGGTCGAGAATCGAGACTTTCATAGTGAGGCGGGCTGACGGAGAGAACGGCGCTAGTCCAGCCCAAACCCCTCCGCAACTCGCGACTGCGCTCCGGTCCTTCTGGACGGTCGAAGCCAGGTTCAAAGCTTCGTGGAAGGGTGTTCGATGGCTCCTGTCTCGGCTCCGAATGTAGGGTCTTAACATTCAGTCACGCGCAAAAAGCGCATGCCCTCGAGGATTCAATGCGTCACAGCCTCCGTCCGATAGTCCCGCTTCTCATCGCCGCCGTTAGCGCTTGCGCACTCGGGGATGAGGAGAGTGCTCAACTAAGCCAAACCTCAGGGATGCTTATCGAGGCCTATATGGCCGTCGATGACAACACACATGATGTGAACGGCTTCCTCTACGAGATCACGTGCGACAGCGGCTTCAGCCTCACCGAGTATGTCTCGCTGGAAGCCGAGGCTCTTCCTGACTGGCTGAGCCCCGACGGAAACAATCACGCATTCTCCGACCTGTTGACTTTGGTGCCTCCTGGCGAGTGCCACGTCGTCGCAACGCCAATGCAGGATGAGACCACGCCATCAGAGGTATGCGAACCAGTGGAGCAGGACGTCACGATCGAGCCGGAGTCGACCACAGAGATCGTGTTGATCTCGCAGTGTGAAGGCCAAGCCGCGGGGGCATTGGATGTTGTCGCAGGACTAAACACCCCGCCGGTTCTAGTGGACCTGGACATCAACCCCAGCAAGTTCATCATACAGTGCGAGTGGGTCACGATCACCGCAGAGGCGGTCGACCCTGATGGCGACGTCGTGATCTACAGCTGGGAGGTCACCCTCTTCCCCGGCGGTGCCGCCGGAGACTACACGATCATCGAGGACGGCGCCTCCGCTGAGTTCCAGGCGGATACGCCCGGTTACTACGAGATAACCGTGACCGTCGCTGATGCCTCCGGCGGGAGCTCGTCACTGACCTTCCCCATCCATGTATCTGGCGACCAGGACATCGAGCACTGCTACGATCCACGCTGCTGCGAAACCGCCGATGGCTTCCAGCTTCTCAGCGAGGATGAGTGTGCGGAGACGGGTGGTGCCATTGCGCCGGCAGAGATGTGCGAGGCGTACGTTTGCTGCGAGTCGCTTGTTGTCGCCGAACCGGAGCCTTTCACGACCTACGAGCTGGTGCTGGCAGACGAGTGCGACCCTGACCTCGTAGTAGACGCTGCGCTCTGCGAGGAGCCCGAAGGATGCTGCCGTCTTCCCGATGGGAGCTACGCAGACCTCACGGAAGACGAGTGCAAGGAGCTGGGCGGACAGGAGTCAGACGAACGTCTCTGCGAAGATGTTTGTTGCGAAACCCGCACCGCTGACGGCAGCGTGGACTTCCTCGCTGTGCCCTTAGGCGAGTGTCGCGGGCTCGGCGGAGTCTTAGCGGACGCCGCACTCTGCGAAGAGACATGCTGCCGACTGCGCGAAGGTGGATTCGCAACGCTCCCCGTCTCTGAGTGTAACGAGTTCGTTGGTGTTCCAGTCGATGCCGACTTCTGCGGCGAAGAGACGGTTCGCATCGAAGGCGTCACCCTCGACCCAGACGCGGAGTGCCCGCCGTCGCCGTACATGGTCATCGCATCGAGCGCTGCACACGAGTTGGCGGTCTATGACTTGGCGACGCTGCTGCCGCTGCCAACGTCCCCGTTCTCTACTTGTAGTGATCCGAGCCGCATTCTGATGCTCCCGAACACCGACGTTGTCGCGTCGTGCCGAGGTGATGGCCGTATCAACCGTCACACTCGTGACGGAGTACTCCAGTGGTCGACGGCTCTGCCCGGCTGCACGTCTGGTGCACGAGGCGTGACCTTCAGCCCCGAGGGACGCCTCTTCGCCGGATGCTCAAGCCCCGGAATGGTCCACGAACTAGATCTCGCAACTGGCAGCATCATCAACTCGGTCGACCCGGGCAACACCATCTACGGAATCAGCTCTGACTGGGACGGTCTCTACATCTGCGCGAGCTGGGATTCGCAGGTGCGTAAGATCAACCTTGATGCTGGAGGCGCCACGGACCTCACGCTTGACTGGCAGGTCAACCAGCCATGCTACGGAATCAGCGGCGACGGAACTGGTGGCGTTTGGATTTCTCAAGGGAGCAGCCTGAGCCGCCTCGACACAAACACCGGCGCGTTGCTCACCACCGTTCCCATGGGTAATCCTGGCTACGGCACCATTGTTGGACCTGACGGCGTCGTCTCGGTGGGCCTCACCACCACAAACGCTGTGTTCCGATATGATCCGCTAGCCGCGACCGGCGCGACACTTGCGGCCCCGGCCGGCAATACGTGGTCCCACGGCGTGACGGTCGATTCGGCAGGCAACACCTATGCGATCTGCCGATCGTCGAACTCAGTGGTTAAGTTCGAGGGCGCCCTGCCTCCCGTTTCTTTCGGAGGCGGGATCCTGAATCTCCCCTACAACTACGGTGGCGATCAAGCGGGCATCAACTACACATGTGTCAACAGCACGACCTCGATCGAGACGCTGGCTCCGATCGACTCGGGATCAGCGACAAGTTCCTGGCTTGAAGCTGAGTGGAGCGCGACGGTACCCCCGGACACCTCGGTGCTGATCGAGTACCGCATCGACGGCGGTGCATGGCAGCTATTGGCGAATCTCTCGCTGACACCTGGCCTGACCACCACGCCGATCCCTGGCCCGAACACTGGGCAGGTCTTCGAGTTCCGCACGACCTTGGCGATGAGCCCCGCCGCGGCCACACCGCCGTCCATCGACTGGCTCACCGTGACGTACTCCCCGTAGCCCCGATCCAACCTGCTCCCTGATCCTGCCCGAAGGTCCGGAGTTCAAACTCCTGTCTGCGGCGGATCGGCGCGGCGGCGGCGGGCGCTCCGGCGCCAGCCCGGTGCTGACTCGGAGGGAAGGCGCGCTCGAAGCGCCTTCCCTCCGAATCAGCACCTCCAACACACGAACACGTCGCCGGCTGCGCCGGCGGCGTGTTCGCTCATCCCCCAGTCCCAGCTTCACCTGACGCTCCGCCCTCACGAGGGCTTCGCTCAATCCGGAGCGCGCCGGACCTCCGCTCCGGCGTACCGCCGGACCCACCACGTGCCGTGCGGAAACACTACTCCTGAGACGTCCTCGCGCCACTCTTCGAGTGCCACGAGATACGCCTCGCGAAACGCTCTCACGCGACGAATCGTTTCGACCCGGCACACATCGTCCTTGCACGCGATCGAGAACTTTTGGCGACCATGCTTCTCCTCGCTTGCTCCGCGCTGATTCGGTGTGACCGCTCGGCAAGCGGCAGGCCCGACTAAGCCTTTCCCCTCGGCGCGCCGCTCACACCGATGCTGCCACTCGCGCTCTTTCAGCGCCAAGGCGAACGCCGCGGCATACTCCGCTCTCGACATCCCCAAACACTCGGGCACCTCGAAAGTGACTTCGGCCGTCTCGGACCAAGGTCCTCGCTCGCTGAAGAAGAAGTCGGGGCGGCGGTAAGATCTGGTCACACCGATACTGCCAGGGGTCACGATGGCTCCAGGAAACTCCTGCGCTCTGTTCACTAACCCAGCGGCTGCTGGATTCGCCGCGAGATAGACCATGCGATGCATAACGTCCTCCGGGTTGATCGGTCTTACCAGCAGGTAGCCATCGCCCGACCAAATCTTGTCGTCTCTTCCGTGGTGTACGTTGAGTGCCCGAGCGAAAATCGAGTTCAGATCTCGCACGAAGTCCGGCAAATTGCCTCGCACGTCGAGGCCCAACAGATGGTAGTGGTTCGACATCAACACGACGCCGTATACGATGATGCCGCGCTGCTTCGCATAGAAGCCGAGCAGGAACATGAAGAGGCGAGTGATCACGCCGGTCGGCGCAAAGAAAAAGGAGCGGTTGATCGCGCGAGACGTGATTTCGAACGTCCCGCCAGCGAAGATTTCTCTCGGTGGAGTCATGGCGCTCCCGTGGAAGATTGCAGTTGTATCCCGTGTTCGTCAAAGCGACCGTACGGTTGCGTTGGAAAGCACCTCCGGCGGGCCGCCCCATCCTCCTCCGAGGCGTTACAACTGCCGCTAAGACGGGTATCCTCCTCCGGTGCAACCCCTCAACATCGCAATCGTCGGTAGTGGTACGGCTGGTCCAGCCGCTGGCATATTGCTCGCAGAACAGGGTCATCAGGTGACCGTCTTCGAGCGCGCGGATCGAATTGAACCGGTCGGTGCAGGGCTGCTTCTTCAACCCTCGGGGCAACGGATACTCGATGAGATGGGACTACTCGACGAAGTGGCGAATTACGCAGGGCGCGTCGACAGACTTCTGGGGCACACCGCCAAAGGGCGCCTTGTCCTGGACCTCGTCTATCAGGGCCTGCGGCCAGAGCTGGTCGGACTCGGTGTTCATCGGGCGATGCTCATCGACGTCCTCCTCGCCCGCGTAGCGACGACTGAGAATTGCGACTTAGTCTGCGAAGCCGACGTCGAGACGCTTGATCGGAGAGGCGGCCGGTGGTTTCTCGGTGAGGCAGATGGCGACCAAAACGGTCCATTTGACCTCGTCGTCTTAGCTAATGGTGCCCGTTCGGAGCTCCGGGAACGAACCGGCCTGGTGAAGCGTGCGACCGAGTACACGTGGGGCGCCCTCTGGGCGATCGTACCTGACCAAGAACAGGTCTACCCCGCGACGCTGCGTCAATTCTACGAAGGCGTCGGGACCTTCTTGGGCTTCTTGCCCACCGGATCGACACGAACCGACGATACCGAACTTGTGTCGGTATTCTGGAGCGTACGAAACGACCAAGCGGAAGAGCTCCTCAACACGCCATTCGACGAGTTCCGACAGCGTATGTTGCGGCTCGCACCCGAAGCCGGTTCCATCCTCAACCAGCTCACATCCTGGGACCAGTTCGTCCACGCCCGCTACATGGACGTGATGCTTACCGACCTCCACGGTGATGGACTGGCCTGTATCGGCGACACGGCTCACGCGATGAGTCCCCAGCTCGGCCAGGGTGTCACGATGGCCCTACAAGATGCCGAGGCTCTCTCGAACTCTCTCGGCAGCGCGTTGGGGAAAGATGCGCTCACTCTTGAAGACGCGCTTCGAACATACACCCGAAAGCGGCGAAGCACTCTGCGCTACTACCAATTCGCCAATCGAGCCGCGACCTGGTTCTTCCAAGGCGACTCGAAGTTGTTTGGAGCGACACGGGACCTATTTTTTGGCCCTCTCAACTACCTGCCGCTCTACCGCGGTCAGATGCTGAGGACGCTTGCGGGCTTCAAGACGGGCTTCTTTACGTCCAAAGGCTGATCGAACCTAGGCCTGCGCCGCTGCGATGCCGAGAGGACGATCGAAAGCGGCGCGCATGGAGTGCTCCCCAAGCGGCGGGAGAGGCTCCCGATGTCGATTGATTTCGTATCCTCGTCAGTTCGCGCCTGTAGGCCCGCGCGGACGAATCGCACTTTTTGGGAGCCGCTCGTTCAAGCCGCAGCGTACTCTGGCGTATAAGCTACGGGGTCCGCCTTTCGCCGGCGTTCAGGGCTCGACGGGAGGGCGTGTCGAAGCACCATTTTCGCAGTGCTCGCGAGCTGTGAAGCGAAGGACCCGCTGTGGTAGCGCTGGCCATACCTTTCACAAATGCTCTGCACTCGGGGCGCGATTTCCGGATAGCGATGCGCCGGAATGTCGGGAAACATGTGGTGCTCGATCTGGTGGCTCAAGTGCCCCGTGAGGATGTGCATGAACCGCGAACCCTCAAAATTTGCCGACCCTTGTAGTTGCCGGAGGTACCACCCTCCCCGGGTCTCATCTTCAACTTCCTCCTCTTGGTAGACGCGCACGCCTTCCGGAAAATGGCCGCAGAAGATGACCGCGAATGTCCAGATGTTACGGGTGAAGTTCGCCCCGAGATTACCCATGAAGACGCGAGGCGCATTCAGCCCCGCGATCAATGGGAAGAACGCGTAGTCCTTGGCCAATTGCCAACCCGCCTTCTTGAGGAACGGTTTCGAGCGCTCGAGTAGCTCACGCGGAGTCGCTGTACCGTCTGCTACCTCCTCGACGCGCAGGTCGTGCATGGCCACTCCCCATTGGAAGAGTGAGGCGAGGACCAGGGCACCAACCGGCTGAACGAGATAGCCCGGGTGCCAAGGCTGCTCCGCGCTCACGCGAATGGCGCCGTATCCGATGTCACGGTCCTTGCCGAGGATGTTGGTGAACGTGTGGTGCTCATAGTTGTGATAGTGTCGCCAGTTGTCACCCGTGCAGGCGATGTCCCATTCGTACGAGTTCCCATCAAGTTCAGGGTCGCCCGTCCAATCATATTGGCCGTGCATGATGTTGTGACCGATCTCCATGTTCTCGAGGATTTTCGAAGTCGCGAGCGCACCGGTGCCCGCAAGAAACGAGAGCGGACCGATTCCCAAATGGAGCAAGCCTCGACCTGCCAGTTCGCTGTATTGGGCGACGCGAATCATGTTGCGGATGTGCTCGACATCTCGCTCGCCGAGGTCGGCGATGACGTCGGCTCGAATCGCATCAAGCTCGCGCCCAAACGCCTCTAGCTCATCGGCGTTCAACTCGCGCGAAGTATGATGTTTTGACTGTGTGTTCATCGTCGCTCCTAGAGCTCCAGCGCGACGTCGCCGCGCGGTATAGAAATACAAATTCGGATATCCTCGTCAGGCCGATCGCTGCGCTCTCCGGTCAGGATGTTCTCGACGACGCCGCTCCGCTTCCGGCACCTGCAGCTCTTGCAGATTCCCATCCGGCACCCATGCGGCGGGCGCTCTCCGGCGGCTTCGAGCTGCTCGAGAATGGTCTTCGAGTCGTCCGCGACAATCTCGGCCTTCGAACGAACAAGCGTTAGCGCGAGCGGCGCCCCAGAGGACTTCGCCACGGCCACGCTTGGGGTGCTGAAGCGTTCTGTCATCACCGACTCACCGACTCCCTCCCCGTCGAAGAATGCGGAAGCGCGCTCCATCAGGCCCGCCGGGCCGCACATCCAGATCGAGCGCTGAGAAAGGTCGGGGACCAACTCTGCGAGAGTTTCTTCATCAAAGCCTCTACGGCGGTCCTGATCGGACGCCCTGGATAGCTCGTCGGAGACAAACTCAACCCTTAGGCCTGGGTGCTTTCCTTGCAGTTCCCTCAGCAACGTGTGCCCGATCACATCGCGCGCCGTGCGGATGTAGTTGACGACGATACAGTCCTTCAACTCATCGCGGGAGCTCAGTTCCGATAGCATCGATAGAATCGGCGTGATCCCGCTGCCGCCAGCGACGAAGAGCATCTTCGACGGGGCTGATCCGGGCAATACGAACTCACCACTTGGCTCTCCCAACCGCAGCACGTCCCCGACCTCAACCCAATCGTGCAGCCAGTTCGACA
>JBLHWZ010000138.1:0-13485 GCA_047629415.1 Bradymonadia bacterium | reverse complement strand
GCAACTGGTAGCGGACGTGCGCGCGTTTGCGGAACATATCGCGTGCGCTTCGTCGACTCAGAGCGAAGTGGTCGTTCCAGTGATCGCGCCGGGCGGACATGTGATCGCCGTCTTCGACGTCGACTCTGACGATCTTTCAGCGTTCCGTGCCGTGGACGCCAAAGCACTGGAAAAGCTGTGCAAAACGCTCGGTGAGCGGTTTGAGCGCGAGGGTCGGTTTTCACTTGCGAGCTGAGCAACTGACGGCTATGTTCCGCGCCCTTCGGCCCTTCAGCGCTACTCGCGCTACTCCGCAACGAACGCATAAAGATGGCAACTAAACGCCCAGCAAAGCTCGCTATTGGTAAGAAGGCGCAGAGGCAGAAGCTCTGCCCTGAGACCAAAAAGCCCATGACCGCAACAAAGGTCATTCGCGCAACTGGCGGTGCCAGCATGCGTTGGGTTGTCGTCGATGATTTCGATGGCTCCACCAAAGCTCTCGACCGAGTTCTTCCAATTCGATAGCGCGTTGCGAACTTAGTTCGCAACCGCACGTCGCATGTTCCGGGATCGCAGCATTTTGTGCCGCGATGCCGGATTTCTTTGTCTGCTATCTACTGTGTCTGCGGTGATAGCGGACTAAGGCCTCGGGGAGGTCTGTTCCGACGAGGAAGACCAGCGTGAAGAACCTTCGGGCGTCAACTAAGTCGACATCAACGAGCCCTTCCAGCGATTCGCGCAGGAAGCCCGCTGCCTCGTCGTGCACCACGCGCTTCGCATAATCGATGGCCTCAAAACCGCGAACAGGGGCTTCCCGATCGATGTGCACCATTTGGGAGATCGTCGCCGAGTAATCTGCGAAGTAGGACTCGATCGAAGTACGGTCTAGCTCGACCGATCCAAGGCGTTCGAACCCATCTTGGTAGATTCGCACGTGGTAGCTACCATCGGGTGGCCGCACGAGCTCGATTGCAGGCTCTTCAAGAGCGTCCCCGAAGGCGGTGATGCTATTGTCTTGATTGAGTTCATCCAGCGCACGCCGCCACTCTTCGGCGCGCGCAGTGGTGACACGCTTCCAGAGCGCGCCGTGCAATCGGACCTCAAACATCGGCTTCTTCCGAGCAAAGTGAATCGTTCTGGGCGTAACAACGCTCATCCTCCTCTCCGCCTCGTAGAATGTCGAGGCATCCGCTCTCTCCGCCTCGTAGAATGTCGAGGCATCCGCTTGCGGAACCGCTCAACTCATGCGAGCACCCTTTGCCTCTATAGCCCCCATTTTGCTCTCTATGAACCCCTCCTTTCGCGCCCAATTGGGAGCCGGCGCCTCGGGGTTCTCTTGGCCGGAGAGTCTGAGGGAGCGGCGCGAGGCTGTTATCGAGCGCGGGCTGCGCGTCTGGTTAGTTGTCGTTGGAGTCATCCTCATCGGGGTGGTCTGCGTCGATCTGCTTCCGTCGCGACGGTTTGGGCTCGTATCCCCTCGCGTCTTGATCGCGTTCTCCGTCGGCGCTGCGGCTTTCGCATTTGCGATGAGTGTGAGGCGTCCAAAGGACCGAGACTGGCCACTGGGAGCTCCGTTCTGGGCGGCGGCCCTGACACTCTTGGCCGCCATACGATTCTCGTTGGACGCGTTGCATCCTGGGTTCGCGATCGAGACTACGCACTCACTGAATATTGTGCTGATGGTGGGCTTCGCCCTGTTGGTCCCGATTCGAGTCCGCATCGGCGTCTCGCTGCTCGCATGCGTCGCGGCCACCTATCCGGTGATTCAGCTGCTGCTCGGCCACGCGACGCTTTGGGACCCGCTTTTTGCCAGCCAGGTCGTTGACCTCTCCGCAGGCCTCGGTATTTCGAGCCTCGTGCTGATCGTGCACAACCGCCTGCTGCATGGGCGCTCAGCCGCCCTGAATGATCTAGCTCGGCTAGCCGAACACGACGCGCTGACCTCGGTGAAGAACCGGCGCACCTTCATGGATCGCCTCGTCGCGGAAACGAATCGTTGTGAGCGCTATGCGTTACCGATGGGCGTGCTCATGTACGACATCGATGGCTTCAAACGGTTCAACACTGAGTACGGATACGCGGCCGGTGACGAGATGCTGAAGGCAGTCGCTCTCGCGATCGACGGCGTAATGCACTTTCCTCAATACGCACCGATGGGCGGGGTGGTCGCCCGCTACGGCGGTGAGGAATTCGTCGCGCTACTGCCCTCAGCGACAGCGGAGCTCGTGCGACGCTTCGCCGATGAGAGCCGCGCCGCGGTCGCCGCGAGACGGGTTCATTTCAATGGACACACGTTGAAGGTCACCGTGTCCGTTGGGTATCTCGACGTTCCCGGGGGGCAGGCACTCAGAAGCGGTGCGATCGTCGACGCGGCAGACAAGGCTCTCTACCGGGCAAAGGCTACCGGTGGGAATCGCTGCCTGCCGTCACGAGGTGCCTCGCTGACCGCGGACTTGGCGGACCCCCGGTTCCACTCCGCGCCCGCCGGCGCCGTAAGTGCAAAAGGGCGCGCCGAAGCGCTCCTTGAAGACAATCGGCTGCTGCATGCGGTGGTGCTGCGTTGGTCGCTCGGTGTAGCCGCACTCTGGATCCTCTTCATCGGTTTGATGGACGTCGCGCTTGTCATGAGCGGCCACTCCAGCCTCTCTCTGAAACTTTCCCTGGGGATCCGCGGCACACTCGCGGCCGTGCTCGGCTCTGTCGCTTGGCTTCGCCCACGGGTGGTGTGGAGCCACATCCGCCCAACGATCTTACACGCGCTCTTCATCACCGGATTGTCCGCATTCGTCGTCGGAGAGATGCAGCACTCAGGCGGACTCACCAGTCCCTACTTCTCCCAGCTGATCTACATCGTGCTGGCCTGGGCGCTCGCCTTCTCGGTCCAGCGTTGGATCTCCGTCGTCGTGCTCGTCGCAGTCTGCGCGATGGTGCCGATCTGGTTTGTCGGTGTGGTGGGCGAGCCGCTGATGCACATCGATGTCGTGATCCGCATGGTTGCTCTGTCCGCTGCTGGTGGTGTCGCGTACTCAACGCAGCGTGTGTTCAGCAACACGCGGGCCGCCGAAATCTCGGCGCGCCACGAACTCGAACAGCTCGCACGCATCGATCCACTGACAGGCCTCCCGAATCGCGCCGCGTTTGAAGAACGAGCTACGGCACTGGTCGCACGGGCTAGGTCCGACAGCCCACTGACCCTGGTGATGCTCGACTTGGACCACTTCAAGCAACTGAACGACACGTACGGCCATCTGCTGGGCGACGAAGCGCTGGCCAAGGTCGCGATGGTCATCACCGAGACAGTGAGAACCGCAGATGTCCCCGCCCGGCTGGGTGGCGAGGAGTTCGTCGTGCTTCTTCCTATGACCGATGTGGAAGGCGCCACGCTAACGGCGGAGCGCCTCCGCCGCGCGATAAAGGCCATCCCACTTCGCGATGGCTCGGTCTTGCTAGCCGCTAGTCTGGGCGTAAGTTCCTGGCGCAAGGGAGACACCGGTGCCTCCCTGCTGGAGCGTGCGGATTCCGCTCTTCGACGGGCGAAAGCGCAGGGTCGCGATCGAACTGAGGTAGAACAATGAGAGCTGTACCGTTTCTCGCATCCGCTTTGTTGCTCTTCCTCGTTTCCTGCAATCGGCCTGCTCCAGCGCCGACACCAATGCCGGGGCCGCCGGTCGAACCTTGGGCCTATGTAGGCGCCTCGCCGGCGTGGGTCAGAGTGGACCTTGCCGCGCTTCGGCAAGACGACCGGTTCCAGGACCTTTGGGAAGCAGCGGGCACACCGTCGGAGAATCCGCTCGCTCATCTGGTTGCTAGTGCGGACAGCTGGGCGGTCGCATGGCCCGAGCCGACGTTCTCCGAGCGGTTGAACGTCGCGAGCGGCGTGCCGCACGACGCGGTCGACACTCTAGTCCCCTTAGACGGGCGGATCGAATACTCCGCTGGACGTGGGATTGTCATCGGCCACCCAGATCGCGAATGGGTAGTGGCGGAGCCGACGCCGGGGCTCATTTTGACCGGCACCGGCGAGGCGGTACGGAGCGCGGTCGCCCGGCCGTGTGGCGATTGCGAGCCCCCAGTAGGAGCCGCGCTTCTCGGCTCGTTGCGCCTCACGGTAGGCCACCGACGGATGGCAGGCTTCGCGATGAGCGACTCAAGCTACGCGCGCCTGCTCGAGCCGATTGACCGGGTCGAAGTGCGTGGTGTCCTCGGCCTGGGCCTCGACGTCCTCATTGAGGTTCACGCGAAACCAGGCGCCAACATGGTCGACGTCGCGGCACTAGCAGAGGTCTTCGTTCAGTTGGCGCGGCGGGAGAGCGCAGAGCTCGGCATTCCCGCAGCCGCCCTCGCAGACATTTCAGTGGCGCGTGGTGATCAGAGCGTTACGATCTCTTGGGAAATTGCACGAGAGTGGCTGGATGCAGCCGCAGTACTCTTGAAGACGGAGATCGAATGAGTGTTCATCGCGATGAACTAGGGCGCTACCTAGATGAACTGCTCGATGTGAGTTCGTTCCAGGACTATGCGCCCAACGGCTTGCAGGTGGAGGGGCGAGCGGAGATCGAGCGTGTCGTCGTCGGTGTGTCGGCAAATCAGGCGCTCATCGAGGCGGCCGTTTCCCAAGGGGCTGACGCGCTACTCGTTCATCATGGCTTCTTCTGGAAGAACGAGCCGCGCACGCTGACAGGAATCCGAGCGCGAAGAGTTCGAGCGCTGATGGCCGCGGACGTTTCCCTCTTCGGATACCACCTGCCACTCGACGCCCATCCAAGACTCGGAAACAACGTTGGAGTTCTTCGGGCGATCGGTTGCGAACCGACCGTTACGTTCTCAGCCGGACAATCGGTCGACGGGTGGATAGGGGAGCCGGCGGAACCGACGCCACTCTCCGAACTGCTGAAGCGAATCGAGCGATTCAGCGTCGTGCCTCCGTTAGTGCTGGGTGATCGACCAGAGTTGATCCGCAAGGTCGGCATCTGCACCGGTGGCGGCGCAGGGTTCTTCGAAGCCGCCGTCGCGGCCGGGTGTGACCTCTTCATCTCCGGAGAGCCCTCCGAGATGGCACAAGGGTTGGCACACGAGCTGGGGGCGATTTTTGTCGCCGCGGGCCACCACGCGACCGAGCGCTTTGGGCCTCAGTTGTTGGGGGAACATATGTCAGACAAGTTCGACATTGACGTCCAGTTCGTCGATATTTCGAACCCCGTATGAGCAGCGCTGGATTGAACGGACACCCTTCGAGCGTTACCCTTCATGAATGACCGCCCTGAATCAGAAAAAATGAAGAATACTGCTTACATCCGCTACACGGTCGCCGTCGTTGCGCTCATGCTTGGCTTCGCCTTCAGCATCCGCTTCTCCGAACGGGGTTTCCTCTTCGACTCAACGACCTCATCGGCGCTCGCAAGTGCGCCTGAGACGATCGAAGGCTACGATCTCGCAGCTCTGCCGACGTTCAACCGCGTCCTGTTGCAGCTGAAGGACAACTACGTCGAGCCAGAGCGCATCGACCCGTCCCGAATGCTTGTCTACACCTTGGATCGCGTGCAAAACTCGGTGCCTGAGGTTGTCGCGATCTTCAACGCAGAGTTGGACGCCGCACCGACCTCCGTCGAGGTCCGGGTGGGACAGAACATCCAGAGCTTCAGTATCGGAGACATCGAGTCTCTGTGGGAGATGTCGTTCAAGCTCCGCGAAGTCTTCGAGTTCGTACAGTCGAATATCGATCGTGACGAGGTGGATCTCCGCGACGTGGAGTATGCCGCCGTAAACGGAATGCTCAGTACGCTGGATCCGCACTCTGTGCTGCTCACGCCCGAGATCTACGCGGACATGCAGGCCGACAACCAGGGCCACTTTGGTGGCCTCGGAATCGTGATCTCGATCCGCGACGGAAAGCTCACGGTCATCTCCCCGATCGATGACACACCGGCAGCACGGGCGGGCTTCCGAGCGGGTGACCAGATCGTCAAAATCAACGACGAGTCGACGGTCAATATGCCGCTCGACGAGGCCGTAGGCCGACTGCGAGGACCACCTGACACCGAAGTCACCGTAGAAGTTATGCGCGCAGGCTGGACTGAGCCGCACAGCTTCAACCTCCGGCGTGAGGTCATCGCTATCGAATCCGTGAGTCACGAGGACCTCGGCGAAGGCATCGGCTACGTCCAGGTCCGCAACTTCCAGGGCAATACTCACGATGACCTGATGGAGGCCCTCGCCACGTTGGAGGAGAACGGGCCGCTTACGGGACTCGTCCTCGACCTCCGCAACAATCCGGGCGGTCTGCTGGCACAAGCCATCGCGATCTCTGACACGTTCCTCTCAGAGGGCACGATCGTCACGACTGTCGGTATCGGCGATCAACTGCGAGAGGAGAACGCGGCGACGCGCCACACGACTCAGGGCAACTATCCGATCGTCGTGCTCGTGAACCCGGGTTCCGCGTCGGCGAGCGAGATCGTCGCCGGAGCCCTGAAGAATCATGATCGCGCTGTCATCGTCGGCGACACGACCTTCGGTAAGGGTTCCGTCCAGGTTCTCTATGCGTTCCCTGATGGAAGCGCGCTGAAACTTACGATTGCGCAGTACCTGACACCGGGCGACGTCAGCATCCAGGGCGTCGGCATCGTGCCTGACATCCGCATGGTCCCGGTCTCGATCGATGAAGACTTCATCGACCTCTACGCACCTGAGGGCATCCTCCGTGAGGGCGATCTTGCCTCTGCGCTCACTAGCGACTTCGTTGAGGACGCCGACCGCCCGAGCACGGTGGTGAAGTACTACTTCGAGCAAGAGGAGATCGATCCGGAAGCCATTCGCGACCCAGACGAGTTCGAGTTGGACTTCCAAATCGACTTTGCACGGCAGGTCCTTTTGGCGTCAGGTGAAGCATCCGACCGTCCAACCATGCTGGCCCGAGCAAACTCGGTGGTCGACGAGACCGCTGAAGAGCAACTCGTTCAGGTTCAGGAGCGGCTGCGAAACCGAAACATCGATTGGTCTACGGGCTCGAATGTCATCCAGCCGGTAACCGTCGAAACCGTCATGACCCCGGCTACAGGGCAGGTCCACGTTGGGGACACCGTCGAGTTCGTCGTAACGGTCACAAACAACGGCAACCGCGCTCTTCACCAGGTGCGCGCAATGTCAGAATCCGACCACGCGCTCTTTAACCAGCGCGAGCTAATCTTCGGTCGCATTGACCCCGATCAGTCGGCAAGCTGGACCATTTCCGTCGATGTCCCGATCGAGGAGCCAACACGCTACGAACGAGTGGACTTCAACGCCTACGCCGACATGATCGATCTCGACGCGCACAGTTCCGCGTTCATCGAGGTCCTTGGGCAGCCGCGACCGCGCTGGGGATTCAACTATTGGATCGATGACTCCGCCGGTAACGGCGATGGCTTGCTACAAAATGGCGAGTCAATTCGGTTCGTCATGGATGTCACGAACACCGGCGCAGGCGCTGCGGACGAGACGACTGTCTACATTCGCAACCACTCCGAAGCTCATGTCTTCCTGAACCAGGGCCGAGACTCGATCGAGTCCCTGGCTGCCGGAGAGACACACCACGCGACGTTCGACTTCGAGGTCCGCGACGGTGATGAGGAAGGCAACATCGCAATCGAGGCCGCGGTCTTCGACTCCGTGTTCCGCGAGTTCCTCAGTGAGGAGTTGCTCGTTCCGGTTCACGAAGGACCAGGCGAGAGCATCGAAGTGCGAAGCGGGCGGGCTGCTCCCTCCGGCGGTCCCCTCCGGATTCACGGTGGCGCCGCCGACTACACTCCGGTTGTCGCGGAGATGCTGGAGGGCTCCTTGCCTGTCACAGGTTACATCGATGGCTTCTATCGGGTGGAATGGGACGGTGGCTCAGGCTGGGTTTCCGAGAATGCGGCCGAAATCGGCGACGCGGTTGCGATTCCGCCTTCACCGGTGATGGCGACGATCGCGTTCCAGCCGCCGAGCATCTTACTCAACACCGATGTCGTACGAACCGATGACGCCAACTTCCAGCTGACCGGTACCATCAACGATGATCACGAAGTCCGAGACTTCTACGTCGTCGTCTCGAATTTCGTCGATGACCACGTCCGACAGTCGCTCAAGGTCGGCTACGAGTTTGTCGGCCAGCGAACAGTGGAGCTCGACGAAATGATCGTCCTGCGCCCGGGACCAAATCAGATCACGTTATTCGCCCGAGACTCCGACAAGATCGTCGCGAGCGAGGTCCTCTGCGTCTATCTGGATGAGTAGAGGCTCCGCGGCACCCAACGTGATCGAAGGACAACTCGACAACGGCGTCTCCTATCTGCTGTGGCCGGACGATCGAGACACCGTCGCCTCGCTTCAAATCTGGGTGCGAGTCGGCTCGTCCGCAGAGCGCCCCGGCAAGACGGGTTTGGCACACATGCTGGAGCATATGATGTTCCGGGGAACCGAGGCGGTTCCAGACGGCATGTTCGACGAACGGGCGGACTCGCTCGGCGTTTCTATCAACGCTGCGACTTGGCTGGATTATACGTTCTACACCTCGACGGGCCCGCAGAGCGCCCTCCCGGCGATGCTCGCGCTTGAAGCGGACCGATTCCGCTCGCTCGCTCTCACCGACGACGCGTTCTACCCAGAGCGCGACGTCGTCGCTAACGAGCGCCGGCAAGTCGTGGACTCCAACCCTGATTCGCGGCTTGGCGAACGACTGCACAGCCTCGCTTTTGCTGGTTCGCGATACGCGTGGCCAACAATCGGATGGGCCGAAGATATCGCAAATTACTCGACACAGGACCTGCGTGATTTCTACGAACGAGGCTACATCGGCCCGAATATTCTGGTCGTCGCAGTGGGCAAGTTCGACCCGGACGCGATCAAGGAAATCGTAGAGCACGAGTTTACGTCGATCCGGTCCGGAATTCCTGAGACCCATGCACCACCGGCCCAGCGAGGCGCTGCGGACGAGACGATGGACCTGCCTGTTGCTGCGCACCGCCTCCTCCTGGCCTGGCCGGCACCTCCCCGGACGGATCGCGACTTCCCTGCGTGGGTCTTGTTCGACGAGCTACTAGCCGCCGCCGAGTCTTCGGTCCTACCCCAGCGCCTCGAACACTCGGATCGCACGGCAGTCGACGTGAGCTCTGCGCTCCATGTCCTACGGGACGAGTCGTCGCTTGAAGTAGAGGTCACGCTGAGACGCGAAGCCAAACCCGAAGCGGTTACGGCCGCTATCCTCGACGAGATCGCGCAGCTCGCGGCGTCCGTCGATGAGGGACGACTTGCGGCAGCGAAGGTCCGCATCCACACGGGGCTGGCGTCCGGCCTCGCAGAGACGGCATCGCGAGCAGAGATCGTCGGAGAGTCCTGGGCCACGTGCGGCGCGACCACGACTTTGCTTCGGCTCGTTGAGGATGTGCGCGAGGTGCGACCCGAAGACGTGCAGTCCGTCGCCGGCGCGCTGCTCGCCAGCCCCCACGTACGCCTGATTGGAGTGCCCGTTTGATACAAGTCCCTGCCCTCCCAATCGAGCGAATTGACAGTGAGGACGCGAGCACAGTGCTGGCGTCTGGTCCCACTTTCGGGATCGTTACAGTCCGCCTGCTCTTCTTGGTGGGGAGCGCGGCTGACGGCGATCGTCCGGGAATCGCCGCGCTTGCGTGGGAGATGTCGGAGCGGGGCACGTCTGACCTTAGCCGAACTGCGTTTCATGAAGCCTTGGAGGCGACCGGAGCCGAGTGGTCGATGCACGTCGCCCGCCGGGTCACAATCGTCGATTTGCGGGTCTTACGGGAGCACCTCGAGCGAGCCCTCGAACTCGTGACGGATGCGCTGCTCAAGCCAGCAGATGCGCCGGAGGAACTCGCAGCTCTGATCGAAGAGGTCGACGAACGCGTCGCCTGCGATCTCGAGGATCCCGGACGGGTCGTATCGCGAGCCGTCCCCGTTGCGATGTGGGATGGGACCGGGTGGTCGATTCCAATCGAAGGCACTCGCGAGAGCCGTGAAGGGATCCGAGCAGACGAGCTCCATGCTCACCGCACGAAGATTCTGGGGAGCCGTCTCGCCATAGGGATCGCCGCCGACGAACCGGCTTCGGTTGTATCGCTCGTAAATGCGTTCGTCGCTCGAATTCGAGAGGCTGCTACCGACGCGCCTACGATGCTCGCTCGTCCCGAGCCGGGGTGGGGGACGTCGCACTTCTACCCATTCCCTACCGAGCAGGGAGCCCTGACGATCGTCTCAGACGCCGCGGACTCTGGCGGGTCCGACTGGGCGGCCGCTGGGCTGCACAGCACGTATTTCGGTGAGGGATTCAGCTCACCGCTGATGGAGGCCGTACGTTCGAAGCACGGACTGAGCTACGAGGTTGCCTGGCACGTTCTGCCGGAGCTTGAGCGAGGGCTTCACGTCTTCCGAGCGTACCCCGAGTCAGGAAACTTGGCCCGCACGCTGGAAGTGGTCCGAACTTGTTGGGAGGAGCACGCCTCCGTCCGGCCGGAGTCCGAGGTATTCGAGCGCGCCAAGGCCTCATTCCTGGGTTCTCGCCTTGTTGCGCTTGAGACAGCTGAACGCAGGATGACTTCGGCGTTAAGCTTGGTTCGGATGGGGCTTCCGATCGAGCGGCTGTGGAAGCTGCCAGCGGCTGTCGCAGAGCTCACGGTCGACGAGATGGTAAGTGCCTCTGAACGCTTTGGCTGGCACACTGGGCGACAGGTTCTGATCGCGTCAGGAAATGAGTCAGCAACACCTGAGCAGTGGGGTTCGACCTCGCTAAAGTTAGAGAACCGTGACCCCGAGTCCCTCGTATGACGACCTACACACAGAACCCCGAACTCCCAGTCACTGTAGTAGCTGGCGAGGCTGCGATTATTACGCCGGTCGACTCCCAGCTCCACATCCTTAACGAGGTCGGAACTCATATCTGGGAGCTTTGCGCCGAGGCGCACACGCTCGAGGCGGTCGTCGCCGATTTGCTCGGAGTCTTTGAAGTCGATGAGCCGACTGCACGCGCGGAGGCGGAGGCGTTTCTCCGAGACGGCGTGGCGCGCGAGCTTCTGCTCGCGATCGAGTGACTGGAACCGTCTGCCAATCGCCCAGATTCTCTTTCAGCCAGCGATACTTTCGGGTACACAACCGCTAGGGACTCGTTCCCGAATGGTGTGGGCGCGTTCACATTCCGTGAAACATCTGCCCAACACGTGACGAGAGTTGAAATGAACGACAAGACAATCAACACCGACAGTACCGAGACGAAGCGCCCCTGGAGCACGCCACGCGTGGAGACCAGCGAGACCTTCAACAAGGCAGCGCTTGCTTGCTGCCTAAATGGCTTCAACCAGGCAATCGGGAGCTCTGGCACGGGCCTCCCGGCCTGCTAGTCGCGAGCCGTCCATGACGGCATCACCGGTGAAATTCCGGTTGGAGGCGGGGACCGTAGAACTCGATGTTCTGTTACGTGGATCGCTCTCCGAACAGATGGCCGCCACCTTCACAAACCGGATGGCCGCCTTTGTCGGCCTGGAGCGCAGTCCATGGATTCGTAAGACGATCGCGTGCGACTGGACTGTCTCGGGGAATGACCAGCAGAAGTACGAGAGTGCTCGCGGCGGCCACGAGCCCATTAGCTCCCAGCTCTCGCCTACCTCTTGGTGGGTCGACTGGTGCTACTATCGCATGAACTTCAACTCGACACGATCTGACGGCACCCTCTCCGACTGGGGACCCGGGCTTGAGCATGCGCTTCGGGGAGCCGCGATCTTCCCGTCCATGCCGGAGACCCTCTTCTTCCACGCCGCGACACTCGTCTACCGCGCAGAGGCGTTCTTGGTCGCAGGCTCGCCAAATGCGGGCAAGTCGACGATCTCGCTAGAGGGACAGGCCGAACGTGTTCTTTCTAACGAGATCAGCATCTTGGCTCGGCGAGATGGCAGGTGGTGGGCCCTACCCTCTCCGTTCTGGGGCACGGGCGACGTGGCCACTCGTGTGGAGCCAGCGCCGCTCGCAGCCGTGATCGAACTCAGTCAGGCTGGCGACCGCAATCAATGGACCGCGCTCTCGGGTGCACACGCCGCCGCTTCTCTGCTGCCGCATGCCGGATCCCAGTCACGTGAACAGGCGAACGACCCCGCGTTGCTTTCCGCAATCGCCGACCTTACTGGCGGCGTTCCGACCTACTCGCTAGCGTGGCACCGTTCCTCGCATCCTCTCGTTGGAAGTCCATGGAAGCCGTAAAGGGTACAGATGGTGCCCGAGCGTACCTAATCAAGCGCGCCCAAGCGCACCTAGTTCCGCTGGGCGTACACGTAGACGTCACGTATCGCTGCGATCTGGACTGCGTGCACTGCTACTTGACGGATCGGAAGCGAGAGGAGCTGACGCTGGTCGAATACGAGCAGCTCTTTGCCGAGTTGCGAGAGCTCGGCACGCTCTTCCTCTTGATTTCAGGAGGCGAAATTTTCCATCGAAAAGATGGACTGGACATCCTGAAAGCAGCGCGACGAAATCGTTTCGAGGTTCGCATCATCACGCACGGTGGGCACATCGACGATACGCTGGCGGCTGAGCTGGCCGCGATCCAGATTCGGGTGGTCGCGATGTCGATCTACTCGGCCGAGCCCGAAGTACACGACGCCATCACGACGGTGTCTGGCTCCTGGGAGCGGACGGTTGAGGCCGCCCGCCATCTTCGAACACACGGAGTACCCGTGATGTTCAAATGTGTCCTGATGACCGGCAACGAGCATGTCGCGGCCGCCTTGCAGGCGCTGGCCGACGAGGTAGGCGCTGGCATCGAGTTCTCGATGGACATCAAAGGCGACAACGCTGGGTCAGACGGCCTGATGGACTTGAACATCGAGCTGGCCGATCGCATCGCCGTGCACAATTGCGTGTACCCGAGCCTGATCGACGCCGCCGCTCTACCGATGTTCTCGCCCGACCAGCACACCTGCCTGGCCGGCAATGCGTCCTGCTACGTGAGCCCTGACGGGACCGTGCAACCCTGCCTCGACTGGGAGGAGGACGCGGGCAACATTCGTGACAATTCGTTTGGTGAGATCTGGCACGAATCTCCGGTGTTCCAGCGCGCTCGATTGATTCGACGAAACAGCTTCTCGAGTTGCTCCGGTTGCTCGAACTTCAACGTCTGTCAGCTCTGCCCCGCAAAATCTCACCGAGAGACCGGGATCCCTACTGGGTCGGCGCCGTCAAAGTGCCGCGAGACTATGGCGAAGATGATCGGCCACGCGGAGAAGCTCGCCGCGGCAGAGTGAGCCAGCTGGCGAAGCTCGCGGCGGGGACCACGATCGAAGTCGACGCTGAGGGCGGATCCATGTTTCCATTGATCCGAAACGGTGATTCAGTCCTTGTGAGGCCGATCGATCGGAAGCTGCGAGTGGGGGATGTTGTTCTCCTGGTCCTTGACGGACGGTGGATCCTCCACCGGATCGTGGAGCTGACCGCAGTTACTGTGAGGACTCAAGGGGACAACCAGGCGCAAGCCGATCACCCCGTAGGGCT
>JBLHWZ010000137.1:0-13575 GCA_047629415.1 Bradymonadia bacterium | reverse complement strand
GTCCGGCACAAACGAGGATGGAAGCCCACGTTTGTTCGTGGCGTACCCAAGCTCATCGCCGAGCAACTCAGCGGGCCCCTTCGCTTCCTCTGGGAGTTTCACGCCCATCAGACGCAGCCTTGGTAGGCTGGGTCATCAATTGCGATCAGAAGCACTAGGTAGCGGAGGCGTTGTCAGGGTCTGTCGCACGCATCGACCATAGAGCGAGCTCTGAGCTAATTCTTCTGACCCGTGGGTTGAGTGCCTCGAAGTCGACACGCGCTCCGATCGACAAGTCGTTCACCACGGTCTCGGAGCCCGTTCACATCGAGCTTGAGCAGACGATTCATCTCGACGACTTGTGTCGAGACTGAAAGCAAACAAGAGCGCTGAGATGATCGCCATCTCTGTGTGGACATATTGCTGTGATGATGGCGCCTCCAAACACACCGCATCTGCGACACATCCCGATGTTCCGAATCGGTATCCAGAGCATACCTGTGCGGAGGTGAGCATGTATGGGCCATGCGCGAGCGGAGCCGGTCACTCAGCTCTGCCCGGGTACCCGAGTCGAAGCAGCTCATCCTCGGCGCGCTGCTTCTCGCCGAGCCACGAGCAGTTCTTGAACGCGATCCGAACGCGAGAGTACCCGCGATGGCCGACTCCACGGCAGCGAACTAGCCGATCCTGCGCGAGTTCGTGAAGGCTCCGGGCATCGAACCAACCGAAATCGCTGTTCGGCTCCGCTTGGAGCGGACTCAAAACGCAACCTTGAACGCCGTTTAGGCTCGTTCGCAATTCGACGGAGAGCCCAGCCAAGCGCTGCCCACAAGGCCTTCGAACGAGATCGGACATTGCGGGCCAGCACCCTTGGATGGATCCCTATCTTGAATTCGGCCGTTTCTTTGCCGTTGACGAACGGTGCCGCGGTATCCTAATTCAGCGGGAACCTGCCAACCGAGCTACGGGGGATTCCCTCGTATTATCGACAGGTTGTGCACATAGGGATGACATCTCCTGACATCTCCGCTAACTGCCCACACACGCGAGCAGCCACGCTCGACCTCAACTGAATCGACTCATCATGAAATCGAACAAACTTTTCGCCGCCGTCTCTGGATTCCTCTTCGTTTGCGCGATCGGCGCCTGTGGCGGCGTGCAAGTTCCCCCAGAAGAGGGACAGTGCCACGAGTGGCGCGAGTGGGTCGCTCCCACGCAGTCCGCTGACGGCTCGTGGACCGAAGGTTATTGCCTCGACCGTTAGAGGTCCTGGCCCCGCTCTGATCTGATCGCCCGACTCTGTCGGGCAAAACGCGCGTGCAGCCGCGTCGTGTCCCAACACGTGTGCGGCACGCGAGCAAGCAGCTGACGCGCACAGCCCCGAAAGCCGTGTCAGCTGCAACCGATGTCTACGAGAAACTAGGCGCGTTCTACCTCGGCCGTCACCACGACGTGGAGACTGGCGAGACCGCATCTGACCCGGTCCTCTACGACTCGCGCGACCTGCTGACTCACGCTGTGTGTGTCGGCATGACCGGCAGTGGAAAGACCGGCCTCTGTGTCGGGCTGCTCGAAGAGGCTGCCATTGACGGTGTCCCGGCGCTGGTCATCGACCCCAAAGGAGACCTCGGCAATCTCCTTCTGACCTTCCCTGACCTAGCCCCAGGCGACTTTGAACCCTGGGTGAGCGCCGAGGATGCGCGCCGGAAGGACATGGAAGTCGGCGAGTTTGCCGCGCACGAGGCCGAAAAGTGGCGTGATGGTCTCGCCAGCTGGGGCCAAACTGCCGAGAGGATCAGAAAGCTCCGCGAGTCTGCTGACTTCGCCATTTACACGCCCGGATCTAGCGCAGGGATCCAGCTCTCGATCATCAAGTCCTTCAGCGCTCCGCCACAGGAAATTCGCGACGATCGCGAGCTGTTCCAGGATCAGATCTCGACGACAGTAAGCAGCATTCTCGGACTACTAGGAGTGGACGCTGATCCGATCCAGAGTCGAGAGCACATCCTGTTGTCCAACATCCTCGCCTATGCCTGGAACGAGGACCGAGACGTCGATCTCCCCGGCCTCATCTCCGAGGTTCAAGCCCCGCCGTTTGAACGAGTGGGGGTCATGGACCTTGAGACGTTCTATCCCGAAAAAGAGCGGTTCAAACTCTCCATGAGGCTGAACAACCTTGTGGCTTCACCAGGGTTCTCGTCTTGGACCGAGGGGGAGCCGCTCGATGTCGATCGACTGCTCTATACTCCCGACGGACGACCGCGAATCTGCGTGCTTTCAATTTCGCACCTCAGCGAAGACGAGCGCATGTTCTTCGTCGCACTCCTCTTCAACGAGGTCCTTGGCTGGATGCGGACCCAGCCGGGGTCACGCAACCTGAGGGCGTTGCTCTATATGGATGAGATCTTCGGATACATCCCACCCGTCGCCAATCCGCCCTCCAAGAAGCCTCTGCTGACGCTTCTGAAACAGGCCCGAGCGTTCGGCCTCGGGATTGTCCTCGCAACCCAGAACCCAGTCGACCTCGACTACAAAGCACTATCCAACGCCGGCACTTGGTTCATAGGGCGACTCCAGACGGCCCAGGACAAGGCGCGACTTCTCGACGCCCTCGATGGCGCATCTGCGACCGCCGGGGAGAGCTTCGACCGGCAAGAGGTGGACCGCATCATCTCCGGACTCGGAAAGCGTGTCTTCTTGCTGCACAACGTGCATGAGCCTGCGCCGGTCGTCTTTCAGACCCGCTGGGCGATGAGCTACCTCCGAGGCCCGCTCGTTCGAGAGGAGATCAAAACGCTGATGGCGCCGAGAAAGCAGGCGCTCGCTGAATCGGAGCAACCGGCCCGCGTGACGGCCGCAGAAGCGGTCACGGAGACGATTCGAATCGCAGCGACCAAGGCCCCGGAGCGCTCAGCACCCGCGATCCCATCAACCGTGATGCAGCGGTACGCTCCGATCAACCGCCTCCTCGCCCCCGCGGGCACGGTCGTCAACTACCGCCCTGCTCTCCTGGCGACCGCACGCCTCGCCTTCAACCATGCGAGGAGCGGGGTCGTCTCGGAGCGCCAGGCTGGCCGTCTCGCCACCTTTACCGACGCAGACACACTGGCAGCGTGGGACCGGAGTATCCCCGTCACTCTCGAGCTCGCACGACTTCGTGAGGAACCTGAGCCAATCGACCACTACGCTGCGCTACCCTCGATCGGACATCGGAGCGAAAGCTACACCACCTGGAGAAAGAGCTTCTCGGACTATGCCTATCGCAACGAGCGGCTGAGCATCTTCCGCTCCGCATCCTTCAGCGTCTACTCACGACTCGGCGAGGACGAGCGAGCGTTCCGAATTCGCCTCCAGTCGCTAGCGCGCGACAAACGGGACGAACTTGGCGACAAGCTCAGGGACAAATTCGAAGGTAGGGTCCGCCGACTTGAGGAGAAAATCCGGACGGCACAACAACGTGTCGACCGCGAGAAGGCGCAAGCTCGCCGGGCAAAGGTCGATGCCGGAACTCGCGTTGGCGTCGCACTCTTCGATGCGATCTTTGGAAGCAGACGCTCCGCCGCCAGGGGTACGGCTACCTCGTTGCGGGCTGGCGCACGCGCGCGTGAGCAGGGGGTGGACGTGGAGCAGGCCGAGGACAAGCTCGACGAGTTGCTTCAAGACAAAGAACTGCTCACAGCTGAACTGCAGGCTGAGCTCGAAGCCATCGAGGTTCGGATCGACCCGATGAAGGAACGCCTGGAGAACGTCGAAATCGCGCCGCGTCGAAAGGACGTCACCGAGGAACGAGTGGTATTGGTCTGGCTGCCGGTCGCGCGGGACGAGGCCGGTAACGCGAAGCTGGCGTTCGAGCTCAATTAGGCCACGCGAGACGCACGAACGATCCACGGCGGAAGTTGGCCGCGCGAGACACAGGGTGCCCGCCGACTCAAAAGCACGAAGGCCCTGGCCCGAAGACCAAGGCCCGTCCGTGATGAGCTGAAACGGCCGTGGGGTAACGCCGTGACAGTCCCAACCGGACAAAGAGCGAGTGCAGAGAGACTCGACCCCTCGTTGGTGGCTGCGTGTGGTGCCGATCCCAGCGCCACACGTGCGTAACAATGCGCACAAGCCGTACCAGATTCGGACAATGCTCGGTCTCTCAGGAAAACCTTGACCCGACCGGCCGAACCGGAACGACCACCGACAAATGCCTCACCGATGAGACACGTCAATGAGACACGCCAGTGAGACACGCCAGTGAGACACCCTGATGTCTCGCTGACACAAAAACGACAAAGACGTCCGAGAGGGCGCCTTTGTCGCGTCCAACTGGA
Organism: Bradymonadia bacterium; assembly: GCA_047629415.1. Taxonomy (GTDB): domain Bacteria; phylum Myxococcota_A; class Bradymonadia; order REDH01; family REDH01; genus CBDUJZ01. The sequence goes on along the minus strand of JBLHWZ010000137.1, from coordinate 9,280 downwards.
AGCTAGTTGTTCGAGGGGCTGTCGACTTCCTGCCCAGCCTCTACCCAACCCATGATGCCCGCAGGGAGAACCCGCACGTCGGCGTAACCCGCTGCTAGAGCTAAGTCAGCCGCCTGATGAGAAGCGCCACAGCGCTCGTTGTAGCAGTAGAAGACCAGGGCATCATCCGAGCCTGCCGAGGCAAGAACGTCCGTCTCGTACTCGGATCCCTCAAGGAGAATCGCACCCGGGATGATTCCAACGTCCTGACGGGTCTGTGAGCGATTCGCGTCTACAGCGACGGCCGCGCCCTCTTCGAGCATGGACGCGAGCTCGGCAACCGACACTTCGCTCCAAGCGTTCTCGGCGATCGGGGAGTCCGCTTCAGCGGAGTTACCACAGCTCGAGCTGTCGCCAGCGGCCGCGGCTACCGGGAGGAGAAGGGCGATCGAGAGGGGGAGGAGGAACTTCTTCATTCTTTTCTCTTAGGTTCGACGGATGGAGAGTACAGCGGTGACTAAGGACTGACCGAACCGAGTACCAGTCCTCGTTCGATCGCCGCAGTGGTGAGATCAACCAGCTTGTTGACGAAGCCTGCGTCGAGAGTGATCTCGCCCGCCCCGGCCATCGACTGAACGATGGACGTGACCGCCTGACCATCGGCCGACGCAGCGAGGAGACTGAAGTACCAACGAGGTAGAGTGATGCTCGCCGTCCGCTCTTCGCTAGTTCGGAGTACCGCCACACCCTGCTCGTGGCCCAGCAACTCGCCGGCAGCGAAGCGCTCACGGTCCCAAACCGGATGGCGAACCCATAGCATTTGGTGGGCCGGGTTCACGGCGAGCGGTAGCTCGAAATCAAACTCGACTAGTCCCTCTGAAGGTGGGCCGTCCTCTAGGTCGCGAACAATCCACATCGCCAATTCGTAGCGGCAGACATCCCGAACACGACGGTCGTCCGAGCGTTCGAGGAGGAAAGAACAGAACTCTGGGATAGCGTCACGAATGTACCGGGAGTGTACGCCGCTCTTAGCGAGGAACTCGCCATGGGTAGTGTCGTACGTCTCCCCGAGCACTTCTGCAGTCCTCGGGATGCCCTCTTTGGTAACCCGGCGCAGTCGTTTGCGTACCATTCGGCGGTACATCAGCCACCGGTCGGTGTCTCCGCCGATTGCGGCGACGTCAGCGGCGTCAGGCTCGGCTGAGAAGCAAATCCGAGCGAAGGCCCGTTGGTACTCTGCGAGGTCCATCAGCTCCCGAGGACCGAGACGTAGATCTCTTCCAGCTTCGCGACCTCCTCAAGCAGAACCTGCAGTTCCGGATAGTTCCCGTCTCTCTCAAGTAAGACGGGCACATGCCCTTTTAGCCGGAGAGAGTGCTCAAAGAGATCGTAGACTCCGTCACAGATGGGCTCCGCGTGTGTGTCGATGATCAAACCATCTTTGCGGACAAAGTGACCCGCGATGTGAAACTGGACGACACGGTCCATCGGCAACTTATCGATGTAGTCGGCTGCGGGATCGAATCCGTGATTCACCGAATTCACGTAGACGTTATTCACGTCAAGAAGGAGCTTCGCATCGGCTCGTTCGAGGACTTCGTTGACGAAGTCGATCTCGGGCATCCGATCGTGCGCGCTGTCTGCGTAGTAGCTGACGTTCTCCACAGCGACGTCGATGCCGAGGCCGTCCTGAAGCTCTTTGATGCGCCTCACGACGGTCTCAATCGAGCCCTCGTCGCGCGGAATCGGCAGCAGGTCGTGTAGATGCGCGTTGTCGACACCGCCGAAGCACAGATGGTCGCTGTACCAAGGCGCACCGACGCGTTCGGTAAGCCGCCGCAGTTCCCTAACATAGCCCGGATCAGCCGGATCAACCGACCCAAAACAGAGGCTCAATCCGTGAGTCGTAAACGGCCAAGTCGAGCACGCATCTTCAAGGATTGAACGGAATCGTCCACCGCGCCGAATATAATTCTCGGGGTGGATCTCAAGCCAACGAACCGCCTCGGGGCGCTCCTCCAGCAATCGACTGGCGAAGGCCGCGCGAAGACCAAGGCCTATGCCCGCTGGGGTTTCTGGCCACTTGGGGCTGGCAGCGTCCGTCGTCATAGTGAGAGCGAAGTTGGGAGCCGCGGAATCCCGCGGCCCCCAGACTTCTTTCTACTCTTCGCCGCTGCAGTCAGCTTCGCCGTCGCATGCTGCTTCGCCGTCGCACGCCACGTCACACTCACTCGGGCAGCCGCCTTCGCTTTCGCCTTCACACGCAGCAGCGTCGCAGGTCTCGCCTTCACACTCACAATCTTCGCTGGGGCAGGAGGCTTCTCCACCGCAGGCGCCATCACACTCGCCGGGGCAGGAGGCTTCGCCGTCAGACGCAGCTTCGCCGTCACACGCAGCTTCGCCGTCACACGCAGCTTCGCCGTCACACGCAGCTTCGCCGTCACATGCGGCCTCTCCGCTACAAGCGCCTTCGGAATCAACCGTGTCGGTGTCGCCGCCATCAGCGGACTGTGCGCCGCCACAGGCTGCTACGGTCATGCCGAACGAGGCTGCTGCCAGGATTGCGAGCTTGTTTCGTAGTGCGTCTTTCGTCATCATATTACTCAGATTCAAAAATAATAGTTACCGGTCGAACCGGTTTGTGTCGCAGAGATGCCACACATCGCCCACCGCTCGCAACAAAGATGACCCGCGATTCAGTCCTCGTTGGATTGATCACCGCGGACATTCGCCCGTGATACGCCTAACCCGAGCGCGCTGAGTTCACCTGACGCCCCCGTTGCTCCCTTACCCGCGACGGAGAATCGCCTTCGAGTATGCTCTGCCGTCGGGTCCTGTTTCACCCGTGTGAGGCCGGCATCTTCGGTGTCCATCTTGCCCTGCGGTGGTTCTTCCCGATCCGCGAGCATATAACGCGAAACGGGTGCTGCGAGTTTCGATGGGTCACGGGTCCGGACGATCGTCCGGAGCCACGCTTTACGGCGCAAGTGGCGTTCCCCGAGGTCAGTGATGACGGGCTTCGCAAGCTCTCCGCCCTCGGCGTCCGTCAGGAGCAACACGCGAGGGCGAACCAACGGTTTCAGACCCCGTCCGGGGCCCAACACGAGGGCGTACTCGTTGGTGTCCAGCTCCACCAGTGAGCCAGGTGGGTAGCGGCCGACCAAGCGAGTGAACTGTCGAACGAAGAGCGGGTCTAACTGTTTCACGCTTCGTCGATTCACCAACTTCATCGCCTGATCAGGTGGGAACGCGTTGCGATGCGGGCGCGGGCTCACGAACGCGTTGTACACGTCGGCGACGGCGATAATGCGAGAGAACGCGTGCGGGTCATCGTGCCCGATCTCCGGGTACCCACCACCGTCGGGGCTGAGATGGTGCTCCGCCGACGCCAACGCCCGCTCCACGATCGGGATCTCATACCCAAAGTGCTCGAGTAAATGCGCCATCCCGAGGAGTGGGTGTTGTTGTGCCTTCGCCCGTTCCTCATCCGTAAGTTTCCGCTCTCGACCGTTCAACGACGCGTCGATGAGAGTCTCGCCTACGTTGTGGCTGAGCGCGCAGATACCCAAACGGACAAGATCGCGGCGACGGAAATCCATCAAGCGACCCAGCGCCACACTGAGGATCGTGACCATCAGATTGTGGGCCACCGGGGACATGCTGGCGTCTCGGACAGCGGTCAGCACCAACAAATCCTCGGGGGTTTCCTCGGCCAGCTGCACAAGACGCAGAACGAGCGCCCGCTGCCGCCGCCGAAGGAATACGTCCAGACTGCCAGACGCCCCGTCGAGCGAGAGCATACCCTCTTCCAGGACTTCGACCGCAACCTTGCGGAACTTTGCACGCTCGCTGTCCGCCTCGCTCTCGTCCTTGTCGTCCTTAGGAATCAGACGAATCGCGCGAATGCCAATATCCTCGCCCCGCTGCACAGACTCCGACTTGTTCGCTGACTCCCGCAGAAGCTGCGTCAGCGTAAGGAGTTCTTCCGCCGTCGCGTCGTCCCCGATGCGCACACCTCGCGCGCCCAGTTTGAGGAGGGTCTCCGTGAGAAACACAGACGACTCCCACGCGCGACCGGTGCTCCGGACCCATACGCCGTTCACAAACGTGTGCCCTTCGGCGAAGACGATGGCGAGTGTGGAGGCCGTCCGTCTCAGCTCGAATACGTCGCGCACGAGCTCGTTCAGGACTTGCTGAACAGCGGTGTTCGATGCGTCATGCACTGCCAACTGGCGAACGAGCGAGCCGAGGTGGGTCAAGAGGCGCCGAGAGTCTCCGACAACCTTCTGACGCCGCGCGCGGTCCGCGCGGCCCGCAGCGGTTTCGGCTACCGCCTGCTTACTGGTTGTCGTTTGACTCATCGATGTGCCGTCGTTGTTCGATTACTCCGAGCGCAAACTGGCATGACGCCTTGCGCGCCCCGCCAAAGCCCCGCGCTCCCTTCTCCAGCGTCCGCAGTGCGTTGGAGGTTCCCATCATCGCCAGCCCCAGCGCAGCCGCATGAATTGTGGAGCGCTCCATGTCGCCGCCTAGCAGGCCAGCCCTCGTGCTGAGCAGTTCGGTCAGTACAGTCAGCCCACCTTGGCCAGCAAGGCTGCCGTAAGTCTCACAGAGTTCCACCTTCCGCTCCTCGTCCAACTTGGCGAACCCGTCGCCAAGGAGCGTCCGCTTAATCAGAAGAAGCGCCTGCGGTGGCCGGTGAACCTGCAACGCACGCCGCGCTGCCGTGCGGACCAGCGGACTTCGGTCCACGAGCGCTGCGGCGACGAGGCCCTCGTCTTCGACCGGCATCCCCGTTGCTTCGTACCAAGACAGCACCGCCTCGCGCGCCGCGGGTGCGGGGTTGCGAAGCAGGTGCGGTCGCCACTCATCAAAGCCCGAATCACGGGAAATCCGTAGCGCCTGAATGATTGGGACAAGCTGGTCGTGCGGCAGGTTCTCCGCCTTCTGAAGCCAGCCGCCAACCTTCGCCGGAATGTGGCCAATAATATGGGCGAGCAACCGCTGAGACTGCGCCGGGTCTTCTGACTTTGCGACCCCTTCGAACAGCGCGATCAGCGAAGTCGCAGGCAGGATGTCTAGGAATCGTCCCAACGTCTTCGCATCCACAGGGTCGTCGGGATCCAAGATGCGGAGCATACGAGCCGCCCTCAGCGGCGAATACACCGCGCGCAAGAACTTCCGCAGCCAGTCCGTGATGTCGGGCCTAGTATCTCGTAAGGATTCAGCGATGCTGTGCCCCTCCTCGATCACTTCCAACAAGCCGAACGGATCGCCATTGGCATAGATCTGACGAATGGCGCCTTTGGCCATATTCGCACCCTTCTCTTGCCCCACCTCTCGCCGCCCGTGGATCACGCAACGGATCAGGATGAGCGCTAGCCGCGACAAGATAGAAGACGAGCGTTCGGTGCGAACGAAGTCACGAATCGCCAGAATCGCCTCGTAATCTTCGCCCGCCTCTTCCGCGAACCGTTCCCGCCACTCGTCATCTCCCATCTGCTCAAGATCGATCTCGGCCTCTAGCCCCCAGTGGTCAACGATGTCACCGCCGCGCACGTCATCTGGGCTGAGAGCCGCCGCGAACCGACGCCCCTGTTCAAGATCGCCTGGGCGCAGGTGAACGAGATCGCGAGCCACGGTCTCAAAGCGCCCCGCCTCCTCGTCCCGCCCCGACAGCGCCTCCGCCTCCATCAACTCCGAAATGGCCCGAAAGGTGATAGTCGGGAGCTCCGACTGCCAAAGCAGCGACTCCAGAGTCTCCTCCTCGAAGAGCGGGAGCGAGAGGTTGATGCGCAGGACTGAGAGGAGCTGCTCGATCTCAGGCTTGGACAGGCCGGGCGAGATCGTCAGCGACGAGATGCCCTCAATGTGGGCATGCCTGCCGATTCCCGACTTCTCGTCCGACTCGGTGGAGACGGGGTTGCCGCGCCAAGAGAAGCCCATCCCGGAGGTGTCCAAACGAATGGGCCCGAGCCAACCGGCCAGTAGGCCAAACTGCTCGGCAAACGAGTCGATCGCTATCGAAGTCTGGGGATGCGCTTCACCGTAGAGCCGCGCTCGAGTCGATGCCACCTGCAGGAGATCGACGCAGCGGGTGACTGCCTCGACGTCGGTCTCATCCGGGTTGAGCGGGCGGCCACCGCGGCCAGCTACCCTTTCCATAGGCTCGAACGATTGCTCTCGTCCGACAGGATACGGGCCACGTACTCCCCGAAATGAGCATCAAGTAGTCGAATGCCGAATTCGTAAGCGTAGTCGTTCACGTCTTCGAGGAATTCCAAGGCAGAAGGATAACGCTCTGCAGGATTCTCGTGCAGACAACGGCGAAGGATGTCCTCGAGCCCATCGGGAATAGTGAGATTGCTCTCGATTAGTTCATCGACCCGGAACTCGCAGATCTCAAATGCGAGCGCCCTCAAATCCTTGTTGCGGCTGAAGAGTGGGGCCGACGAAAGCAGTTCGTAGAACGTGACACCGAGAGCGAACACATCCGTGCCGGCGCTGGCCCGGGCCCCCCGCCAAAGTTCGGGTGCGAAGTAGTGAGGCTTCCCTGCGAGGTTCTCAGCCGAACCAGCAGTCCGAGCATGCGAGCCAACCGCGACGCCGAAGTCAGCAAGTTTCACTGCTCCATGCCGCGAAATCAGGATGTTGCCCTGAGAAATATCGCGGTGAACGAGGTTCAACGGAGTCCCCGATACATCTAGCGCCGTGTGCGCGTAGTGCAGCCCCTGCAACGTCTCCCGCAAGATGTAGAGAACGTGCGGAAGGGGAATGTCTCCGCCGAGCGCTGCTGACTTCTCCGCGAGGTCGCCAGCGTCGAGGCCATCAATCCACTCCATCGCGAGATAGAGCCTTCCGTCGGCCTGCCCGACGTCGATCACAGATGTGATGTTGGGGTGACGAAGCTCCGAAATGATCCGCGCCTCGTCGAGGAAGAGCCCCTCAAACTGTTCCTGATTTGCGAGGCCCCTCTTGACCGTCTTCACAACGCAGCGAACGCTGACGCCGGTCGTGCTGAGGCGGTCGGCCAGGAAGACCTCTCCCATTCCGCCCTTCCCGAAGAAGCGGATGACCCGATAGCCTGGCAACTCAAGGTCGCTTGTTTCGCCGCTCTCCAAGGCGGGCAAGCTGCCGGATGACGGCCCGACCTGGCCTGGCGCGCTATTCGCCGCCCGCTCGGTTGAGTTGGTGGCGACCTTAGGAAATGAGCCAGTCTCCGACACCAGCTCTCCCATGGTGGAACGCCTGGCTCGCGTCGAGGCGGGGGCCGAGCGCAGCGGCGGCGGCTCGGCGTTCCTCACGCGCGACGACTCGCTCGGGATTGACTGGCTCAACCCCAGCGCACTGTCAGACTCCGGCGCTAACGTCTCCCCATGAGCGTCAAACATCGTATCGACCCGCTCGTTCTCTGCTCGCCCGGGCAAGATGTGTGTCGGCTCGACGCTGACCGATGGCCGTTGAGCACTGGGCTTGCTCAACGGTTGAAACGCAGGCGCGTCTCCCGACTCGTCTCTGACACCCAGACTCGATGAGTCCCAGGCCTCCGACGCCGATCCCGTGCGCCGTCGGCGCTTAGGGCGTCTCAGGATGCCCGTCATGGGCAGGGGGGGCGGTTTGGGGGGATCGTCGGACATGCTCGGGGAGAGCGAGGATCGAGAGTTCCGAAACTACCACTCTTAGTGCGGGCGCGCGAATCCGTCGGCCACCGCGGGATTGAGCGTTCGATCCTCTGTTGCTATTCCAGCCCCCCAGATCGGGAGAGACAGAGTCCAGGACCGGCCGAGCGACTCGACCGCGTGAGTCACTGCCCGAAACCTGGCCGGTCGCAAGGACGCCCAGCTCCCGTCAACCTGCAGCAAGCTCCGATCCCGAAACTCAGGAAGCCCGGAGTCGACGCCCAGCTCGGCGCCCGCAGCCACCAGAAGTGAGTCGGCGCTCAGAATCATTTGAGCAGCGCCGACGATCTCAGGCGCGTCTAGTGCCTGTTTGACTGCATTCTCTCCAAAGCCCCCGTTTGACGAACGGGGAATTAATGAGTAGCGACTCGTTAATCACACCTGAGCGCGAGTCTACGACGGCTCAATTCTGTGGTGTGGCCAACGATTCTGAACGAACCGGACTGTATTGGCACGACCGACCATTATCGACGATGAGCTGCTCTTGGCCGTCGCCAGTAAGCTCTTTAGCGAGCGTGGCCTCAGCGTAACGACCGCTGAGATCGCTCGTGACGCCGGTGTGTCTGAGGGTTCGATCTTTCGCCGCTACAAGAGCAAAAGCGAGCTCTTCGTAGCCGCGATGACTGGAACCGAGGTTGGTTGGCTTGATTGGCTCGACGAGTCCGCTCTCGATCAGCCGCTCCGGGCGAACCTCGTGCGGTTCAGCGAGGCCGCCATCGACCACCTGCTTCGGGCTCTACCTAAGTTCTACATGCTCGTCGGCAGCGGGATCGTACAAGCGTGCGATGTCTCGCAGAAGTTCGATGTGCCGCCGCCCATCTACGTCATCCGCTCTCTCACACGTTATCTTGAGTTAGAGCGACGAGCCGGTCGAGTGAAAGCCGTCGACCCCGAAGTGGTCGCGCGTTCGCTAGTCGGTGCAGTTCACAACTACGCATTCTTCGAAATCATGGGATTGAATAACATCCAGCCGATGCCGCGCGAGACGTTCGTCCGGGGTCTCGTCGAGCTGACGCTCTCTGGCGTCGCGCAGGAGTCCACATGAGCCACACCAGCTCCATGTCCGCCCTGGGACTGCTCCTACTCATGCCGATCTCGGCTTGCACGACCGGGTGGCAGCGACGTCCCCTCGATGAGCCCGTTGTTCCTGACACCTTTTCCACAGAAGTTTCGGCGGCCGATACGACGGTCGACGCCTCGTGGTTTGAGTTGTTCGGCTCCGACACACTGAACGAAGCGGTTACGAATGCACGCGCATCCAATCTGAGTCTCGCTCAGGCCGGAGACCGACTGCGTCAGGCCGGAGCAGTGGCGCGACAAGCACGCTCGGGACAGCTTCCGTCCATCGAGGCCGGTGCGTCCGCCGGCCGCGCTCGACAGATGAGCCCGGTGGGACCCGAGCAGGCGAATACGCTCCGACTCTCGGTCTCGGCAGCGTACGAGATCGACCTCTGGGGACGCGCCGCGGCGGGACGAGATGCAGCCCTTCTCGACGCCGCTGCACTTGCCACCGATGTCGCGACCATTGAGGTGACGGTCACTGCGAGCGTCGTCGAGGCGTGGCTCGATGGCGTTCATTCGCGTGCTCGACGAGAGCTCTTAGAAGAGCAAATCGTGGTTCA
>JBLHWZ010000136.1:0-13616 GCA_047629415.1 Bradymonadia bacterium | reverse complement strand
CCGGCGCGGATCCTTCTCGCCAGAACGTCGATCGTCTCGAAGAGATCGCGCGGAAAGAGGGCGACCTTACTCGGCTAGAGCTAGCACTCGTGCATCACGCAGGGTGGGGCGAGCGAGGCGCGGTCGAGGAACTCGCCGAGCTTCGGGTCACAGGATTCGGTGATTTCGATGGGGCCATTGAGGCATGGCGAGAGTACATCTCAGCAGGTGGCGAAGACCTCGGGGCCTCTCGTGCACTGGCCTCGCTTTATCGTGAGACCGGTCGACACAGCGAGCTCGCCGACACGCTCGACCGAATCGCCAGGGCTACCGACGACTCCGCGGAAAAGCTCGACTGTCGCGCCGAAGGGGGGCGACTCCGGCTTGAAGTTCTCAACGAGCCATCCGTTGCTCTACGACTCTTCAGTGAGTTGGCAGCGGCCGAACCTAACTCCCTCCACGCGAAGAATGGGCTCGAGGCGCTCCTTGAGATCGAGGCAACTGCTCCAGGAGCCGCACGGGCTCTCGAGCCGATCGCGGCCCGCGATGGCGAGCACGAACGGCGACTTGAACTCTTCGATATCATCCTGGAGAGTTCGACAAAGGCTGAGACACAGGTGGAGACCTGCATCACGATGAGTGTGATTGCAGCGGAGGACCTCGGCGATACGGATCGCGCCTTCGAATTCGCGACACTCGCTCTGGAGTTCCAACCGACCAACCCCGTCGCTCTTCATAGAATGCGGGAGTCTGCGATCGCATCCGACCGAGTCGAGGAACTGGCGGCCGAGTTGGACCGAAGGGCGTCCGAGTGCAAGCCGTCGGAGGCTGCGCTCTTGCACCGCCTCGCTGGGGATCTCTACCGCGGGACTCTGGCCGATTTAGCGGCAGCCCTAGCCGCATACCAAAGGGTACTCATCCTGCGTCCAGAGGATGAAGAGACTGCTACTGCATTTCGGGAGGTCGCCTTCAGCAGCGGCGCCAAAGAACTCTTCGCCGATGTCCTCTCGGCGCGATCGGCCGATCTCGTTGGGGCTGCAGGCGCCGACGTCGCTCTCGAGCTGGCGGCGTTCTGCGAGACCGAGTTCGGGGACAACGAGCGAGCATTCCGAAACTACTGCCGAGTGTTGGATCTGCGTCCTGCCGATGACGAAGCACTCTCCGGCGTCGAACGAATCGCAAGTCTCCCCGCGGCGAGCCCGACGATGCGCGCCGCGTTCATGGATGCGCTCGCGGCCTCAGGCGACGCGGACAGGCTGCTCGTATTCGTCGCAGCAGCTGCTGCACACGTCGAGGGAGAAGAGCGAGCTGCGCTTCTCCTACGGCACGGGACCCTAGTCGAAGATCGAGACCCAGCAGCGGCCGCCGGGGTCTTTCTTGAGGCCTTGGAACTCGCACCACTCGATCGCGAGGCATTCGGTGGTGCGTTGCGTACCGTGAGTTCTTGTGAGGACACCGCGAAGCTCGTTGAACTCACACGTGAGTCGTTGGGCGATATTCGTGAGGCCGCTGAGCAACACGAGCGCCTCGCACAGGTGGCCGCACTCGCGAGGCAATCTTACGTTGAGACCGAAGTAGCTGAGGAGCTGCTTCGCGACGCTCTCTACGTCGACCCTGATCGATTCGAGACGGCTGACGAACTCATCGGCCTATTTCTGGAAGAGCGCCGCAAGGGAGACGCGCTCGCTGCGCTCTCCGAACTCGCTTCGCTCGCAACTCAGCCTGACGTACGAGTCCGCTACCACCGGCGCCGAGTTGAGCTGGCTGATGGCGAGGACGGATCGGTTCTCTTGGAGGCTGTGCGGGCCGGGGTCATCGATCACGATATCGCCGGTGCGCTCTCGCAACGAGTTGGCGCCGACGTCGGCTGGCGCGAGGCCGTAGAAGCGCTAAATGAGGCTGCGCAGGTGAACGGTACGGCCGAGCGGGAACAGATCCTGTTGACGATAGCCGGGATCACCTCGCTGCCCAGCCGGGCGCCCGACCTCGCGGCTGAGAAGTACGTGGAACACTTCAGGCAGACCAGCGCTCCCGAGTCAGCGATTAAGGCCATTGAAGTGTTGGACCGTGCAGCGCTGGCGGCGCCGCTCCGTGAGACCGCTCGTTCGCTCTCAGCGAGTGTACCGCGAGACATCGCTCTCGGCTTACTCATGACGGCGGCTCAGCGCGACGAGAACGAAAATCCGGCAGAAGCGGCCAAGACATTCCGACTCATGCTGGCGCTCGAACCCCAGCATAAGCTCGCGCGAGAGCGTTTCGAAGCACTCAGCTTGGCCGGAGGAGACATTCAAGGGGTGATCAACCTGCTCCGTGAGGATCTTGCGCTCGACGTCACGCAGGCCGGCGAGCTACATCGGAAAATTGCCGACCTTGCATGGACGAAGATGGGGGATCTTGAGCTTGCGGAGCAGCACCTCGCCGCCGCACTCGCTGTCTCATCCACCGATGTCGCTCCGTTGCAGGCCTTGGTCGAATTCTACGAGTCGACCGGGCGACCAGGCGACGCAGACGCCGTAATCCGATCCCGCCTCGGCGGCGTGCTGACTCCGCAGCGACGGGCAGTGATGTTGCAGGTGCTCGCCGGCCTGCTGCGCAACCGCGGCGACGAGGAGGGAGCGTTGGCAGCGCTTGAAGATGCATTTTCGGAGGCACCAGAGTCGAGCGAACTCTGCGAGGAACTCGTTGCGCGATACCAGGCGGATGAAGATTGGACCTCGCTCCAGACGGTTCTCTACCACGCAGCGAATGCCGCAGCGACTGAGGACTCTGCCGTATTGTGGATGCGACTCGCTGACGTCGCCGAGCATCGCCTTGAAGATCCGGATCTTGCTCGAACTGCGATGGAAGAAGCGCTCGCGTCGGGAGCGATCACAGATCCGCTCATCGACCGACTAATCGCTTCCTATGAAGCGGATATTCCGGACGAATCAGACGAGATTGTGGCCCGCGCGATCGAAGTGGCCGAAGGGCGATCAGACCGTGACGGCCTCGCTCGCCTCCAGTTTGTCCGCGGCCGACTCTTCGAGCTTCGAGGGGACAAGTCGGGAGCGGTTCAAGCCTATGACTCGAGCTACGCGCTCAGTACCTCATACCTGCCGAATCTAATGCGCCTGGGCGGACTGCACTATGCGGCCGGGCGGTATGCCGAGGCATTGAAGACGCTTCGCAGCGCATTGCTTCACCAGCACGCACTCAGTTCGGATTTGGAGCGAGTCTCGCTCTTCCTGGTTCTGGGAGAGCTGCGCCATCGAGCAGGCGACGAGGCCCGCGCACGTGACATGTATCAGCGAGTGCTCTCGTTCGAGCCAGACAATCAAGTGGCGCTCGACGCGATTGACGCGATCGACGAGGGAGACTCGGTCTTCTAGCGGACCGGTCTCTCGCGGGCTTATTCCCCATGGGCGAACGCGAGTCGCGCTACTCGGCGATCGGTTTTCGACCGGTTACGATGTTGTTGCGGCTTTCCGGCCCAAAATAGACGCCAGGGGTCGCGATGTCGCCGCTTACACCGAGTACCTCCAGTCCGAGCGCCTCCATCATCTGGCACAGCTCGTGAGTGGTGTAGAGCCGGATCGAGATATGCTGTTCCCAGGGCGGGCTATCTCCATCGACCAGCGAGCGCTCGATTTTAAGCAGGCTGCCCAGATAGTCGAACTTCACGTCGTCCATCACGACGATATCGTCGGCTTCCCACCAAGTTCTTCGCGGACACTGAGTGATGACGTGATCTCGGTTCGACTGATCGATGAGTAGCCGTGCACCTGGTTTAAGCGCTCGGACCATCCGACGTAACACGTCGTAATTTGTCGAGTCGTCGAAGTAGCCGAACGTAGTGTTGACGCAGTACACGCCATCGAACTCTGACTGGAAGTCGAGCTCCCGCATGTCTCCGAGGAGGAACTTCACGTCGAGGTCGCGAGCGCTAGCGTCTTCGAGTCCGCGGCTGAGGAAGGTTCGAGACTTGTCGACGCCAATGACGCTCATACCGCGAGAGGCAAGCTCGATCGCGTGGCGGCCGATGCCGCAACCGACATCAAGAATTCGCGCCCCGTCGACGGGCGCGAGCGACCCGACGAGGAACGCCACCTCCCGCTCAGTACGAGTCCTTACCGGGCTCGCCATACGCAAGAACGAGTCATCGAAGATCTCGTCCCACCAGTCCGATGTCGTCTTCCTCTCCCGCAGTGCCAGCGTAGATTCCGCTTCCAAAATCTCGCTCATCAGCGAGTCCACCTCGTTGGCAGCGGCCCTCGGCGCCGCTTCAAGCCGCTGAAGCCCAGAGTTTCGCGGACTGTTTGGTGTGGGAGGCGGAGCGATCTTTGCACTCTGGGACTCAGTAATCTCGGGCTCGCCGTTCGCCGCCAATTCGACGTCTGAGCTTGAGAGCCGCAACGGCCCTGAATCCACATGTTCCACTTCAAAGAGCTCCAACTCCCCTGTTTGATCGAGAGAGTGGTCCTCGACGGAACGCGGCGGCGCTGTGGGTTGGGAAGCACGATTGGAGTCGTCGAGGCCAAAATCCGCCGGTTCGAGTTCCTGGCTCTCGAGCTCGATTTCCTCTTCCTCTTCGTCGATCCCTGTCGCGACTTGGCTCGCCTCCGCGACCTCAGGAACAATCGCGTGTTCTGCGGTCACGCGTTCAGACCACCCTTGCCGCCATTCCAGACGTTGCAGAGCGCCATGCGGCAACACGAGGCCGGGCACCGCGATTGGTAGCTCGGGTGTCGGGTCGGGCGGAGTTGCCAAGGACGATATTTGGATAGCGTCGTGGCTCACATTGCCTCAACACGGGATAGCTTGCCCAAAGTATCCCAAGCTGGTGCCGTCGACAAGTTGGCGGTGCCTTCACCCTCTCAGCCGTAGCCCGATTGGGATGGCTACGACCGACGGGGGAGCAGCGGCTCCCCAACGCGAACGAGGCTCCCGGCGGAAAGCGTGGGCGGTGCGTGACCTTGCGCGATCAGCACGATCGTGGAGCCGAGTAGGAAGGAGCCGACCTCGTCGCCCGCTTCGAGCTTCCATTCGGGTGACCATTCTCGCGAGCGCGCTTCGCGCGGGACGCGCCCAATGTCGGGATGAGTGACCTCCACGCCACCAACGATCGTGGCGCCAACCATTACAAGCGCGGCAGGGCCACTCTCAGTCGAGAGCTCGAAGACGACTCGTTCGTTGCGGCGAAAGAGGCCGTCAACGTAGGGGACGGATAGGCCGTTTACAGGCCAGAGCTCCCCCGGGCAGTATCGAACGCACTCGACTCTCACAGAGCTGGGAGCATGAACGCGGTGGTAGTCCGCAGGGCTCAGGTAGACCGTGGAATAGCCGGCCCCGTTTAACCGCTGCGCGAGGGGGTCAGAGAGCAGTAGCTCTCCGATGCCGTAGTCAATTCCCTTCGCCTGAATCAGTCGCCCGTCGGAGACGGTACCGGATGCGTCTACTCGTCCATCAGCCGGTGAGAGCATCCCTTGAAAATCTGCAATCGGGCGCGCACCATCCTTCAGTGGGCGAGCGAAGAACCGGTTGAAAGTTGGGAACGTCTCAAGGTCTGCGCCGCACTCACTCAAGTCGGCACCGACCGCCGAGGCGTAGAGCCGGTAGACTGGTCCTCGGGCGGGGCCGGGCAGGGGGATCGAGGATACCGCACCGGCGAGCTGTGTTAGAGCGCGCCGGGGAAGAAGTCGTACTGCGTGATAGCCGAAGGGCTTGCCCATTTCTTCCATCTCTACATTCGTGACGTTGACCGCTGACTCGCACGTGTTAACTTCAGCGGTATTACTTGGCGAGGAGGTTTGATGGGTAGTGGAAGAGAAATGGTCAAGTATGAGGCTCGGCGCAAAGGATGGCGCGCCGCACTCGCAGGGATCTCTACCGTTGCGGTTACTGCGCTGGTGGTGCCCGCTTCCGTGCCGTTGGGACTGGTCTTCGCCCTCGGCGGTGGTCTCGTCACCGCTGCCCGCACGTTTGATTGGCTCAAGTACCGAGGTACCTGGGGTCTCAAGTTCTAGGCTCCGATGGCGGAGCTAAGCTAGTGGCGCCTAGCCGTCCGGCACCTCCTAGAAGTTAGGCATGCCGAAGAGCCGGAGCCGAGCCACGTAGAGCCGGAGCCGAGCCAGGTGGCCCGGTAGCCACGCTGCTCGGTGTGCGTCACCCCCGGTCCTAGTTGCCGGTTTCCGACTCGTCGCTCGGGATGACGATGTCACCACCAAAGATCTCGGCCGCTACGAGCAGCCCATCTACGGTGGAGATGAATCCGCGGGTCTGTTGTTGGTAGCTACCGACGATCGTGTACCGAAGGCCGGGAGTTACTTGCGGTTCGTAGAGTGCGGCGTCGTACCCTGTAACGAGCAGTCGCTGCCGAGCACGGAGGTGATCAACGAGGTAGATGTGAGGACGGAGGCATCCGGGGCGCACCTCAAACTCGCCTTCTGGGGGTGTAGGCGCGGCGAGCTCGCCAACCTCACCCCCAACACCAATTGCCTCGTCAGCGCACTGATACACTTCCTGGAGGATCCCAGTGACGCGCAGCGTCTGCCCGAACGTGTCGGCGCTGTTCAGCATCAGCCCCTGAACCGAGTACGAGCCGTCGTCATACGTCGGGGGGACGTCGACTAACTCGAGGTTCGGAACAGGTGGAAGCTGTACATCAGCCGGCGGGTAGTTGGCCCGAGGGTCGCCAACGTCGATGGTGCCTGAACCCTGTGCCCACGGCATTGCCGAAGGATCACACGCGGCGAGAACGAGTAGCAGAGCAGGGAGGCACCAAAGTCGCATACTAACGCTTCTGTCGACGGCGGGGACGGTTGAACTCAAGGACTTGGCCGGCGAGCGTCTGCCCGTTCACGGCTGCCACCACATCTTCCCAGTATTCCGCCGCGACGTCGACCTTACTGGACTCACCTTCGATAGTGATCCGGCCGATATCGTCGAAATCGAGGCCCGCACAGAGCACGATCTCGTTACGAAGTGCGTCCTCGTTGAGGCCGTGCTCTTCGCCGACGTTCACCGTCAGCGCGACGTACTTGATTGAGGAGGCCGGCGCCGCAGGAGTCGAGGCTGGCGCAGGTGCGTCCGGCTTCGCGCTCTTGGTTCGCTTGCGCTCTGGCCTGGCTTCCTTCGCCTGCGGCGCAGCTTCCTGGCGCTCCGGACGAGGTGCACGAGGTGCGTCGCCGTCTTCTGGTGCGAGCATTACGCGCCACTGGCCGGGCTTCTTGCGGCTCTCCTCAAAGCGGTCGTCAGACTCAAGCACTTCCGAAATTGCCTGCTCGTCTACGCTGAGTTCCTTAGCGAGTCCACGCGCAGCGCGCCATCGGCCGCGTCGGCGAGGGGCGTTCGCGAGGAGAGTATGCAGCTCTTCGCTGAGTCCTCCTGCGGCCGGAGCTGCCGGCGCAATGGTTTCCGCCGAAACAGCTTCGGGTTCCGGTTGCGTGACCTCTGCCTGAACCGCTTCGGGCTCCGGCTGCTTGGACTGCGTCGGAATGGCTCTGGGTTGCGGCTTTGCTTCGGCGACCTCAACGGCCTCCTCGACGATCGGAGTCGCAGCCTCAACCGTCACCGGCGTATCCTCAACCGGCTTCTTCTCGGGAGCGCGCTTCTTCGCGACAGCCTTCTTCGGAGCAGCGCTCGCGCCGTCCTTCGTCTCAAGCCAATGCGCGATGAGCTTTGCAATCGAACGAACGCCGTCCTCACGCTCGACCAAGCGACGCGAGAGGGGCATGTGCTGGGCGTAGGCCAAGCTCTTTCCGGCGTCGAGTCCTTCAAAGACGCCCTCCAACGCTTGATCGGCCATCATGCTGCGAAGGTCCGTCTCCGTCGGGAGCGTGCGCGCGTGGAACTCCAGCTTGTAGAACTTCTGGAGGGCGTGGAAGACGCTAATGTCAGAAGGAGTCACCAGTGAATAAGCGACACCGGCTTGTCCGGCACGCCCGGTTCGTCCCGTACGGTGTACGTAGACATCAGGGCTTTCCGGCATGTCGTAGTTGATCACTGCCGGCAGTCCGCTGATGTCGATTCCACGTGCTGCAACATCGGTCGCAACGAGGAAGTCGATTTCTTCAGAGCGCATGCGAGAGAGGGCCTTCTCACGTTCGGTCTGCGAAAGCTCGCCGTTGATTACGTCGACCCGCACGTTCTCGAGGCGGAGAGCCGCCGTGACGGCAAACGTAGCTGCGCGAGTGTTCGCGAAGACGATCGCGCCAGTCCGGGCTTCCGCGCTGATGAGTCGGCGGAGCGCCTCTGCCTTCTGGTGCTGATGAATCGAGAACTGCTCATGCCGAACGCTCTGGGCCCCAATCTCGTCGCTGGAGACGTTGATCGTGACCGGTTCGTTGATGAAGTTCTGAGCCACCCGCGTGATCGCCGGGCCCATCGTCGCGCTGCAGATGAACGACTGCCGTTCCTTCGGCAACTTTCCGATGATTTCGAGGACGTCCTTTTCGAACCCCATTGAGAGGAGTTCGTCAGCCTCGTCGAGCCCGAAGTAACGAATATTCTTCGCGGAAAATTCCTTCCTGCGGAAGAGGTCGAGCAGACGGCCGGGCGTCGCGACAACGCAGTGGGCTTCCTTCAGCGCATCATACTGCGGCTGGAAGGCGGTGCCTCCGTAGATCGCGGCGGCCTTGAGGCCGGTTGCGGCTCCGAATCGCTCGAACTCACGGCTGACCTGAAGGGCCAACTCGCGGGTTGGTGTCAGCACCAAGGCCTGAATGGGTCCGTCCGCCGGGTTGGCGTTCTGAACGAAGGGCAGAACGAAAGCCGCCGTCTTACCCGTTCCGGTCTGGGCTTGGACGACGATGTCGTCTCCCTTCAAGAACGCCGGGATTCCGTGCTCTTGGATGGGCGTCGGTTTTTCGTAGCCGGCCGCGAGTATGGCGTCGACGATCGCGTCTGAAAGTCCGAGAGAGGAGAACGCGGTATTTGTCATATAGGTTGTGTCCGTCTGCTGACGACCAAGCTTGCTGAGGCAGGAACTGCCTTAGGGGAGGTCAAACGTGCCCTCGAAGGTCGCGATTATAACGCTCTTCGGGGTTTGGAAGACGTTCTTAGCGCCGGCGAAGATATAGTCCTCACGGTCCGCGCAGTCGCCGGTGCAAATGACCGGGGCGACTCGGTTGGGACCGGGGGGTAAATCAATCGCGGCGTAAGTGCCGAGCACGTTGGTGTTGGTGCGACCTGGGAACGGCAACCGGTCGTCGGCGTTGCCGTTGAAGTATGCCAGGACGCTGCTTTCGTTGAACGAGATGCCGACCGTTGCGTGAACGATCGACCAAGGATTTCTGTCTGCTCCGCCACAATCGCGGATGACGCCGGCAACGGCGCCGTGCGTGTCGTCTATGCCTCCAGCGAGGCCGACTGCGGGGGGTATGGTCGCCCATGCGCCAGCGCTAACGGCGGTCGCATCGATGCGGAGGGTTCCGTCGTCGCGGACGAGGTCGCCGCGGGTATAGAGGCCGTACTCCCAGGTGTCGCGCCATCGATTTGCTCGGCCCGAGACCTTCACCGCAAAGCGCCAGTTGGTGGATACTTCGGGGAACTCGTAAAGTGAGGTTCCCTCTGGATCCTCAAGCTCGGAGTCTTCGACGTCTTCGGTCGTTGTGACGGATCCAAGTACGAGCGAGTCGAGTTCGATCAGCCCGTTCGCTGCCACGCGAGCGCGGCAGGCCTCTGCTTCGTTGGCATCCTCGATGCCCGAGCAGTAGCCAATGAACGAGTAGCAGGAGTCCACCGAGTCGATTCGCATTGGCGTTCCAGCCGCATCCATTGCGGCCTCAGCGCCTTCAACCATGATCTCGTTGAGGTCCGTCGAACCGTCGAAGTTTTGTACGCAGCGGCACGGGTCCAATTCGAAGCAACCGATGTAGAGTTCTTCGTCTCCGTCAGCGAGGAGGTTGCATTCCGAGTTCACAAGCCACGGCAGAAGAGCGGTCTCATCGTAGAGCGTGACGCACAGTCCCTCTGTAGTGGGACCAGAGCCGAAGCGCTCTACTAAACCGACGAGTGTGATGTCCCTGGTCTCGCCAGCCGGCTCATACAGGCTCCCATCGATGAAACAATCTACGGAAGGAGCGAGGTCTTCGAACTCTTCCGGCTGGTCCCCTTCGTCATCCGAGAGGTATGCGCCGACAGTCGGCGGGATAACGCAGACGTTACGTACACAGATTTGTTCTTGACCCTGCGATGGCTCGCACTCGGAGTCATCGTCGCACTCGTAGAAGATTGCTGCCTCGTCGAACCCGGGAGTCACAGTCGCGTCGCCTGCGTCGGCGGTGTCGGTTGTGTCCTCGGGAGCTGCGTCGACGGTAGCGTCTTCAGTACCGGTGTCTTCCGTGACGTCCGCGTCGGCCGTTACATCGGTGGTCGCGACGTCCGCTGCAGCCTGCGACGGAGGCTCGTTAGTGCTTGAGCAGGCTGCGAAAGCGATCGTTGAGGACAACAACAGAATTGATCGGCTTCGCATGTTCCAGACGGTTCGTGGGTGCATATAGGACAAGGCCCTTAGCGTTGCCCCGCTTCGGGTTCAACTGCTTTCCTTACCTAGGAGGGCGTTCTGGAGGCGCTGTGATCGTCGCTTGCAAAAGGTGGGTGAATTTTCCTTGACCCACGTAGAATCGACCTTGTATAGACCGCGTCCCCCGGCAACGGGTGGTCTTTTAAAGGCGCTTAGCTCAGTGGGAGAGCACTTCCCTGACACGGAAGGGGTCGACAGTTCAATCCTGTCAGCGCCTACTCACCGCAACCGCGGTAAACGACGACGGCGGATGTTGCGGAAGCAGCATCCGCCGGTCACTTTCAACACACACGAGAATCATGCCCAAGATGAAGACCAAGCGCGCAGCTGCCAAGCGGTTTCGCACGTCCGGTACCGGCAAGATCATGCGACGTAAGGCCAATAAAGGCCACATCTTGACCAAGAAGTCTTCGCGACGGAAGCGCCGATTGTCTGGCGCCGCCGCAGTGAGTCCTTCTGACGTTAAGATCGTCGCACGGATGCTCCCTTACCGGAACAAGTAGTTTCCTTCTTGAGTCACTCGACTCAACCACTCTCGACCTAGGGTAGTTCAGGGCTAAGACGGAATTTCCGCCCCTGTACGGCTCAGTCACCGGAGAAATGTCATGCGCGTAAAGCGTGGATTTGTCGCCCGTCGGCGACGTAACAAGATTCTAAAGCTCGCAAAGGGCTACCGCGGAGCACGCGGCAAGCTCTACCGAAGTGCCCGAAACTCGGTTTTCAAGGCTCTCAGCTATGCTTACCGTGACCGTCGCGTCCGTAAGCGCCAGTTCCGTCGCCTCTGGATTGCCCGTATCAACGCAGGCGCTCGTGCTAACGGCATCAACTACTCGCGTTTCGTAAACGGCCTCAAGAAGTCGGGGATCGAGTTGGACCGTAAGGTCCTCGCTGATATCGCGCTTCACGACCCCGAGGGGTTTACGATCATCGTCGACGCTGCACGTGCTGCTCTCTAAGTAGCCACTTGCACTCGACGGCCAAGGCTTCCCTCGGGAAGCCTTTTGTCGTTTTGGGCGCGGACCGCTTGCCGCTCTTCACTCACGCCGGTAAGCGAACCGCCTCCGCCAAGGTCTCCCACTCAATAGACGCCATGTCCGCCGACCTTCAGCTACAACTTCAGACCATCGTCGCGTCCGCCGACGGCGCATTTGAAGCAGCGCACGACGACGAAACGCTCAATCAGGCGAAGGCCAAGTTCACTGGGAAGTCGGGCGAACTAACGGCTATCATGAAGCACATGCGCGACCTCACTCCAGAGGAGCGTCCTGCCTTCGGCCAAGCGGTGAATGTCGCCAAGTCGGCCGTTGCCGAAGCGCTTGAGGCTCGGCGAGAAGCGATTCGAAACGCCGCCCGCGACGCGGATCTTCAGGGCCAGGCGGTCGACCTGACACTCCCCGGCCGCCGTGAGCGCCGAGGGACCGTGCATCCTTTGAGCCGTATTCGCCGCGAGATGATTAGCGTCTTCCGCGATCTTGGATACGCCGTGGCCACTGGGCCGCAGGTGGAACACGACTTTCACAACTTCGAGGCGCTCAACTTCCCGCCCGACCACCCTGCGCGGGATATGCAGGACACGTTCCTGCTTGAGGACGGTCGCCTGATGCGGACGCACACCTCGCCGGTACAGATTCGAACGATGCTTGCGAACAAGCCGCCGATTCGTATCTGTGCCCCCGGCAACGTGTTTCGGGTCGATGAACTCGACGCTACGCACAGCCCGGACTTCCGTCAGATTGAAGGGCTGGTTGTTGACCGGGGCGTGACGATGGCCCACCTCAAGGGGCACCTTCAGGAGTTCTCCTCGCGGCTCTTCGGCCGACGACTGAACATCCGCCTCCGGCCGAGCTACTTCCCATTCACCGAACCATCGGTTGAAGTCGACGTGGAGTGCCCCTTCTGTAAGGAGGGCTGTCGGGTCTGCTCCAATACCACGTGGATTGAGATTCTCGGTGCCGGGATGGTGGATCCGGCGGTGTTTGAGTCGGTCGGAATCGATCCCGACGAGTTCACTGGTTTCGCCTTCGGCATCGGTATCGAGCGAGTCGCGATGCTGAAGTACGGAATGGATAACATCCGCTACTTCTACGAGAACGATGCTCGATTCTTGGCACAGTTCAGCTAGCTGACCGAGTAGCGGTCGCAAGCACGAACTTCGGATTCTGACACGCGCCATTGGCGCTGCTGGCATAAGAATGAAGTCAGCTCATCAACATAGATAGACCATGAATGTCAGCTGGAACTGGCTCCAAGATTTCATCGACCTCTCCGGACTCACTCCGCAGGAGGTCGCGCACAAGCTTACGATGTCCGGGATGGAGGTCGAGCAAGTGGAGGCCGTCGGCGGTCTCGACAACGTTGTCGTTGGACGCATTGTCGACCGAACGGAGCACCCTGAGTCCGACCATCTCTCGATCTGTACGGTCGATGGCGGGGACGAAGAGATGCTTCAGATCGTCTGCGGGGCGCCGAACGCAGCTGCTGGAATGTCCGTTCCGCTGGCCAAGATTGGCGCTCGATTAGGCGAGGACTTCGTCATCAAGAAGGCGAAGATGCGCGGCGTTGCGTCGTTCGGCATGCTCTGTTCGTCGACTGAGATCGGCTTAGACGACGGGGTGGACGGGCTGATGAAGCTCGACGACTCGCTCGTACCCGGAACTCCAATCGGAGACGCTTTGGGACTCGCGGATACGGTCTTCGAGATCGGCCTGACTCCGAATCGTCCGGACGGTCTATCGATTCGCGGCGTCGCGAGAGAGATCGCCGCCCTCTACGATCGCCCGTGGGGTGAGGTTGAGGCCACTGCGTTAGCCGCGCGTGAGACGTGCGGCACCATCGGAGATGCAGTTCAGCTTGAGGTGAAAGACTCGAATGGCTGCCCGCGGTACTGCTGCGTCGCGGTCAAAGGGGTCAAGATTGGCCCGTCGCCAGAGTGGATGCAGCAGCGTCTCAAGGCAGTTGGCCAGCGTCCGGTGAATAACATCGTCGACGTGACGAACTACATTCTTCTCGAACAGGGTCAGCCGCTTCACTCCTTCGATTTGGCCCGCGTTCGTGGAGGCCAGATCGTGGTTCGTCGGGCCGCGGTTGGTGAGACGATCGAGAGTATCGACCACGTTGAACACACCCTCGTCGAGGA
>JBLHWZ010000135.1:0-13762 GCA_047629415.1 Bradymonadia bacterium | reverse complement strand
GGCTCGCTCGCTGTTCTGGCGAACGAGCTGCGTCTCCCCTGATTCCGCCCTCTGCCAGTCGTCTCGCTCCTGCCATTCTTATGATGGCAGGAGCCGGCTGGCCTGCTCTTGAGGGTCGATTAGAGCGCGAGCGCTGCTGCTTTCAGGTCGCTCGGAGCCAGGCCGAGGTCGGCGAAGAGATCGGTCGAGTTGCCGCTCGTTCCGTAGCGCGAGACACCGAGCTTCTTCACCTTGGCGGCGATGCCGCTCTCTCCCAACACGGAGGTGATGATGCAGCCGAGTCCGGTGTGCACATTGTGGTCCTCGTAGGTGAGCACCTTTCCGACTTCCGTCGCGCACTTGATGATGCACTCGCGGTCAAACGGCTTGAGGCTCGAAGCGTTCACCACGCGAAGGCCGAAACCTTGCTCAGCGAGCTCGTCCGAGACCTGCACAGAGCGGTAGACCATGGGGCCGAACGCAAAGACGACAGCGTCGTCACCGTCTCGCAGAGTCTGCCACTTCCCAGGAACGAACTCGGTCAGCGCCGGCGTGCCGTCCCGATTTCCGATCGTCGGCATCTTGGAGCGGCCCATCGCCATCGCGGTCGGCGCGTAGCGGGTCGCGATGGTGCGGGTCATTCGGTCGCACTCGTTTGCGTCGGCCGGAACGTAGACTTCGAATCCGAATAGGTTCCGCATGGCGGCGACGTAGTTGATGCACTGATGCGTCGGGCCATCCTCTCCGACGTCGATCCCACAGTGCGTGGACACGACCTTCGGGTTGGCGCCGTTCTGGTCGTTGAGCCGCTGCTGATTGTAGGCCTCGATCATCGCGAACATGCCGAAGGTGCTGAAGAAGGGCACGATACGCTCCTTCGACATCGTCCCGGCCAGTACGGCTGCGTGGTGCTCCATGATGCCCACTTCGATGAAGCGGTCCGGTGTCTCAGCGTGGAACGCGTTCATCTTGACCGAACCCTCAAGGTCGCAAGACAGACCCACGATCGGCCACGAGTCGCTATCATCCTTGTTGGCGATAGCGAGGTCGTGCAGCGCCTTTCCGTATGCCGAGCGGCAGTCGGTAACGACACCGGTCTCGTAGGTGCGCGCTTCGCCTGGGTTCACCTTTACGTCGCGGTCGACAGGAATCTCATGTGAGTAGTGAGGAGTGTGCTCCTTACGGTGCGCGTGAAGCGCCTCCATGTTGTCTTCGCCGCCGAAGCCCAGGATTGACTCGGTCACCCACTCGGCGGGGAGCTTCTGGCCGTGGTACTTATGATCGTTCTCGATCGGGCCGAAGCCCTTGCCCATGATCGTATCCAGCAGGAGCACGGTCGGTCGGTCCGGGTTCTCGGTGTCGTGCTTCACGGCACGTCGCAGTGCGTCGTAGAGAGCGACGTGATCGTGTCCATCGACCTCGATCACGTTCCAGCCGTCAGCCCACCACATAGCGGCGAGATCGGTCGGCATGATGTCGTCGGTCTTGCCACCAATCTGGAGGCGGTTGACGTCGATGAGCGCGACGAGATCGTTGAGGCCAAACTTTGCAGCGAAGCGGCGGCCCTCTGAGATCTGGCCCTTCTGCTGCTCGCCGTCCCCCATGAAGCAGAACGTATTGAAGCTCTGCCCGTTCACCCTCGCTGCCATCGCGAAGCCACAAGCGGCCGAGAGGCCCTGGCCGAGGTTTCCGGTGTTCCACTCAACGCCGGGAACGACGCTCTCGATGTGACCACCGAAGACGGTACCGGCCTTGCGGAAGCCGTCGTACGCGTCCTTGATGTCGAAGAATCCATGCTGCGCGAGCGTCGAGTAGACGGCCGGCGACACGTGTCCGTGCGAGACGATCACTCGGTCGCGGTCTTCGGCGCGTGGCTCAGCGCCATTGAGCTGCCCGCAGCCGTAAACCATCAAAAGCGCGTCTAGCGTCGAGAGGCTGCCACCGGGGTGGCCACAGGTCGCTAGGTCAACGAGTCGCACGATATCAGCCGCTGCCGCATTTCTGCGCGTGGCGAGGGTTGCGAGCTGGTCGGAGGAGAGGGTCTCTGCGTCGAATCCGAAGGTCATGGCTGGCACCGTTATGCGGGTTTTGCGCCGCCATACCGAAGCGCTCTGGAGTGGGCAAGGACGGCGCAACGGAGCGCGCACGAACACTGGGCTTTCTCGACCGCGCATGCCCGCCGCCGGTCGGGAAGTAGGGGCATGAGGAGCCGCGCCCCCTAGCGAGCCGGGAACCGGGTCCGCAGCACGACTCGGTGTGCAGGGCGGAAACACGGATTATCGCTACTCTCTTTCACCTCCGCTAGTCGGTGCTTTGGCCGCTGATCTCGATGGTTCCCCAGCAGTCGAGGTATCCACCGTCGGTGTTGATCTCGCCATTGAAGCGCAAGCCCACGCCCTCAACGTCGATCCGAACGTTACCGTTGGTCGGCGTGATGATGCCCTCGTCCTCACGAGTCGTCCGGACGTCACACACGGAGGCGACACCAAACGCTGTGTCGACCGCCTCCGCATGCTCTGATTGGACCACATCCGTACGGCCGCTGCAGGGATCGGCAGATGGCGACGCATGGTGCCGCCTCGGATTTTGGCCTACATAACCCGCCCCACGGTCGGTTTTTGACCGCAGCAATACCCAACATGAACCCCATCGACATCGAGCAGAACTGGGCAGAGCAGCAAGCGGCGTTCACACTCCTCATCGCCGAGCGCGAACCGAGTTGGGGCTCACGCGTCTTCGAGTTGGCTGGTGGTTATGCGGTACTCGCCGGAAAGGGGCTCTTCGTGAACCGTGCCGTCGGCGTGGCGATGCAAGAAGAGATGCGCGCAAAGGACTTTGGTCGCTTGGAGCAGGCGTCCGCGACGGTCGGAGTGCCGTCGGCGATCGAGATCACGCCGCTCACCAGCCCTGGTGTCATCCGAACGGCGCGGGACCGCGGCTATCGCCCGGCGACCACGCGTACGGTCTTTGCCCAAAATCTCGGATGGGCGGAATCGACGGAGGCAGGCCGTTTCGTGGTCCGCACAGTCGATGGGTCTGAATTGGTGTGCTGGCAAAAGCTGGCCGCATGCGCGTTCGGGGCGACGGCTAGTGTCGCAAGACAAGCGAGCGACACCTACGCGGCGGTAAGCTTCGAGCTCCAGGAAGACCAGCTGCTCATCGCCAGCATTGGCGGCGAAGACGTTGCCTGCGCCTCGCTCACCATCCGCGGCGGCATCGCCACTCTCGGCGGAATGGGTACCGTTCCAGAGTTCCGCCGACGCGGAGCTCAGTTGGCACTCATCCGCGTTCGGCTCGCCCTAGCGATCGACCAGGGCTGCTCCTGGGCCACTAGCTCGGCGGTCACTGATGGCTCCAAACGCAACTTGGTTCGAGCGGGCTTCGAGCCGATCTATGAGCAGGTCACATGGGTACGGTCCACGACCCAGCGCTGAGCCACAACCAGGCATACTCTCAGCGCTGTTCCGGTCGTTCTTGGCTACGGGAACCTGGACGTGTCGTTGTTGCACTCGATGAAGGTTGGGCTCGTCAGCGTTGGAGGCATCGACGAAGCGACGACTCCATAGTTGAGCGACTCAAACCTGCAGCAGTCGACGGTGATCAGGCTCGCGTCTCCGATTGTCGTGATCCCGCGCATGTCGGTCGTCGTGTCTTCTGCGACGTAGAGACTGTCCGTGATCGAAACCGCGCTAGCGGTCGTCAGGTAGTTCAGATACCGTCGAGCGCTCGTGACGCCAACGAAGGTTGAGTCCGCGATCGTCCCGGTAGCGGTCGCGTCCAGCCGGAGCTGAACATCCCGAAGCGTCGCGGCGTTGCTCTTCTGGTGTCACGCCGCATGCCTACTCGAGGCGGTTCTCCTCGTACGTATCGATCACCAAGTCATATCCGTACCAGCTGTGGAGCGTCGCGCGGGCGGGCGCGATGTCGCCCCAGTCTTCGAACTCGACGAGCAGCGTGCTCGGCTCGCCGTCTTCGTCTAGGCGGGTAAAACTGCGGGTGGCTAATTCGCCGTTCGTCCACACCTCCGCTATTTGCAGACCAAACATCTCGCCGGTCGTCTCGCCCGCCGCCAACCACGGGTAGAACACGCGTTGCACGTCGCTGATCATGAACTCCGCCGGGAAGGGCAGCTCGCGGTCGGTGTGGTTCTCCATGCTGGCGGACTCGCCATCCCATGTGACGATGAATCCCGGCTGTCCAATCGGGGAGATGGCGATGATGGTTAGCACTCCCGCTCTTTGTTGGAGCACCGCTTCAAACGACTGTTCGTCCTCTTCCTCACCCCACGTCGCAGTCACGGTCTGGCGCATCATGAACTCTACAGGCATCTGCTCGATCGGAACGAGTGTGCCAGGGTCCACGTGCTCCATGATCAGCTCTGCGGTGACCTGCCGGCCGCCGCATGATGCCGAGATTACGCCCAACACCGCTAGCGATACGCCTTTGTCGATCAGCCCCCGCACTGAGTGGTTACGCCCGTTCATGAGTCTTCTCCGCGCAGTAGAACCAGCGTTGTTGGCGCCAACAACAAGCAGGTCAGGACACCGATGCCTGCTGTCAGGCCGATGATGCGCAGCACCGGATAGCTCGACAGCGCCAACAGGCCAAAGCCGAGTATGGTCGATGAACAGGCGACCGCAATGGAGAGCAGCGCTGCCCTCAACTCAAGCTCTCCGGCGGCCTCTGCGTCAACCAGGAAGACGCCGTAGTCAACACCCATACTGACGACCATCAGCAGCGCGGTGAGCGCCACCAGATCAAGCGGAATCTGCAGCAGCGCGAGTACGGCGATTGTGCAGGCGGCGCCGAGCACAGCGGGCAGGTAGGCGGCCAACGTGCGTCGAGGGTCGCGGTAGCGGAGCGCGAGCAGGATCAGCACAGCGACCAGCCCCAAACACACCAACCGAAAAGTGCTCTGTTGATACGCCCGATTTGCGGACCCCATCATCGTCGCCTGGTCGAGGAAGTGTGCGCCCTCGATGTCTTCGAGCGCGGCGTTAAGGGCATCCGCGTCGTTCACTTGATGCAGGTACGACACGATCGCGACGCGGTCACCGAGTTGAATGCGGAACGGTCGGATGAGCGGTGCGAGCGGGGACGCAGCGAGGGCGTCGTAGGTCAGCGGTTCGGGCGTCGGCTGTTGCAGCGTCTCCTGGAAGGGCAGCAGCGCCCCTGGCCGAAATCCGACAGCTTCGAAGGCGCTCTGAATTCTCGGCCAGAGCTCTGGCGAACCGCGGAACGCTGCGTCGACACCCCGTTGAGTCACCGAGCTGGGTAGCAGCGTCGCGAGTGAACGGTAGCCGTCGATCTGCGAGGCTTCGACTGCTCGGTCGAGCACGACTCGTACGCGGTCATTGGCCTGGAGTGCCTCTTCCACACTCTCGCCGAGTGCGACGACGAACTTCATCTGCTCGAAGAGCGCTACCCGATCGCGAACGGCTTCATCCTCTGCCAGCAGCTCTGCATCGAGAGCACCGAGGTCGGCGAACTCGGCGTTCCAGTGCATGCGAGGAAGCCCGACCGCGCAGACTGCGACGGCAGCGGCGGGGAAGATCCAGAGCAGCTTCCGGTTCCGGCGCAGAGCCGAGAGCAGTTTGCCCAGAAGATCGACAAAAGCGTCGCGCAGGGGCACCGCCTTCGGCTCTGCAGGGATCAGAATCGGCAGTACGAACCGTGTTATGGCGAGGGCGGCCCCGATTCCGACGACGGCGAAGAGTGAGACTTCGCGCAGCCCTTGGAAGGAGGAGCCAGCGAGGGCAATGAAGCCCGCGATTGTTGTCGCTGCCCCCGTCGCGATCGCTCCCCAGATCGAGCGGAGCGTTGCCCGCGGTCCTCCCTCGGTGGGGCAGACGGCCTGGTGGCAATAGAAGTGGGCGACGTAGTCGATAGCGACGCCGATCAAGGCCGCCCCGAACGCGAGCGTCACCCCGTGGATGCGACCGAAGACGAGGAGAGTCGCCGCTGATCCAGCGATCACTCCGGTGCCGACCGGCGCAGATGCCAGAAGCAGCAGCCGTGGACTACGGAAGAGCAGGAGGATCAGCAGCCCGAGACCCACCACAGAGAGCGTCGAAACCCGCTGGATGTCAGCTTTGATCGATGCCTCTGCCTGCACCGCGAATCGGTTCACTCCGCTCTGAGCGAGGGTCAGTTCACCAGCGTAGCGGGCGTTGGTGTCAGAAAAATGGCCGGAGATCGCTTCGAGTAGTGGTCCTTGGATCTCCGAATCGAACGCCGGTGCAACGGTCCCGAGGAAGAGCACGGCATGTTCGCCGTGCCGCCCGACGAATCGCCCATTGATCATCCGCAGGCCTTCACCGCGAGAGCCCTCCAAAGTCTGAAACAGCTCGATGAGGAAGAGCAGAGGATCGCCCGGCGCTACCCGAGTTAGCAGCGGCGACATCGGTCGCTCGAGTTGACGCAGCAGGTCAGCGGCGGACTCAGCGAGCGCTTCGTCAGTGAGCCTAGGAGCGACCTCACTGGCGGAGCGGGCAGCGAAGCTAAAGCGGCGCGGGTGGTAGAGTTCCCAGATCGCCTCTTCGATGCCGACGGGCGGTCCTCCCTCTAGAAAGGCGACCTCCTCCATGAGGCGCTCGTCGCCACGGAGCGCGCCTTCAAACTCCCTCGCCGCCTCGACAGCGACCTCGACATCCTCGTGGTGCAGCGTGAGGACCATAGTCCGGCTCAACTCGCTCTCGATGATCTCACGGGAGAGTCTGGCCATCTCCTGGTCACCAGGATCCGGCAGGAACGTGGTGATGTCCGTCGAAACTTCGAAGCGTAACGCTACGAAAATCGTGACCGCGACGAATAGGAAACCGGCGACGCCGAGCGTCTTGCGCTCGTTCGATGTCACTGTTCGGACACTCCGAAAAGCTCGCCCCGCTCTGCGTCGTCGAAGATCCGAGCAGGGTTGGCGGAGGAGATCTGGGTGGTCGTGACATCGCCCGCGGTCTCGGTGACCTCTATGGTGTTCACCTCAAGGCCGTTCCCGCGCATCACCATCGTCGCGATGATGTCGGAGAGCGGCGAATCTCGTGGTGTCAGGGTGAGAGTCCAGGCCGAGCCGAGCGGAACGAAGTGGGTTTCGTAGGCTTCATCGAGTCGCACGCGGTCTCCTGCGAGCACCCAGACGAGCGACTCGACGAAGAGCCGAACATCGTCGCGGGCGCGTAGATCGATCTCCTCAGTGCCAGACTCATCGGTGAATCGTAGCAAATCCGGCGTGATCACGACCGTCGAAGGGCGAGGTTCGTCGACCCGACGGTGCAGAAGGCCGGGTTGTGTGAAGTAGAGCGTGCCGCTGCTGGTCAGCGGCATTGCCAACATGCCGAGCTGCTTCTCTTCGATGAAATCAGCCTCGAGCCCAGGCATGCCGGCGAACGCATCGAGCAGTTGGCCGAGCGTCACCGCGTTGGCTTGGAGGATCTGGCCTGACTCTTCGTCGTCAGATTGCGCACTCGCCACCGCCGGAAAGACAGCTCCTGTCGCTGTCAGCGCGGAGATGACGACCCATCGAAGGGCGCTACGCTTGAAGTCGCGAGAGAATCTCATGAGGCGTTTCGGTGAGCAGGTTACCGTCCGCATCGGTCGTGGCCAGCGTAGTGTACCCGCGGGCAGCTCGGCGTCCGTGCGTGTCGTTCTGAACCTCGTAGGACACCTTGATCAGCGGGGAAACCTCGGTGATCTTGGCCGTCACCTTCACGTCGTCGGCGTAGCTCAGCGGGAACATGTACCGGCAGCGAGCGTCGGTGACGTACATGCGGTAACCCATCGCGCGGATCTGCGGGATATCGAGGTCTAACTCGCGAAGCAGCGCCTGGCGGGCCTGTTCGAAGTATTTGAAGTAGCGTCCGTGCCAAACAACAAAGAGGGGATCGCAGTCGTAGAACTCAATTGAGACTCCGACTGTTGCTGATTTGTTCATGGCAGCACGATCTCTTCGTTCGTGAGACCGTCAGCGCGAATGAGCGCGACGACCGCGGCAACATCGTGGTCCATGCGTCGGTCCTTCACAAGTCGCGGCACGACGCTGCGGACTGCCGTGTGCAACGCCTTCGCTGCGGCGGTCTTTGGTCCTCCGCGAAGGTCTGCCGCTTGGCAGACTGCGAGCACCAACATGGCCATCACCTGCTCCGTAAGCTCGGCGACTCGCACAAAGTCGCGCGCAGCCATCGTCGCCATCGGGACCTTGTCCTGATTATGCAACTCGGTGCTGCGTGAGAACGCGCTCGCCGGCATCGTCAGCTTCAGCGCCTCAGCGGCCAGTGCGGAGGTCGCGATCGTGACGGCCTTGAAGCCGTTGTGCGCGCAGGCTTCTGGGCCCTCAACTCCGTTGAGGTTGGCTGGCAGCCCGTCGTTTTCGGCCGGATTGCAGATGACCGCCAGCTGGCGGTCAAGCAGTCCGGTGACGTTGGCCAGCGCCACCTTCAGGTTGTCGAATACGAACGCCACGTGGCCTCCGTAAAAGTTGCCGCCGTGCACCACGATTCCCCGCGCTACATCGACAACCGGGTTGTCGCTGACACCGTTGATCTCGGTCTCCATCGTGTCGCGACCCCAAGCCAGCGCGTCGATGAGAACGCCAAGAATGTGGGGGGCGCAGCGGATCGAGTAGCGATCCTGAAGACGCGGTCCGGGGTCGAGGTCTTCGGAGAACTCGAGGTCGGCGCGGATCCAGGCCGCAGCAAGCTCTTGGCCCGCGTGTGGCTTGCTCGCGTGAACAAAGGGATCAAAGTGGGTCGGGTTCCCGTGTATGGCCTGGGACGCCATCGCTGTCACGGTCGCGCTGAGCCGTGCGAGTCTGCGCGCGCGGTGCCAGGCGATAGTTCCAATGGCAGCGGCAACGCTGGTGCCGTTCATCAGGGCGAGCGCCTCCTTGGGTCCCAGCGCGATCGGCTTGGCTCCGATACGCGCAAGCCCCTCGACCGCATCGAGTTCTTCGCCGTTGATCGTGACTTCGCGCTCTCCAGCCAGGCAAGCTGCCACATACGAGAGAGGAGTGAGGTCCCCGCTCGCTCCGACGCTGCCTTCTGAGGGAATCACCGGGAGGACGCGGCCTTCCAGCATCTGTGCGAGGAGGTCGGCGATCTCTGGGCGCACGCCACTTCGACCCTGCGCGAGGGATGTGAGACGAATCGCGAGCACCGCCGCGGCCTCAGTGTCGTCCAGCACACGTCCAGTACCGACGCCGTGCATGCGCAGCAGATTGAGCGAGAACTCGGCAGACAACGCGGGAGGAATCGCGGTTGTGACGGAGTGCCCGACGCTGGTCGTGACGCCGTAGACGTGCGCGCCCTCGGCATGCAGTCGTGCGATCACATCAGCGCTTGCCTGCATGCGTTCGCGCGCGACTTCGGCCAAGCGCGGACGCGATGCCCCGCTCGCTAAGTCGATCACGCGCTGCAACGTCATCCGATCGGAGCCGATGGCTACGGTGGGTGCGTTGGCGTCATTCATCGAGGGTCGGGGAGCGGGTAGGAGGCCCACCTTTGACGGGCCGTCCCATGGTTGATTCACGAGGACCGGCACCTAGCACAGAGATGTCCGCTGTGTCAGGGGCTAATGCGGGTGTGATCGAGCTGGGTTAGGGGGTGATCCCAAACCCGGTCGCGCAAGAATCGGTGCAGCCGACGGACCCGTCGCCCGTTCGAAATCGGAAGCATCTAGTCGTCGCAGTCCTCGGCGAGCTTCTCCGAGCGCTTGAACTCTCCGAAGCTGCAGCGCCCGAAGATGCATGTAGTCGGCTGGGTCGCGCGGATGTCACACGGTTCGTTAGAGTCGAGTGTCTCATATTGGGGCCAACTGATCTCCTTTCGAATCTGTTCTGCCCGAAGTTCGCGGATACAGACGTTCGCGTGCGTGAAGGAGCCAACGGTATAGGGTCCCACAATCTGTGCCAGACTTTCCGCCCACACTGCGCAAGCGCCGTCCTTACAATCGAGGGGCGGACTCGGGGGGACCCGCGAATGCTGGGGAGTTCCGACCACGATGCCCTTGAACATAGTTAAGGGGAACATCGGTGTGTTTCGTGCCCCGCCGAAGTACAGCTCGTGTAGTTGCCAGCTGGAGCTGGTCTCGTCGAGGTAGTGCAGCAGGACAGCGGGTTCCTCATCGGAACCGCTACCGTCGCTGTCTGGAAGCACGATCGCACCCGCCTGGTCATTCGGCAGCCCGTGCAGGTCGCAGCCGTACGGACTGTCCTCGTCGACCTGCAGAATTCCATCCGCACGGTAAACGACAAGGTCCTCCAGTTTTGCGTCGAGGAATTCCGCCCAGCGACCGATGCATTCGTAAGGTTGGTCGCTCTTGTGGCATCCTGGCCCTTCAGTGAGAGGGAGCGCTGTGAGACCCACGAAGTCGACGAATGGCCGCACGTAGGGCTGTGGTTCAGCGTCGGCGTCCGCGCTAGCGCTAAGGTCGACTGTGCTGATGAGGTACTCGAGTGAATATGCGGGCGGACGGTCGTCGGTTCGGTCTGGGTCCCCATTGATGCTGAGCAAAACGGCCACGAGTTTCTGCCCCTTCCAGAACCCGATACCACCCACGTCGGTTTGTCCCACAAGGTTGAACTGGTCGGCATCACTCAGGCCAACCGGACCACCGTCAGGACGGTTGCAAGCGAGAGAGAGAGGGCAATCACGCCGCAAACAAGATAACGAATTCCTAGCTTCATTGGGACTCCTCTGGGTTCGGGTCTGTTCCGAGACACTCTGCGACGGTCAGAACTTCCAACCGCCAATTGTTTGGTTTCATGTTCACACATTCGACGATCTCACTGATGCGGGATCGCCACGCCTTCTTGCTGTCTTCGTTGAGCAACGGTTCAAGCAGTCGCAGGACCTGCAGCTCGGTGGGTGGATAGCCCGCGCAACTCGCTGTCCAAACTTGCAACTCGTCTTCAACACCGCCGCCGCGAATGGAGAGTTCCAGCGCTCTCATCATCGCGTTGGACCCTGTCTGCCCAAGCATCGCGTATGCGGCAGCCGCTTCCGCGGCGAGTGAGGCGGCGTCTGTATCTCCTCGTCGCCAAGCGGCGACCGCTTCGACCTCCAGGGATTTGCAGCGAACAGCTTCGGTTTTGGTGGCGCGGATCGCCTCTAGCACTTCTTCATTGCGCTCTGGCGGAACGCCAGTCGATCGGTGCACGAGATCGCGGGATTGCCAGAGCGCGCGGCCGCCGACGTAGGTGTCGCGAGTCTTGTCGGCTTGACTTTGAGCCTCCGTGACACCTCGCTGGGCTCGGGTGAAATCACCGGCTTCGATCCAGGCAGATACTGCGTTGCAGAGGGCGATTCCTCTGGCTCTTGCGCCGCTGACGCCGGCCGCCCGTTCGTGCATCGCGCCAGCTTCGGCAAACTCGCCGCAGCGGCAGTGTGCGACGCCGACCCAGCCGGCGACGCTTGCCGCAATGTCCGAGTCGCCTGTTGACTCGGCCCACGTAAGTAGCTCGTTCGCGAGCACGAGGTGGTCGGTTGGAGCGAGCCCAAACCCCGCGACCATCCGCGCCGCACGCCGCCACTTCTCGAGCGAGAGGTCTTCAGGAAACGCCGGGATGTCGGCAGCAACTTGTTCCGCGCGGCCTTCGTCCCGCTCGACGTAACGCACCACTCGTGTGCCATCGAGCAAGTTCCGAAGAGCAGCGGCTCCCCCTAGGTCTTCGCTCCGTTCGGCTTCGTAGATCGCGAGGTCCAACGAACGTGCCGACTGCATCTCGATCGCCACCAGAACGAGCGACCGCAGGATCGTGTATTCGTCGCTCGCGCGGCCGAGCAGACGTAACAGAATCAGCGCTTCGCGCAACGAAGCGAAGGCGTCGCCGAGACGCCCGTCGAGGTGGGCGCTTTGGGTTACCGCGACTGCCTCTTCGGCCAGCGACTCTGCCGAGCGAGTGTGCACCAAGTGCAGCAATCTGCCGGGGCTGCCGGGGCTCAGAAGCTCAGCTACCCGCCGGTGGGCTTCCGCGCGTTCGCCGGTGTCGGCGTAGTTGGCGGCCAGCGTATCGGTCGCGTGGATCGCGCCGCCAGGGGTCTCGATGAGTCGCCCAGACTGTACGAGCGCGTCGAACTCCGCGCCCGCTCCTTTGTCGACAGCCTCGAGAATCTGGCGTGAGGCGGTTGGGCCGGCGACCGAAATCCAGTTCATCAATGACGACTGTGCGCCCGAAGGCTCATGGGACGGAGGTTCCACTCCGACCGTAAGGCCCGCCTCGAGTCGGTCGATGGCCTCGCGTGGGATTCGGATGCGGCCATCTTCCCAGTGGCAGAGT
This sequence comes from Bradymonadia bacterium, assembly GCA_047629415.1. Lineage (GTDB taxonomy): Bacteria > Myxococcota_A > Bradymonadia > REDH01 > REDH01 > CBDUJZ01. The sequence continues at coordinate 1,515 of JBLHWZ010000135.1, read as the reverse complement.
CCCGCTCTAATCCATGCGCCGAGCAGGGTGACCACTCGGCGAGGCACGCCCCCTGTTCGCCGGAAGAGCACGGAGCCGGCGTCGGTGCGCAGCCGGAAGACCAGCTCCGGTCCGTGGAAGAGTTCGGCCAGCTCCCTCGCCTCAAGCGGACGCAAGGGAACTCGGTGTGTGTTCTCGGAAACGGCCAGTCCGCCGTCGTCCCGAAACGCCAGACGAGCGCCAGACTCTTGGAGGGCGGCGAGTGTGTCATGATCAGTCTTCGATGGGTCATCGACGATGACGACCCGCCCCAGTTTTGCAGCTGCATGCAGACGCTCGGCGACCAGCGATGGAGCCGGCTGAAACATGTCGGACCGAACCTCCGGAGGCAGGCTACCCCAGCGCCGGGTAGAAGGCCGCGTCTGCCACACGGGGACCCGCCGCTCGATGAGTCTGGCTGCGAGGTCCCTTAGAAAACGGGTATGCCCGAGACCGTTGCGTCCGCCAGTCGCTACGTTTCTTCCCCTGAGCAAGGCGTCGGTCGCCTCTTGGAGTGCGGGCTCTCCGTATAGGCGCGGAACGCGCTCTAACTCCGGTCGAACGCCCAGGCTGGCCAGCACCGTTTGCGCGTTTGCGGGCCGGGCCTGGGGCAGAAGACTCAGCATCGAATCAATGGCGACCGATACGTGCGGCGGAAGGCCCGCCACGACTGTCGCGATCGGGTCGATCGGTTCGTGAATCTTGGCCCGAAGGATGTCGGTGATCGACTCTCCGTGATGTGGAAGTGAGCCCGTCAGCGCCTCAAAGAGCATGACGCCTACTGCATAGATGTCCGATCGCGGGTCGCCGCGTCGGCCCAGCGCTTGTTCGGGCGAGAGGTACGCAGGAGTGCCGACCACAGACCGTCCTTCGACCCGAAACCCCGGGCCGATCGACACCCCGAAGTCCAGGACATAGGGGACCCCATCCGGCCCGACGAGCACATTGCCCGGCTTCAAATCACGGTGCACCACGCCATTGGCGTGGACCCGCGCGAGCGCCTCTAGAAGGAGCACCGTCGGTCGTTCGATCTCGTCCCACGTGCAGGCCCCGAACCTGCCGGGGAACGGCTTGCCTGGGACGAGAGCGGTCACGAGAAACGGTCGACCCTCGTGCACGCCGTCGTCTAGCAACGAGACGACATTGGGCAGACGGAGCAGGCGCAGCAGCGAGACCTCCGCACGGAATCGTTTCGCCTCTTCTTCGTCCTGTTCGTGAAGCAGTTTGACCGCCACGTCGGTCCCAGAGATCCTGTCATCTGCTCGGTACACCGCTCCAAACCCACCTACGCCGAGCAGCTCCGCGAGGCGGTACCGTCCCGCCACCACCTTGGGCCGCGCGCGATGAGGGGTTTGGGGTAGATCCAGCCGTGGCGCCGGCGCGGTAGCCGTCGCCAATAGTTGCTCGTCCATCGGTCCAGGTGGCTTCGATACTGACAAACGATTCGCCAAAATGTGGGTAGGTGCGCACGATAACCATGCAGCATCGTCATCTGAC
>JBLHWZ010000134.1:0-13904 GCA_047629415.1 Bradymonadia bacterium | reverse complement strand
TCGAAGTCGACCTTGTCGAAGATGGGCGAGTGAAAACCATGTGAGACGTTGAGTCGAACGGTCTTCAGCTGCTTGGCTTCCGCAGCTCTTGCGACAGCCTCGACCGAAGCCTTCAGCCCGGAGACGACGGTCTGTTTTGGGTGGTTCACGTTCGCAACCACGGCGCCGTCAACCAGGAGACCTTCCACGGTTGCGCGGTCGGCAACGATTGCCGCCATCGCACCTGCCTCAGGAATCGGCCCGGTCGCCATCGCGTGGCCACGCTCCGCGGCCCAGCGAATCGCGTCCTCAAGCGAGAGTACGCCACCAGCGCTCGCCGCCGTGAACTCGCCGACCGAGTGACCAGCGACCACGCCCGGCGTCACGCCCGCTTGCGCGAGCAGACGAGTCAGCGCAGCACCAACCGCGAGGAGCGCTGGCTGGCAGTTTTGCGTCGCGGTCAGCTCGGCGTCAGCGATCTCGGGAGAGACCGCTACCTGACGCTTCGATGGGTAGAGGTAGTGAGAGACCGGGAGTTCTGTGACTCCGATGGCAGCCGCATCAGCGGCGGCCAGCGTCTCGTCGACAATCGGGAATCGAGTTCGGAGGTCGGCGAGCATGTCGACGCGTTGCGCGCCCTGCCCTGGGTAGAGGAAGGCGACTTTGGGTACCTCTCTTCCGGCCAGGCCGAACGCGGTACCCAGCGACTGTCCGCCGGAACCGAACTCCTCGAGCTTCGAGATGAGTTCACCGGTCGTCGAAGCAACCACGCCGAGCCGCATCTCCTGTTCTTCACGCTTGGCCCACGCTCGGGCAACGCCAGCAACCGTCGCCCCCGAGTCTTGTCGAAGAGCCGCTGCCGTGCGGGCAGAAAGGTCGCGGAGTGCGAGTTCGTTCGGCGCCGAGATGAGTACGAGCTCCGGCTTCTCCTCCACCGGGACTGTGGTCGGCGCGCTGCCTAGGACGCAGTGCCCGTTGGTGCCGCCGAACCCGAATGCGCTGACGCATGCGAGGCGCTCTTCGTTCTGCCACTCGCGAACTTCTGTTTCTATGCGGAACGGGCTGCCTTCTAGCGCGAGTCCCTCTTTCGGGGTCTCGAAGTTAGCCATTGGAGGACGCACCTTGTGGTGGATTGCCATCGCCGCCCGAATAACGCCCGCGATGCCGGCCGCGGACATCGTGTGACCGACGTTTGCTTTCGCCGACCCGATTGTCGCGTCCGTGGCGGACTTGCCCAGGGTGGCGTTAAGACCGTCAAACTCGACCTGATCGCCAACTGACGTTCCGGTACCGTGGGCCTCGACATAGCCGAGGTCCTTGGCGTCCATGCCCGCGTCGTTCCACGCGAGGTTGATGCAGTCGATCTGTCCCGACTTCACGGGCGCCATTGGCCCCTGGCCCCCGCCATCGTTGTTGAGCGCCATCCCATGCAGGACTGCGTAAACCCGGTCGCCGTCTCGCTCAGCATCTGCCAGACGCTTAAGCAGAATCATGCCTGCGCCGTCTCCTTGAACGAAGCCGTCCGCACGGGTGTCGAACGGTCGACAGACACCCGCTTTACTCATCGCGCCAATCCGCGAGAAAGCGATGTAGTGGTCCGCTCCGAGGTTAACGTAGGCGCCACCTGCGATAGCAGCGTCCACCTCACCAGCTCGCAGAGCCGAGACCGCGGAGTTGAGGGCGATCAGTGCCGACGAGCAAGCGGCGTCGACGGCGTACGCGGGTCCGGTGAGGCCCAGTTCCTGCGAGATGGTCGCTGCCGCCATGTTCCCTAGCGAGCCGGCAGCGGTGAAAGGCCGCGGCTTCACAACGCGGTTCACGGCGGCGCTGAGCGCCTCAGAATTCTCTGGTTTCTCGCCGAAATCGCCAGCGATTGCGGACTGCATGAAGGTCCGCGCGCCGATGAGGGTGCGGAACTCGGATGCGGTGATTCCCGCGTAGACTCCCGTGCGCCGCGGAACCTCGTCCGGCGTAAGGCCAGCGTCGTCGATCGCCTGCAGGGAGCACTCGAGCAGCATGCGTTGCTGCGGATCCATGACCTCGACGCGTCGAGGGGGGATCTGCAGGAAGACAGCTGGGAACGAAGTAATGTCCTGAATGAACGCGCCCTTATCGGCGTACGTCTTGTCCGCGGCGCGAACGTTGGGATCGTAGAGCGACGTGATGTCCCAGCGGTCCGGCGGGACCGTCTCAAAAGCGTTGCGGCCTTCGAGCTGCATCTGCCAGAAACGCTGGAGATCATCGGCTCCGCCGCCGAAGCGGCATCCGATTCCGATGATTGCGATTTCGCGTCCAGTTCTCTGGTCGTTCATTCCACGTCGTTCGTTCAGGGGCGGCGCTTTTTACGCCAAACGACCGGTTGAGACGACAGATGTCGTACCCCAAACCGGCCGTGAAGGTTGCCCGAAGGCGCCGAATCAGCCGTGGTTGACGATGAGGTCAACGAGGTCGCTGAAACGGTTGAGCTGCGCGAGGTCTTCGTCAGGGAAGGTGATCTCGAGCCGCTCTTCGACCACACCGACCATCTCCATGGCAGCGACGGAGTCGATGCCGAGGTCGCGGATCTTAGTGTTGAGGTCGACGGTCGAGAGATCGCCAGCCTTGGACGGGGCTACCTCAGAGATTGCTTCGCGGACGAGAGCCGCTGCTTGTTCGTTGTTCATTTGATTAATTCGATGTGGCAGAAATGCCGATTGATTAAGAAGGGTTCGCGCGAAACGCGCGGCAGCGACACTAATCGATGCGCTTGAGTTCGTACTGAGCGAGCGACTGGTAGTGCATGTGGAACCCGCGGACACACGTACGAAGGTAACGGTCGTAGTCATCGAAGACGTGGTCGCCCCACGTCTCGCGGATAACGCCCTCGTGCTTGCGGAGACCGTCGAGCCAAGCCTGACAGGTCTTCTCGTAGTCCACGCGGCGGGTCTTCACCGTTACGACCTCCCAGTAAGGGTTCACGGCCTTAATGATGTCCTCAAGACGCAGCGAGAGGCCGCCCGGGAAGATCTTGTAGGTCACGAACCCGATATCCAAGAGGTCCTGCTTGATGCGCGGAACCTTGTTGCGAAGGATGGTCTGAAGACCAAACTGCGCACCCGGGTTCGTCCATCCCCACGCCTTCTTGAAGTAGTCGCGGTAGGCCTTGATGTGCGTTCCTTCGCGGACCTCTTCGGGGGTCGCGATGTGCTCCATCATGCAGATGGAGATGACGGAATCGAACTTCTCAGCGGGCTGGAAGTCTCGATAGTCGGTGACCTTGCAGTGGACGCCTGGGAGCCCACGCGCGTTGACCTCTTCGGCCTGCGAACGCGAGAGCGTGATTCCCACTGCGTCCTTAACGCCCTTCACCTGAGTCTGGAACTCGAGGTTTGCGCCCCAGCCACAGCCGATGTCGAGCAATCGCTTGTCCGGGCCGAGGTTCGCAGCGTCATGAAGCCACTGGAGCTTCTGGGTCTGTGCGTCCTCGAGGTTATCGACGCCATCCCAGATGCCACAGGTGTAGTTCATCTTGGAGTCGAGCCAGAGTCGGAAAAACTCGTTGCCGACATCGTAGGAGACTTCGACCTCTTCTTGCGTTGACATAGGTCAGTGTTGGGGTGTGAGAGTGTGAACGGCCTAAGCCGGTTCGTTGGAGTGATTAGTTGGAGACTTTGTTCTTAACGCGGGCCCAAACGGACCGAGCCATGTGCTTAGCCAGCGTGACGGCGTCCGCCGAGCTGCCTTGCGTGCGAGCGCCGGTCTTTCCGAGCAGGCCACGCATGAAATACTGACGCGCCTTGCGACGCTGGAGCTTCCCGGATGAGGTCTTCGGCAGCAAGCCGGGCTCAAGCACGACAACCTCGGAAATCGCGATTCCGAACTCGGCGCTCACTACGTCTCGCACTCGAGAGGCCAGCTCATCGGAGTCTCCGTCCCCACGCTTCTCGAGGGCCACAACGACCTCCTCGGTCGACACGCCGGGGACACTGAAGGCGACGACGTTGCCTTTACGAACGCCGTCCAGCTCTTGCACTAGCCACTCGATCGACTGCGGGTGCATGTTGCGCCCGTTGATGATGAGCAAGTCCTTCAGGCGACCGGTCACGTAGAGCTCACCGTCACGCATGTAGCCGAGGTCGCCGGTGTGCAGCCAGCCGTCGCGCCAAGCGTCAGCGGTCGCTTCGGGATTCTCGAAATAGCCAGGTGCGATGGAGGGGCCGCGCGTGCAAACCTCGCCCTCACGGCCTTCCTCGTCGCTGAAGCTCCCCGTCTCATTGTTGTAGATTTGGACTTCGTGACCCGGGAAGGGGATGCCGCAGCTGACATGCTCAAGCGCGATCGTCTCGCCCTCAGCATCAACAGCGAGCCCTTCGTCCTGGAACAACTCGGCGTTTACGACTCCAGTTCGAATCAGCGTCCCACGCTTCTTCAGCGTGATGGCGAGGGTTGCTTCGGCCATGCCGTACGCCGGAGCAACCGCAGTCGCGGGCATCTTACACCGTGTCGAGAAGACCTCGGTAAACTGCCGGACGCCCTCGGGATGAATCGGCTCGGCGCCTACCCCAACCGTGTGGAGCGACGAGAGGTCCCACGTGTCGAGCTGCTTGTCCTTCGCTCGGCGCGCAGCGAGCGGCAGGGCGAACGGCGGACAGAAGGTGATCGTCGCCTTGTGATCGTGCACCGCCTGCAACCAAACATTGGGGCGCTTGAGGAAGCGCAATGTTGGGATCAGAACACAGCTTTTGCCGAAGATGACACTCGACATCACGAAGCCGATCAAACCCATGTCATGGTAGAGCGGCAGCCAAGCGAGCGAGACGTCCTTGTGCGGGTCTAGCCCGAGGTGCTGCACGGTCACCATGACGTTCGCCACCAGCGCCTTATGAGGCACGATCACGCCCTTCGGATCCGATGTGGAGCCCGAGGTGTACTGCAAGAAGCAGATGTCGTCCTCGGTGATTTCCGGATACACGGGCGTGCCCGTGGCGCCGAGGCTCTCAACAGCGACGAACTTCGAGCAGGTCGGGACCTTGTCTACTACCTGCCAGAGAACGTTATTCAGCTTCTCCGACGCGACGACCATCTTGGCCTGCGCGGTCGTGAGAATCCCTGTCAGACGATCGACATAGGAGTCGAGCTCACCCATCGACATCGGCGGGTAGAGCGGGACGGCAACGATGCCGACGCGAGCGGCCGCGAGAAAGCTCAGGACAAAGTCCTGGGGCTCAATGATGATCAGCCCGACACGGTCGCCCTTTTTAAGGCCGAGGTCCTGTAGCGCCTTGGCTCGCGCCGCGGATTCCGCTTCAACCTCGGAGAAGGGCCAGAATGTGTCGTTGCCAGCCATGTCGATGAACGTGAACCCGTTGTTCGGGTAGATGTTCGGGGCGTTGGCGATGGCCTCGGCCAGCGTCTTGCCCGTCGGCTGATAGTCTAGCGCTGCGTTCATGCTGCCTGTGCGTTCGCACCGGCAACGGCCGGCTCTTTCTTAGAAGTTTGGTCGCGGAGCTCGGCCCACGTCATCATGCGATCGATGTCTGGGTCCCACACGCTGAGCCGCAGGGCCGCGAGGACATCTTTGGGCTTCCAGCTTGTACGCCCAGGGCTCTGCAACTCGGGTATCGCGTCCATGCAAGCCGGCAAGTTGTAGAACGGGATCGTGTGGTTCAGGTGGTGCACATGGTGGTATCCGATGTTCCCGGTGAACCAGTGCATCACAGGGCCCATATCAAACATGCTCGACGAGTTGACCGCGGCGAACGTGTAGTCCCATTCGCGGCGGCCCTTGAGCTGCATGCCGGGGAAGTTGTGCTGCGCGTAGAAGAGGTACGAGCCTGAGCCGAACGCGACCGCTGCGGGGAAGACTACGGCGGTGAAGGCGGTGGTCCAGTTCAGCAGCAAGCCGACAGCCACGATCGCTCCAACATGCAGAACGACCGCGAGAGGTCCGCCCCAATGTTTTTTGGCGTCGCGCTTGAACGGCGAGATAGTCATCCCGATCAAGAAGACCGTCAGGTAACCGCCGAAGATCGAGAGTGGGTGACGAATCACGCGATAGATGCGCCGACGAGCAGGGTCGAGGCCACGCCACATTCCGACCGTCACGACCGGGAACGAGCCGATGGCCGAACCCAACATCTTGGCGTTGTTCTTGTGATGATAGTTGTGCGTTTCACGCCAGACCGAACGAACGGCGAGCATGTAAAAGCCAACCGCCGACATCACCCAGCCGCCTGCCTTCGACTTCCGCAGGATCGCTCCGTGCAGGTAGTCATGGTAGAAAATGAAGAGCCGAATACTCGTCAAACCCGCGAAAAATCCGGAGACGAGCTTCGCTGGCCACCACGGCAAGAAGAGCGACCCGGCGGAGAACATCGTCAAGACCAAGATGGTCACGAGAAGGAGTTTCCAAGTCTTCGCGCGGTCTTCTTTCGCGAAGGGCTTGGTAGCCTGCATTAGCTCGTTTCCAGTGCGCATATCTCAGTGCCGATGTGGGGGTCGCACCGCCCCCCTACCAGGGAGGTTTTCGGTCCGCAACTACTGATTTATGCTCAAAAAAGACCGGATGGTCGGTCTGGAATCGGGGTACAAAAACCGGCCCGTTGGTTGGTATTTGATTCAACCAAATTTGGTGAGTAGATGTGTGATCTTGAACAAGTCACACGAGACGAAACCTGGCGAGCACGGAACCGGACGGATTCCCAAAATTTGCCGGACCGCCATCTAAGCGACCGACACCCTGGAGAGACCAGTCCAGAAACGCGGCATACCCTCTGGGCGCTGGCGAGATACCCAGCACGCTTCGGGACCAAGCGAGCCTCCGAGCCTAGCAACATCCGAGCAACGTCCGAGCTTCCGAGCCTAGTAACGTCCGAGCTTCCGAGCCTAGCAACGTCCGAGCCTCCGAGCCTAGCAACATCCGAGCAACGTCCGAGCTTCCGAGCCTAGTAACGTCCGAGCTTCCGAGCCTAGCAACGTCCGAGCCTCCGAGCCTAGCAACGTCCAAACGAGATCCGGCGCTAACGCCACCCTTACCGCCAGGGCTAGGTCAGCAGCTACCGCCGCATCGACCGCCCAAGGCCAACCCCGCCAGCTACCTCAGCAGGTCGTAAGACTCCGGCAGCAGCTCATACGCGTCAGCCAACAACTCGTAGCGCTCGCCGACGAGCTCGTGCGAGCTCGGCAGCAGCCGATACGACTCAGCCAAGAGGACGTACTCAACGCTCGGGACCTCCACGAGCCGATAGTCCGGCACTAGCGGATAGGTATCGGGAACCAACTCATAGTCGCCCCCCATCTCAGCCCGTTGCCCGGATACCTCGTATGCCGACACCGGCTCGGCCTTGACCGACGAGGCCGAGACGAAGTGCACGAACTTCGAATAACTGGCGCCCTTCGCTGCAGCCTCCGAGGAGATCGAACGCTCAGATGCGCATGAGGTAATGAGCAATGCCCCAACGGCCAGAATGACTACAGATAGTTCCATGGGGTCATCGTAGCGAGCTTTTCACTGGACCGACAGATACCGTCAGCGTTGCCCGATCGCATCCAGGCTCGGGAGACGCGTGCGCAGCAGCCAACGCCCCTCACCGATCTCCTCAACAACGCCCTCGGCTTCCAGCGCACTCAGCAGCGTCTCCACGTTCGCCAGGAGTACGGCAGATCTCGCGCTGAATCTGGACCGATCGGCCGGTAACACGCCGCGGGTGACCCCGAGGGGCTCGACTGGAGCCCCCGTATTGAGCTGCCTGCTGAGTTCGTCATAGAGCCGGACGAGCGAGCGGCGCGAGCGTGCGATCGAGGGTTGAAATAGCTTTGTCGGCATACCGTGACCGGGGATCAGCCACGTCACATCAAGCTCCGACTCCCAACGGTCCAGGGTGCCTAGCCAGAGACCGACTTCGTCACCCATGCCGAGTACGAGCGGCGTCGGCACGGCCATGATCACATCGCCAGAGAAGAGCCAGCCGAGGCGCCGGCAGAACCACGCGCAATGAAAGGGGTCGTGCCCGCGCCCATCGACGCACTCGAACCGGTAGTCTCCGAGTTCGACAGATTCGCCATGGGAGACGCCCCGCGGGTCAACGAGCAGCCCTGTCCCGCCGGCACGCGTCGGAGTGCGAGGCTTGGCGTGCATCTCACAGATCAACGGGTCGCTCGCGCACGCTTCGGGAAGGAAGCCGACGGGCCACTCGGGCTTGGACCTTACGGACTCAAGGTACGCGTAGACATCGCTGAAAGCTGGCTCGGTGCCTTCCCAGAACCACTCCCGCGGAGACCAGGAGTCGGCCAGGGCCACGCCGCCGCCGATGTGATCGATGTGGGTGTGAGTGTAGAGCACGTCGGTGACGTCGCTAACCCGCAACCCGAGTTCGGAGAGCGCCGATTCCAGCTGCTCGGTCGTATGCGGAAAGCCAGTATCGATCAGGGCGACCGCGCTCTTCGATCTCAGCAGGAAGACGTTGACGACCAGCCCGCACGCCGAGTCGAGTCGGATGCGCCACAGGTCATCGGTCAGCTGTCTGGTCCGTTGGGTCACGGCGTTGGCGCTATCGAGCCAGACGACCGCGGTCAATCGCGTTTTCGTTCATATTTCTGGGAGACCTCGACTTGTGGCATGCTGCAGGAACACCTCTCCCTACGAATCATGCGCATCCTCCAACCCGCTCTGCTCGTTGCCCTCACCGCCGCGTGTGGTGCCGATGGCCCTCTAGCCGAGTCGATCGACGTTGGTATCGACACCGCGGCCGACACGCACATGGATGCATCGTCCGACCTAGTGCCGGGCGACGTGAGTACGGACGTACCTGACGGCGAACCGACCGATCCGCTGGCGCGGGGCAACTCCGCTCCGACTCTCGGAAGCGTAGGGGATCGGCGTGTTCCAATCGGAACCTCGACCGTGATCGCTCTCACTGCGCGCGACGCCGACAACGATCCGATCGAGTTCTTCGCAAACGGGGTTCCCGAGGGAGCGCGTTTCCAAAAGAGCACCGGTGTTTTCGTCTGGGTCCCGACCGACGAAGACCTCGCAAAGACAGCGTTCGTCCTCTTCGGAGTGCGAGACGAGAGCGGCGCCGAAGACACGCGTCTCATCACGCTCGAAGTAGTCGCCAACGCGGAGACTAACCCCCCGAGCCTCGACCTCCCCGATGAGCCGATCAGCTGGCCCAGCGGGCAGACACATGTTTGGGCCGTTCCAGCGTCTGACCCTGACGGGGACGCCTTTGAGGTCACACTTGCTCCAGGGGCACCGCCAGAGATGGGCATCGACGGTGGTTTCCTCACTTGGAACGCGCCTACCACAGCCGAGGGCCAGACCTTGCCCATCGGAATTGTCGTCACGGATGCGACCGACCAGACCACAACCGGAGATCTGCGAATCAGCGTGGTCGATACGTCCCGCGACTCGCTCCCTGCAGTGTCGACAGCGCCAGGAAGCCAGCTGGTGGTCGACCTAATTCCAGACCGAGGCGATGCCCCCGCGGACGGTTTCATATGCGGCGCGACCGTGGACTCCGCGACCCCGTCCGGCTCGTATCTGGACGGCTGCACACTCGTCTGGGATGTGCCCTCGGACGCCTCGGCCACCTCCGTCACGATCGTGTTCGCGATCGACCTCATCAGCAGCGAGGAGAGCCCTGACCTCTATCGCGACCTCGAGATCACCGTGGCGTCGGCTCCGTCGTGTAGCCCGGTGACAGAGTTCACCGAGGAAGCGCGCGCACTCGTGCCGGACGAAGAGTTCGGACTCGCCTCGTTCGACGGCACGTTCTGTTCGCCGAGACAACGTGCCGCGCTCTTCTTCGACGTGCAAATCCCGCTCGACGCAGGCCGCCTCCAGTCCTTGCTCATCCACGACAATGCGGATGTCTCGGACTTGGACTTGGTAGTTGATTGCACGGAGTCCGGAGGTTCTTCCGTCGGTCTAGTTGGCGAGGAGTTCGTTGACATCGAGGTGATCGGCGGGGAGATTTGTTACGTCGATGTCACCGCCTACTCGCCGGTCCCCGTCGGTACTGAGTTCGAACTCACTGTGCTGACGACGGCGGTAGACGCAGGCCCCGAGTGCGCGGACGACACGATCAACTTCGACCTCTTCTTCGTGGGCGACGTCGAGCTACGAACGGCCTGTCCCGGCGCGGTGGACGAGTTCTCGTTGGACTCCCCGATTCGCGTCGTCTCGATGATCTGCGACGACGCCGAGCTGGACCTCGAGTTCTGGGCGGTGAACGGCGCCACGGAACGCTTGGTGGATTACGTCGCGACCGACGGACCGGAAGAGACGATCGCGATCGATCCTTCGCGATTGATGGAGGGTGAGTCTGGTCTCGTGCGTGTTGTCCCCTGGGAGATCGGGCCGGAGGGCGCTGAGTTCATCATCGAGGCGACGGGGGGAGACTGAACCCGACCGCATACAACAGCATACTGGGCCTTTGAAGCGCGGAATCCATCCGCTGCGCTGCTGTCGTGGCGCAGCGTTCAATCATCAAGTGTGAGTACCTCATCATCGGCGCGGGAATCGCGGGACTAGTCCTGCGCCAAGCGCTCTCGAAGTCACTGGATGTCGTGCAGCTCGACCCTTCGCCGGGAGGTTGGAAGATTGGGGAGGCGAACTCACCCCAGCTCTTCTCATCGCAAAAGCTTGTCGAGCTTCTGCCGGACGTTCGCAAACTCCCATCATTTGCGGGGAAGAACGGGAGTCTCTTCGTCGGCGAAGACTCCGCCGCCGCGTTCCCCATTATCTCGGACAGACACAGTGACGTGCACGTGGCCCGCGATGAGTTGGAGGGACTCCTTATCGACCGCTGGGACATTCCAATCCGACGCGAACGGGTCGAGTCAATCGACGTCGAAGCCCGGGTCGTAGAGACCGAGAAGGCGACCTACCGGGTCAGCGGACAGATGATTGATTGTTCTGGGGGCGCAATGGTTGTCGCGAACGCGCTCGAAGAGGTCGAGACCCTCTGGCCGATCTCGGCGATGTGGAAGTACTACGACGTTGTCGGACAAAGACCCGGCGCCTTCCGAGAACAGCTTATTGAAACGGGCCGACCGCTGCACTTTATCGATATTCCGAACATCGACGTGATGGCTCCGGACCCGCAGTAGCAGGCGAACCAATCCACATGCGTAACGCGTGTTCGGAACGGGGTCTGCATGTGGCAAATCCCTCTCTTTGGAGGCACGCGCCTATCCGTGGGATTCGTCTCGAGGGACGAGACGCTTACCGAGACGGACCTCGACAGGTTCATCTCCGAGCATGGACTCAGGTCCAACGTCCTGCGAGCTCGGGCCACAGACGGCACCACCACTTATGACCGCCTACACTCCCGCAAGGGGTTCGCGCGGAGGGCGAAGAGCCCGGCGACGATGGACTATATTCTCCTCGGCGACGCCTACATGTTCGTCGACCCGATCTACTCAGTCGGAACTTCGATCGCGACGAACAAAGCGCGGGAGTTGGCGCTGCTTCTCAATCAGGGGCCATGGACGGAGACGAAGTGCGCCGGCTTCCGCCGCCGCTACGAGCAGATGCTCGCGGACCGGTCGGAGGCCTTCTTGAGTTGGTACGACGACGGCGTCCGCTCCAACGACCCGTCGACGGCAAGAGTGAAGCAGTACTTCCCGGAACTCACGGACTTCCAAGCGGGCATTGCCTGGCACTACTCGGTCGTGGTCCAGGGGACGCTCCGGCACTGCCGTATGATTGAGCGCGGGGAGCAACGACTCGCACGCGCGAGTTAACCTCGGGGCATTCGGCGGGTTGCGCCGCGGCTCGAACCGCGGCTTGCACCGGAACGGCCGTTAGAGGCATCGAAGGTGTGTTGAGTCGTCGACGCCCCGGAATCCTCTATGCAACGCCCCATCCTGCTGGTCACCAGCCTCTTCCTCTTTGCTTGTGGCCATCAGCGGTCCGAGGTCCCGCAGGCTCCGCCTACTGACGCTCCATCGATTCCCAATCTGGAGTCTCTCCCAGGAGCGACACCGGTGGATAATTTTGCGGCCGCTCACACGACGTTCAGCAGCTATTGGTATCAAGGCTACGCGGAGCTCTCCCGGTACGAACTCAGCCAGGCCCGGTATGGGGACCAACATGCCGGAGAGGCAATCCTAATCTACGTTTCCGAGGACTTCAGCACGGAGACGGAGACTAAGAACGAGTTCGGCGATACGGCGACCGCCATTCCGGTTCTCAAGCTGAACGCGCACCGGCGCTTCTACACAGGAGTCTATCCGTACTCGATTCTGACGTCGGTCTTTGCACCGATTTCGGAGCCCAATGAGCCCGCGATTAAACTCACCGCGAGCGTGCAGGAGTGGTGCGGAATGACCTACCAGCAGTTCAACCTGCGAAACGGGTCTTACGACATGCAGCTACGCTCGTACTTCCCGTCCGAAGCCGACCAAGACCTCGTGGTCGACGGACTCCTGGAAGACGAACTCTGGACGCGCATCCGACGCGCGCCAGACCAACTCCCAACCGGCGCTCAACGGTTGATCCCCGCCGCGCATGCGTTGCAGCTGCTCCACCGCCCGACTCAATCCGAGCCAGCAGAGCTCTCGCTCGAGGCGGTCTCCTCGTCCCCGTACGGGGACGAGTCCGCGCAGCGCTACACGATCGACTATCCAGCCCTCGGCCGCACCGTGAACATCTACTTCGAGGCCGAGTTCCCTCACGAGATTCTGGCGTGGACGGAGGCGAATCGAGGCCGCGGAGAGAGCGTCGCAGTCCGCACAAACTCCACGATGCTCGACTACTGGAGTCGGCACGGGAGTGATGACGATGGGTATCGACGGCTCCTCGGTCTTGAGTTCTAGACAATCGACGGCCCCAACGCCGTCCGCAGCCGATTCAAGACCCGGCGGGATGTGGAGCAGCGGGCTCTCGTCCCAAGCGCGGTCGGAGCTCGGTCAGGGTGACCAGATTGCCAGGTCGCCCGAACTGGCTCGGTAGATGATTTCGCCGGTCCCGTTGAGCAACATGCCCGTGGTGTTGTCGCCGCCGTTGATCGAGAAGGTGGAGACGACCGATGTCGCTCCGCCCGGGAGAGACACTTCGTAGAGTTCGTTTGAGTTTGAAGCGGTCACGTAGGCTCGTGTTCCCTCCGCGTTAAGGACGACACCGTCTGCCCCAGACATTCCCGACGCGATGGCCGTCCAGACGCCGCCAGACGTCATCGTGTGCAGTGAGTCATCCCGGTTATTGACCACGTAGAACGCCCCGTCTGGGGCGAACGCGGCGTTCGAGAGGGACGCGCCGGCGAGGCTTCCGACCGAACGGGTCGAGCCGTCGTCAGCGATCGCGGTGACGACCCCGGTGTTGGTGGTCGCAAGCACCTCGCCCCCGTAGTCTCCGAATCCGGGCGGGGCCACCGTCAGCGAGTGGACTCGCACACCCAGAGCGACAACCAGCGTTGGGGGACCGGCGACCGGAACGCGGTAGACGCCGCCGATCGAGTCCGATGCCCAAATCTCGCCACTCTCGAGCGCTACAACGCCGAGCAGGTAGCTAGTGGTCGGGAGGAGAATCTCAGAGGTCGTTCGGTCGGAGTACGAAACTCGAAGCACCTTCCCGTTCGTGCCGGCCGCCAGGATGTCGGTGCCATCCCACGCCAAGTCGCCGAATCCCGCGCTGCCGAGTGAGACGCTAACGGGGAACCAGTCGGGGTTCCAAACGATGCCGAGAAGGCAGACATTCGCTGCATCGAACGGGCAGGTGTCGCAGGCGTCGGGAACTTCATCTCCGTCAGCGTCCGCCGCGTCGTCGGCACCATCGCAGACGTCGCAACCATCGGGCACCAGATCGCCGTCCGCGTCGAGGCGATCATCCTGACCCGCGCATCGGTCACAGAAGTCAGGGACCGTGTCGGCGTCCAGGTCAGCCGCGTCGTCGCCCCCAGGGCAGATGTCCGCGGAGTCGCACACAACGTCACCGTCAGAAT
>JBLHWZ010000133.1:0-13905 GCA_047629415.1 Bradymonadia bacterium | reverse complement strand
GCGCCCATTCCCAGCAGGCACGCGACCTGGATCGCAGAGAGTTCGAAGATCCAGAACGGCTGTGTCTTGCAGGACTCCGCGACGAGTCTCCAGAGCAGATAGCCGGACATATAGCGCCTGAAGCGGTCTCCACGACGCGCGTCCGGCAGCAGCAGGCACCTGATGAGCCACCCAGGGCGAGAACGACCACGACCTCATAGAGAGCGGCTGGGTGGCGGAGCACACCGTCGCCAAGGTCCATCGCCCAGGGCAAGGTGCGCTCCTTGCCGTGGGTGCCATCCTCGATGCCGCTGAAGAAACACCCGAGGCGGCCCACGGCGGTCCCAATCGACCGGGCCGGAACAAAGACGTCGCCCGTCGATGCGCGAATTCCTGACGCCTTCTTGGCGAGTTCCACGCCAATCCAGCCGCCGAGCATGGCTCCGACGATGGTCTTCCCGGTCAGGTCGAAGAGCGCCTCCGGGTAAATCAGACTGGAGAGCAGCCGCGAGCCGAGCGCTGCCCCAACCAGGGCGCCAACAACAGGCCATCGGGACTTCACGGGGTCGGTATCCAGGACCGGGTTCCGGCGGCGCGCCATGAAATAGATCCGGGCAGCGATGAAATACGCGAGCGTCTCGAAGATGAGGTGTGGGTTGAACCCGATCCCCACCCCTCCCAGAGCGGGTGAAACGTTACAACGCGATCGTAGCCGCGACGACGAGTTCATGCAGCCGAGGAACCAACGCCTCGTGTTCGGGCTTCATCAATGTTGAGCGCAAAACGACTACCTCCTCGGCGTCCCAAACAACGTGGGGCCAGAGCGCCTCCGCCTGAGACCGGCTGACTCTGAACTTCGCGAGAAAGAACGCATCGTCTCCCTCAACCATCCCTGCGCGGAAGACCGCTTCGGTTGCAGCGCTGATCGCCGTGGCCTTCGGAGTCCCGGCGAGCATTGGAGCGAAGCAAAGAATGTCAGTCTGAGGCTCTACGAGCAGGGCCAGTCCTGGCTCCGAGCGGATAAGTTCAGCCCACGCGAGCGCCGCTCGACGCCCGGCCGCCAACGAATCCCCCAGCCCGGCATGCGGTTCCAACGGCAGCGCTTGAAGGGTCGTCCACAGAGCAGCAGCCGAAGCACCCGCCCGCGAGCACTCGAGCGTGATCTCCCCGAGGTGCAGCTCGGCAGACGTGAAGTAGGTGTACGGACTCTCGTGCTTGTACACCCGACCCACCGAGGGGTCCGCGTAGACTACACAGCCACATCCATAGGGCTGGAGCCCGTGTTTGTGTGGGTCAACGACGATGCTGTCCACAGCTGCGAGCGCGTCAAAATGTCGCTTTGGTGCCAGCGCTGGCGTTCGGTCCGCGAGGAGCTTGAAGAACCCGCCATACGCCGCATCGGCATGAACGCGGCAGCCAAACTCGGCGGCAAGCTGAACGATATCGGCGAGCGGGTCGATGGCCCCGATTCCGGTCGTGCCCATTGTCGCGACGATCGTCTTCACCTGCCCCGCCGCGAGGACGGCTCGCAGCGCCATCATGTCCATTTCGCCGGTCGGCAACGCTGCAACGGGGGCGATTTCCAATCCCAGCACCTGCGCCATCCTGGCGTGGGTGTAGTGCGCGGACTGGCTGACTGCGATCGAGTGAGGACCCAGCAGTTCCCTGGCGACCCACAGCGCCTCCAAGTTTGCGATCGTGCCGCTCGCCGATAGATGACCGAGGTGTTCGTCGAACCCAAACATCTCGGCGATCTGGGCGACGGCCTCGCGCTCAAGATGGGCGGTAGGCGGGCCGCCATCCAACGCGTGGTTGTTCGGATTCATCGCCATGGCCGTCGCGTACGCAGTCCAGGCAACCGGATGCGGAGGCTTGATCATTTGACCAGCGTACTGCGGATGAAAGAACGGGTAGTTCCCGTCGGTCAACCGCTCGGTCAGGCGCTGTAGCGCGCGGCTGTCCGCCTCGCTAGGAGGCCGCAGCGGCACGTCAGGCCAGCGGGACTCCCATTCCTCGATCGCCCCAAGCGAGCGGGTGAGGAGTTGAAGCCAGGCAGCGCGGTCCAATCAGATCTTCGGGGCTGCGGACAGAATCTCGTCGGACGCCTGGTCGGCGAATGGCGCGAAGTGCTCGTGGAACAGCCCAGCGAGCTTCGCGGCGGTCGCGTCGTAGGCGGCCGCGTCGTCCCAGGTGTTCTTCGGGATCAGAATCTCATCCGGCACGCCCGGGCATGAGGTCGGAACCTCAACACCAAAGACGGAGTCGGTCACGGTCGGCTGTGTAGAGAGTTCGCCGTTGTGAATCGCGTCAATGATCGCTCGCGTGTACTTGAGCTTCATGCGGCTGCCGGTGCCGTACGCGCCGCCGGACCAGCCGGTATTCACGAGCCAAACGTCCGAACCGTGCTTGCGAATTTTGTCCGCGAGAAGCTCGGCGTAGACGGTCGGATGGCGAACGAGGAAAGGAGCGCCGAAACATGCCGAGAACGTCGCCTGCGGCTCGGTGATGCCCATCTCGGTGCCAGCAACCTTCGCGGTGTAGCCAGCGATGAAGTGGTACATCGCGTGAGCCGGGCTCAACTTGCTGACCGGTGGGAGAACGCCGAACGCATCGCACGTGAGGAACACGACGTTGTTCGGGTGACCACCGATACACGGGATCTTCGCGTTCGGGATGTGCTCGATCGGGTACGAGCCGCGCGTGTTCTGCGTCAGCGACACGTCGTGAAAATCCACTTCGCGGGTGTGCTCGTCATAGACGACGTTCTCAAGCACGGCGCCATAGCGGATCGCGTTCCAGATTTCCGGCTCCTGCTCCGCGGACAGGTCGATCATCTTGGCGTAGCAGCCGCCTTCGATGTTGAAGACGCCATCGTCGGTCCAACAGTGCTCGTCGTCGCCGATGAGGGCGCGAGCCGGGTCTGCGGAGAGCGTGGTCTTTCCGGTACCGGAAAGACCAAAGAACACGGCAGTGTTCTCACCATCGTAAGACTCATTAGCGGAGCAATGCATGGAGAGCACGTCACGACTAGGCATCAGGTAATGCATGATCGTGAAGACGCCCTTCTTCATCTCACCGGCATACTCGGTTCCGAGAATGACGACCTGCTTGGACTCCAGGTCGAGATCGACGGAGGTCTTCGAGGTCATTCCGGCGGTGTGCGCGTTCGCCGGGAACTGACCGGCGTTGAAGACGACGTAATCCGGCTCTCCGAAGTCTGCCAACTGTTCAGCCGTTGGCCGGATGAGCATGTTGTGCATGAAGAGGGCGTGGTAGGCGCGAGCGCAGACGATGCGGACCTTGATCTGGTACTTCGGGTCCCACCCAGCGTAACCGTCCACAACAAAGAGACGCTTCCGCGTATTGAGGTAATCGATCGCGCGTTCGTGGTTGATATCGAACACCTTCGCGTCGAGCGCGATGTTCACATCTCCCCACCAAATCTCCTCCGCGTTGCTCTCACGATGGACGATGCGCTTGTCCTTGGGACTCCGGCCCGTCTTCTGGCCGGAAATCGCGACGAGCGCGCCGCTTGAAACGATAGCGCTACCTTCCTCGTACTTCAGCGCAAGCTCGTAGAGCCGCGCTGGAGTGGAGTTGCGAACGATATTGGAGACGGCGATGCCGTGCTGGCTTAGCGAGAACTCAGACATAGACGAATGCAGCCGATCCAGATCAGAATGCGGAGAAGCAGCGGCCTTCCGCGAAAGAAAATTGCAGTGCGCCGGGCCTACCTGAGACCTAGCGTGCTGTCCATCGGATGATCGTCGCTCGCGCCGATCCCCGATTGCCGCAGCGGCTCACCTACTCAGTCGGATCGCGCTCTGCCCCGGCAGGCAGACGCACCAAGTCGTTCGCGTTGAAGCGTGATACGTCCTGGGCCCGAAAACGATTCTCGCGAACGAGGTGCTGCCCGGTCGCGATGTAGCCAAGACTCGCGTCCCACCAGAGCGCGTGATCTTCTACGTTCGCGTAGTCCACGTCGAGGTCGGCTTCGTAGACGAAGGCCACCGCTCCGAACCGGTCGTAAAAATAGTCATTCGAGAGACCGTGGCGCTCAATTTGAGCTTCGTCTCGCGGCTCCACGATGCAGCGACCGCCTTCCCACTCCGTCGTGTGCAGACAGTCACAATTGTACTCACCCGAATGGCAGCGGGGTGAGACGACACAGTCGTTCAACACCTCGCACATCGGCTGCTCAGCGTAGATGTCTCGGATCGAGTCAAAGAGAGAGATCGGCGCCTTACGAATCGTCCGCGGCATCATCTCATGATGCATGAGGTGTGCGCTGAGATCAGAGAACGGGATCGGCACACGAGAGTCGGCGCGCGGGTAGAGCAATCGAGGGATCCCGATGTGGTAGTCGATCACCAGTTCCAGATCGATCTGCGCCTCAACCTCCTCGCGCTCGAGGAACTCCACCAGCGCGCGCGTCTCGGGCTGCGTCTGTGTCGACCAGTCACGGTTGAGATTCACGCCGTTCGCGTTCTCGTACGTGCGGGCCTCTCTCGCGTCCGGGTTCACTACCGGAACGACGTAGAGAACGCCGCCGCGATCCAAGAACGCCCGGGCGCCATCCAGCGTGACATCTTCCGACGCCCGCGTTTGCGACGCCGGAAGCCGGCCCGTGCGCATGATGTCGGGCATCTCCGATAGGAACCCCAGGTCTTCAATACCCTGCGCGACGCCCATCATCAGCGCAGCTGGTCGCAGGCCGGTCGTCGGCTCCTGGCCTGAAACTCGCACTAGCCAGAGCGTTCGCCCTTCGACACTCTGCCCATATTCGATCAGCTGAGCGTCGACTTGCGCAGCACGAAGCTCAGGATCCACAACACTCGTAACGCCTTCGCTACCTACCGTCTCGAACGAATCGACGGCGCTAGGTACTGCATCGTAACAACCAGTCGTCGTAATCGCGAGGACGATTGCGGGCGTGAGGGATTTTGTGCGGGCCATCGTACGTCATGTGTGCGTGGTCAGTCTTCGCCCTACATTTTCCTGTACTACAGGATCAGTATAGGGAAATCGGCTCTTCCCTTTGTAGCCGTCGCTCGTCACAATGCAAAGCGCAGTCCTCGCTTTCCCATGGTTTCATGAGACTCTTCATTCCCCTCCTCGTTCTCGGCCTCTGCTCTTGTGCCGAGCTTTCGGATAACAGCGACGACTCGCTTGGCACCGTTCAGGGGACCGTCTTTGACGACTCCCAATCGGCATCGGGTTCCGTGCTCATCGCACTCGCAGACATCTCCGATGGCTCCGCCTTCGTGATGCACTCCGTCACCGTCGACTCAGCTGAGCTACCGTACGAGTACTCATTCGCTGGCGTAGATCCCGACGTCGAGTACGAACTCTTGGTCTTCGTCGATTCTAGCGAGCCCTCGGCCTTGGACGCGATGGGCCAAGAAGATCGCCTTGAGATCGCCGCTGACGCCGTACGAGCTTCCCAGGCGGGCGTTAAACACGTCCGCGGCATCAACCTCGCGCTCTAAAGTACGACGCGGGCCATCAGTCTCCGGCGCGGCGCCTCTTCCCATCAATCAGTGTGAACGCGCCTCGCATGAGCCAGTTTCGTGCGTCGTCGAGCATCGTGTAGATCAGCGGCACGACGAAGAGCGTTAAGAGCGTAGAGGCCAACAGCCCTCCGATGACGGACCTCCCTAGCGGACTGTAGGGAATGCCGACCAGCGAGGACGTGCCCAGCGCCATGGGGATAAGCCCGAAGATGGTGGTCATTGCGGTCATCACGATCGGGCGAAGCCGTTGCTGGCCCGCCAGTGCGACGGCCTCTTCTCGCGTATGCCCTTCGCGGCGGAGTTCCCCGATCCGATCTACCAAGACAATCGCGTTGTTTACGACGATGCCGATCAGGATGATCACCCCCACGCCCGCCATCATGTCGAACGGTGTATTCGTGAGGTAGAGCGCCCAGTAGACGCCCACAAATGCGAAGGGGATCGAGAGCAGAATACTGAACGGGAGAACGATCGACTCGAAGAGCACGCCCATCAGCAGGAATACGCACACGATCGCGAGCCACACAGCCGTGTTCTGTTGGGACTGGTCGTCCGCGATGGCGCTGAACCGGCCACCCAACTCACGATTGTAGCCCCGCGGCCACACCATGCCTTCAAGCACCGAGTCGATGTCCGCGCCCAATCCCTCGACGTCCTCTCGCATGCTGAGCACCGTGATCGAGACCACCGTGCGCCGATTCTCGCGGTCAATCGAGCCATATCCTGTGGTGATCACCGTCTCAGAGACGTCGCGAAGTACGATGTCTTCGACGGTTCCTGGGAGTTCGAGTTCTTCCAACTCGGAGACTTCGTCGACCTCGGCGATGTCTCCCTGCACCAAGATCGGTAGTTCTTCCTCTCCGGACCGAAATGCGTCTAGCTCACGGCCCCGCAGCGCAAAGTCGATCGCGCCGCCGACGCTCCACGCCGACAATCCGAACCTCAGCGCCTTGTCGCGATCAACGATGAAGTGCATCTCACGACCGCCATCATCCCCAGACTCGGTGCGCACCGACGTCACTCCCTCGACGGCCCGCAATCTACGCGCGGCTTCTTCGGCCAGCTCCGAGAGCACGCGCGAGTCACGCCCGACAACCCGGACAACATAGGCGTCCGAGGCCGTTGAACCCTGAGATGACCAATCAAGCGAGTTCGTTACTCCGGGGTGTTCCGGGAGCAATTCCAGCGCTCGCTCGACGATCTCTTCCCGCTCGATATTCCGCTCGCTGGGGTCGCAGAGGAACGCACGGACTTGCGGCCGACCCCACTGACCACCCATTCGCACGAGCAGATTGTCGATGCAGAGCTCCTCTTTGGCTTCCCAAAGAGCGGTCTCGAAATCGAGCAGGACGTTGACCTTTTCACTCCACGAGTACTCATCCGGCATCGTAATGAAGACACGGAAGTCGTTGATGTTCGGCTCGCTACTGTCGGTGCGAGCCACCTGCGGCATGACATAGAAGATCGACGAAAAGATGACGACGCAGAACACTACAGCTTCGAACCGGCGTCTGACGACGCGCCGAAGCGCAGCCTCGTACAAGTTCTGAACCCACTGGACCAACACCACCTTCTTTGGGGGAGCCGGCTTCAGCCACAGCGCGGCAGCCAGAGGCAGCAACATCAACGAGACGAAGAGGCTCGCGATCAGGCCGACGCAGACGGGCATTCCGATCTGCGACAGATAGAACGAGATCATCTCGTTTCCTGACATCAACATCAGCGGCAGGAACACGACCACCGTCGTCAGTGTCGCTACGATGATTGCGAGCGCTACTTCGGAGGCCCCTTTGTAGGCGGCGACGCGAGGGGAATCACCGAGCACAAGTCTCCCCTGGATCGACTCGACAACCACGATGGAGTTGTCAACCACCATTCCTACGGAGAGCATCAGACCGGTCAACGAGAGCACGTTGAGCGAACGTCCAGTGAAATACATCACTACGATCGTCGCCAGCAGACTGGTCGGTATCGCGAGCGTGATCAGGATCGTGAGACTGCCGCGGCGAAGAAAGTAGAAGAGGATGATGATCGCAAAGAATCCGCCGGAGAGAGCGGTCTGCTCCAAGTGCTCGATCGAGCCCTCGATGACTTTTCCCTGATCGAAAAAGAAGGCGTAATCGAAGCCCTCAAGCCGCGGGTCCATCCGGAGGTCCTCAGCGATAGTCACGCGAACAGCGTTGCTGACTTCGACCGTGTTCGCGTTGGATTCCTTATAAATTGCTAGGAAAACGCTGGGCTCTCGATTCACTCGGTAGACCGCACGCTCGGCTCGATCCTCCACCTCGATGGTGGAGACATCTTGGAGCTGCATTCCGTTGCCGATCGGAAGCTCTTCGATCTCCTCGAGGCTGCCGTAACGGGCCATAAGCCGTAGCGGTAGCCGGCGTCCTCCCTCTTCAATCACACCCGCCGAGAGCGCGAAGTTGTCGTTCTGCATCCGCTGTATCAGACCGACCAGTCCCGGACCTGCCGCCTCTGCCCTACGGTCGTCCACTTCCACGGACACGACCCGATATGGCGCGCCGTAGACCTCGACGCGGCTAACCCCGAGGACTCGATCTAGCTTGGGAACGACCAAGTTCTCAATCCACCACGAGGCGTTCGTCTCGGAATCAAAAGTGACGGCGAACCACATGACGGGCTCGTCCGATGGGTTGTACTTCCAAACGAAATAGCGCTCGAGTCCCTCGTCGAGCGTGGGTAGGACGCGATCGACTCGGTCGCGCACCTGATTGTACGCGACGTCCATGTCGGTGCCCTCGCGGAGCTCCATGAAGAACGAAGCGCTATTGGAACGGATTCGGGTCCCCAGCGTTTCTACGTTGCGGACCGTCGCCAAGCGTTCTTCGATCGGGATCGCGATTCGCTCTTCGACGTCAGTTGGCGCCGAGCGCAAGGTCGGAACCTCCACGTAGAGGAATGGGGGGGTGAACCCCGACGGGACCAACTCGACGGGGATATCCGTGTATGCGATCGCGCCGAGCACCAGCAGGGCGAGCATCGTCGTCGTAACCGTGACCGGGCGCCGCAAACTGAAGCGAACGAGCGCCCCGCCGCGAATCCGCGGTTTGGGGTCAAGCGTTTCTTTCGGAACGACCGCGGCGGCGGCGGTCTCTCCCGTAGCGGACTCCGTCCCCGCCATGGCAGCCGTTTGTCCGTCCGGCGGGAGGCCGTCGCCTGTGTCTGCGGCGTCATTCGCAGCTGTCTCGGGGGATGTGCCAGGCGACTTCTCGCCGAGCAGGGCCTCATCCGCTTCGACACTCTCACGCTCTGGCGCGGGATCGCCAACGCTCGGTGGGTCGGGCGCACTCATCTATTCTGCGCTCAGGAGCGCGGCGACATCTTGCAAGAGGCGACCGCGGAGGTGCTCCAGCTGCCACCATGTGATCTCAGCATCGGTGCGAACTCGTAGAAGCCCGATCTCCGCAGCCTCTAGATTCTCGAGCGCGTCCAATCCGGCCTGCACGGTCGACAATCCTTGCTGGAACCGCGCTTGTTCAGCTCGCAGCGCGCGCCCCGCGATTTCGACACGATAAGCGGCGACTCCGTCGCGCTCCGCCAACAAGTTCAAAGCGGTGACGGCGTCGTGAATGGAGAAGCAGAGGCCATCGGCGACCACAGAGACTTCGTTTCGCGCAGCGTCGACATCGGCAAGCGCACCAGTGTGCTCAGCGCGAGCCGCCCGATTCCGCAGCGGGGTCGAAAACACCACCCCGCCGTAGATCGTCGGGGCGTCGAAGGTGAGCGCCTGACCTAAACTGCTCGCCCAAGCCGAGTCGAGCCCGGACTGCGTCAAACCGGCGGTCGCCTGGAGATTCGGGCGCCGGTTGTCTGCCGTGCTGATGAGCCGCGCGCGAGCGAGTGTCGCCTGAGACTCGAGGACGGCCATGTCGGCACTCGCCGACTCCGCTTCGTCGCAAAGCTGTGGTCTGAACTGGACGTTCGGCGGCTCGAAGAGCCCATCGGAAGCGACGAGAGAGCGCAGCTGACGAGGACTGACACCGATGATCCGCTGTAGCTCGCGCGAGCGCCGGTCAAGCTCCGACCGTGCCAGCAGGAGGGCCTCTGAGCGCATCGCGACTTGCTCTTCTACGAGGTCCACTTCAATGGCAGCGATTTGACCAGCCTGAAGCTCCGCAGTCGCGATCCGCTGTTGTTCCTCGGTCCGGGCAAGGCTGCGTTCTCGGAGAGTAACTTCCTCGGCGGCGTATCGGAGTTCGGCGTAGGCCCCGTTCAACTCGAGCTGTCGCGCGCTCGCGACCTGCAGCACCTCACGCTCGCGAACATCGATTGTGCGGGAAGCGATCGCCTCTCCGACGAGCACTACCTCGCGCCCGAATCCGCGGAGAAGCGGCTGGCTTACCTCGAGGTTCATAGATGTCGAGACATCCGGACCGGTGACGATCGTCTGATCGCCAAATCCAAGCCCGGTTCGCAGCGGAAACTCCGAGCGATTCACGGCTTGAGTCAGCGTGAAGGAGAGCGATGTGCCTGGAGCGAACGTGCGGGCGATGCCCGCGGAGACGCTGTAGCGATCATCGGTGGCGATACCCGCACTCAAGCCACTCTCTGTCGGGGTTCGAGCGTGAGAGAGGTTTAGCTGCGCCGTGATTACCGGGTCCAAGAGGCCGTAGGTGGCGGCCCTATCTGTGCTGGCCCGCTGCACCGCGATCATAGCTCGCGCGACATCTGGGTTTGTTGCGACCAACGAGGCGAGCGCCTCGGATCGGCCAATTCCCTCCGCGGATTGAGCGGCGGAAGGGAGCGAAACGAGCCCGATAAACAGGGCGACGACGATGGATGTGGGTCGGCTCAATAGAGGGTCCGAAGCTCCGTCCCGCGATAGTAGTTCGCGAGTATTTCCTGATATTGGATGCCCCGATCGGCCATGCCGACCGAGCCGGACTGGCAGAGACCGACTCCATGTCCGAAGCCGCCACCCGTCAAGGTCACATATTCGATAATGCCGTCGGCGGCCTGTTCGATGTCCAATACGAACAGAGCGCTCCTCAAAGGACGCGGACCGCCGAGGGCGAATCGCACGTTCAGCTCGCGCTCGACGAGTACCTCGCCCTGCGTCCCAGCGATTCGGAGCCGTGCGATACGACCACTTGGCCCTCGCTCCAACACCTCGAGATCAGTGATCGGACCTACGTCCGGGTAGCGCTCTGCCACCCGCAGGCTCAGCTCCTGGCCGCTGAGCGCCACCTCCCACCGGAACGTATGCGAGGCTCGGGCGATTTCTGAATAGGAGTCGGGCGGGTTCGCAAGAAAGTCCCGCAGTTCGGGTTCATCGAGGCCATCGTCCCAGCCATCGCGAGGAGATGGCCCATCGGGGTGTTGGACAAGGTAGGACCGCTGTTCCTCTCCCCATGTCCACGAGTTTGCTGCGGAGAAGCCGCCGTTGTTCGAAGAAAAATAGGCTTTGATGATTTGGTCGCCGTCCGAGAGGATTTCTCCACGAGTCGCCTCGACCGCATTGGTCATTCTAGCCTGTTCACCACCGACTCCGCGGTAAACTTGGCACCGCTGATCGCTGCAGGTCATGTACGGGTCCGCGGTGTGCCGGACACCGAGGTCAGCCAGAAGTTCTGAACGCGCCGCAACTGCTTGGGCGCGCAGCGCGTGGTCAGGGGCGTCTCCGTACATCTCCGAGGGCAGGATTCCCATCACGAGCCGCTCCAGTGTCGTCTCGTTCACCACTGCAAGTTGCCCGTTGCGATCAACGGTGAAGATCATGCTCCCGACGTACTCGCGAGTCTCTGACTCGTTCCCGCCCATCCACCGATCATAAGGCACATCGCGGACCGTGAAGACGGTGTCAGCGGTGCCGCGGACCCAAAGCAAATCCCGATTCCGGATTTCCACGCCGCCCGGAATCCCGGACATTGTCAGCATCCCCTCTGGGTACTCGTCCAGCTCTGAGTGGACCCGGCTCTCGATCCCGTGTGCCCGCGCCAGTTGCTCCGACAGACCCTCCGCTTCTTCGCGAACATCCGTCTCACCGACGAGGAGGAGAATCCTTCGAGCGTCGAACTGCTGGCCTGAGATCGCGAACATCCCTCCAACTTGGCGATAGGCCGTCGCGTAGCCCCGCGCCTGCCACTCATCGCGCAGGGGAGCCGCGAGGTCGTGTTGGTCGGGGGTCAACTCGGCGACAACGACGCCATACTGGTAGGTCCCGCCGTTCCCGTCGCTGGCCGCAACCTCGAACCTGGTGTCACCCGGAAGGTCAATCTCTGCCCCGCCCTCCCCCAATGGCAGCACGGTGACATCCGTGCTCGCGGAGAACACGATTGAGTCGACGCCCTCCGCAATCCCGATCTTGATGAGAGGCTCTTCGCCGGCAAACGTAATCTGCGGCATGTAGAGAATCGCGAGCCGGTCGGCCGTGGACAGCTCCACCACCTGAGGGCTCACTTCCTGTGGCGCGATCATCATCGCTGCGACGGTGGCCACCATCGCGATCTTCGTTAGTTTCATGCGCATCTGCTTGCCACGAGAACGCGTCTGCGGGCTAGTGTCATGGCCGCGAGTAAGAACAAGAAGCCGCTCCCGCCACCCCCGCTTGACGAACATCGTGAGCAACCACGTTGTGCGGGAGGGGCCGCGCACGGGTCCGCCTCCGTGGTCGGCACGCAGAGTTCTCCGAGGGACTGGCCTTCGGAGTCAACTACTGCCGTACATGCGGATTCCACAGGGCAGGACAGGCTCTGCGCGCAGCTGCTCATGCACCTCCCACCGATGCAACGATCGGCGTCCCCACCGCAGTCTCCATCGACGTCACAACCGCACCCAACGAACGCCGCGACATCCGGACAGAAGCCATCGACTGGAACGCATTGCATGGGCAACTCGCCTGTGTTCACGCACTCGAAACTCTCCGGACAAGGGAATGACCCTGAGCAGGCGCGCGCACAGATCGACTGTCCCGTCTGGGTGTCCAAGAGGCATCGGTCCGTCTCGGCGCCGCACTGACTGTCTCGCGTGCAGGTTGCACAGAGGCCGTTTCCAGCAGGACATGCTTCCGAGAGTTCCGAAACCTCCGAACAGTCCTCGCCCTCCGGGCAAGGGTAGCGCTGGCAGATCGTGGTGACATCCTCCTCCGTGAGGAGCTGGGCGTCGAGCAGCCGCCGAGCCGTAGTTATTCCGAACATAACCGAAGTCGGCTCTTCGACGTGGGCCAGCCCCAACGCGTGACCGAGCTCATGCAGGACGGCACCGAAGATGTCGTATGCGACTCCGTTGCACTCGGTGGACCAGGTGCGATCAATCCCGTTCAGCCGGATATCTGCTTCGATCGTATAACCCTCCGAGTCACAGACGCTGCAGGTAAAAGCGAGGTTCTCAGGACCCAGGTTCTCGAAAATCTCGGGTCCCTCTTCCACAAACGCGATGGTGTTGCGGCCGTCTTCTACCCGCGAGACGGGGTCCGCGTAGTAGCTCACCTCGAACCGGGCGGCGGAGCACGGCGGCGAAGCCCACTCTGTTGTCGCGCGCTCGATGGCTTCCAGATCGCGATCGGTGAAGACATCGTCAGAGCCTGGCTGATGGACCTCCAGTTGAACCGGCATCGCCTCGATCCTCCAGGCGCCTTGCGAACACACAGGTCCCTGCCCCGGCTTCAAGAGCGAGCCCGTCGCGGGAATCCGCACCCCGCCCGCCCGTCTCTCGGCTGCCACCGCCGACACCACCATGTGGGTTCCGATTGTCCCACCTGGCCGAACCGACACTCTGTAGCTCTCTCCCAGGGAGAACCGAGCTGTTCCTTCAATCCAGACTCGGCCGAACGGGCTCGGCATCGTAGTGCTCGGAGCAACGCAGTCCGTCGTGGCGTCTACAAAGACGGGGATGACGAACGAGAATTCCCCAATTTCGCCACCGGCCTGATACCCGACGAATGTCCCCTCGATGTGGCACTCCGATGCGTTCGCGACCGGGGCTGCCAAGGTCATCAAGAGGACGACCAGCGCGAGCTTCACCGCGTCCAGCGAATGGTGGCGTGCGCTCCACCGTGCGTGGGTGAGATTCCTACCACCGTACTGGGTTCAGCATCGTCCGAGCGGGAATCTAAAACCAGAGCGATAACCCCGACTCCGATCAAGCCTGCGCCCGCCGCGATCGAGATGTTGCTCAGCCGAGCGTTCTTTCTTCCGTCGTCCGCGAGTGCGGCGGCTTCGGCTTGATACGGTGTGGCGTCGAAGTCGCGCTGTGCTTGCCCAACCTGTGAGCCAAAGTAGACGGAGGCTCCAAGCGCCCCGGCCCCCAGCGCAACGCTTGTCCAGCCCAAAGCCCGCATCGGTCGGGACTCCCCTCGCTCCCGAGGTTCCCGGCTAGGTCCGGGCCCGATCGCCACCTGGTCGCTCCGCGGATCAATCTCGTAGAGATAGTCATCGACTGCATCCATGGT
>JBLHWZ010000132.1:0-13924 GCA_047629415.1 Bradymonadia bacterium | reverse complement strand
CGGTGGTCGCCGTATCATTAGTCGACACCACCTACTTCGTGTCGGTGTCCGCCCGAGATTCTGCAACGGGCAACCTCAGTCTTCCGTCGGCGGTAGACTCGGACTCGACGCAGCCAACTCTCGACTTCTGGGAGAGCTATCGCGCGGCTGGCGGCACGGAGCCGGGCGGATGCAGCTCATCGAACTCAGGGCTGCCTTGGTTCGGCGGCTTTGCGCTTCTCGGACTGCTGTTCGTATCTCGCCGTAAGACGGCTGCTGCAGCGATTGCTGCGTGCCTCCTGGTTCCTGGTATGGCCCATGCGGAGCTCGTGCTCGTGCAAGATTCCTCCATTTCGGGCGCATTCGAACTCAAGCTGGGCCGATACAGCCCCTCGGTCGACGACGAGTTCACCGGGTCTTCCCCTTATGAAGATACCTTCGGCGACCGGAATCCTATGTATCTAGAGCTAGAGTACGACTATCAGTTCTGGCGGGAGTTCGGCTCGCTCGGCGCGTTCGTCGGTGTCGGCTGGCACCAGATCAAGGGCGTCGCATTCAATGAAGACGGATCAGCCTCAGACACCGACTTCACACGGATGCGCACGATTCCGCTGCGCCTCGGTGTCGTCTACCGCTTTGACGAGCTGCATCGCCGCTGGAACATTCCACTCGCATTCTCAGCGAAGTTCGGGCTCGACTATTACGTCTGGTCAGTACGAGACACCGATGGCACCGCGACGGCCGAGATCGACGGGGAGCAGGTGAGCGGCCGCGGCGGCACAAGCGGCTACCACTTCGCGTTCGGTGCTCATCTTCTGCTCGACTCCTTTGCCCCCGGTATGGCGTCCACGTTTGACCTCAATACGGGCGTGAACAACACCTACTTCTTTGCTGAAGTGACGATGGCTCAGATCAACGATTTCGGCAGCGAGACAAGCTTCAACCTCAGCGACACGTCCGTTCTCTTCGGGCTGGCGTTCGAGTTTTAGGAAGTATCTGATGCGCCTCCGGCTAAAGGTCGCCTATCACGGCGGCGCGTTCCACGGCTGGCAGATCCAGCGGCCTGGTGTCCGTACCGTCGAAGGGGAACTCACTAAGGCCGTCACTCAGATTTGCGGCGGCGAGCCCCAGAGGCTCTGGGGCGCGAGTCGCACCGACGCTGGTGTGCACGCGCTCGATCAGTGCGCCGCCTTTGACTACGACGGAAAGCACTCGGCCTCGGCCTTCTTCAATGGGCTGAATCACCTGACGCCCGACGATCTGTCGGTCCTCTCGGTGGACCGGGTCAGCGACGACTTTCACCCGCGGTACTCCGCGCGCGGCAAGCTCTACGTGTTTGAGATCTGGACGGGAGCCGAGACGCATCCGCTGATGGTCGATCGGACGATGCATGTCCGCCGATCGCTCGATGTCCACGCGATGGCTGAGGCGGGTAAACGCCTCGTCGGCACGCATGATTTTACCTCGTTTCGGGGCTCTGGCTGCAGCGCAAATACTGCGGTTCGGACGCTATGGGAGGTTCACACCGAGCAGGTCGACGAGCGACTGATTCGAATTCGTGTAACCGGAACCGCGTTCTTGAAATATATGGTGCGCAATATTGTCGGTACGCTCATTCCGATCGGGCTCGGCCAGAAGGACCCGGCGTGGATGACCACAGTCCTAGAAGCGCGCGACCGCTCGGCTGCCGGAACAAAATCTGAGCCGCAGGGGCTCACGCTGCAGCGAATCTTCTACCCGGACTGGTAGTGCGAATCGCTCTGCGTTCGGCTAACTGAGCGTCTGCACTGCAACCAGAATTCTGCGAGAAGGAAGCTTGTGAGCATGAGCGCGTCACTACCAGAAGTTCCGCCCGCTGAGCCAAAGCAAGGCGTCCTGCGAGCCCTCGTCACCGACCGGTTCCTGCACGACGTGCTGATCACCGCATTCTTTTACTCGATCGTGCGGCTGCTGCTCTTTCCGAATATCCCAGCGATGGGGCGCCCGCTGCAGCTTCCCTTCGAAGCGTATCAGGGCGCTTCGATTGTGATGGCGGCCTTGAAGAACCCCGCCTTCGTTGCTCTCGCGGGCTCTGGTTTGCTGGCCCTCTTCCTGGATCAGATTCCGGGAAAGTGGAATCCGTTCTTCGGTCGTGTCGCCTGGGATGATTTCCCGCCCAGAACTGGCCTGATCGTGATGGGCATTTGCCTCCCGATGATGTGGAGCCTCAGCACCTACGACGTGAACCTTCTCTTTGATCAGGTGCACGCTGCCGACCGCATCCTGGTCTTCGTGCTCTGGTTGGCCATGGGCCGAAATCCTGCCTTTGCGCCGATCTGGCTCGCAGTAGCCGCGGTGGTGGCAGAGCAGTTTAAGTACCCGGATTGCATGCACGCGACGTGGGCGGACAAAGCGCTCATGCTCTACGTTCCGCTCCTCGTTTGGGTGTCCTTCGTGGTGTCGCGCTTCCGCAAGACATCCCCCTGGCTCTTCCCGGCGCTGCTACTTTGCCACTGGGCTTCGTTCTATGTGTACCCGGCGTTCGCGAAGCTGGTCTTGGGAGACACGCCCTGGACCTGGCTTCTGCAGAATGGAGTCAACGACCTTTTTGTCGCGTCACACCTGAACGGTTGGCTCCCTAACTTGAGCGACGCTCAGGTTGAGGAAATGGCTCAAACGATGGCGAAGACGGACATCGTGATCCAGTTCGTGACCCTGGCTATCGAGCTGTCGCCGTTGCTGATCCTCTGGAAGCGGCGTTACGCGATGGCTGTGGTGGCGGCTTGCGCTTGTCTGCACATAGGGATCTTCGTGACGACGGGGATCTGCTTTTGGGAGTGGATCACCGTCAACCTTGTGCTGATCTGGGCATTGCGAGGGCCCTGGTCCAAGGAGCCAGTAGCGGACATGTTCAACGCTCGATTCAGGCTGCT
Organism: Bradymonadia bacterium; assembly: GCA_047629415.1. Taxonomy (GTDB): domain Bacteria; phylum Myxococcota_A; class Bradymonadia; order REDH01; family REDH01; genus CBDUJZ01. Next base: position 11,033 of record JBLHWZ010000132.1, on the reverse strand, counting down.
CTCCGGGCTTCTGATCGCGTGCGCTCTCCCGGTGTTCTGGCCTTATCCGCTCGCCTGGTTCGATACGAACTACAACGTGGTCTACGACCTAGAATTGGAGGACGCAGAGGGCACCAGATACCAGCTGCGGCGCGAGTACATGGACCCGTTTCACGGGCAACACATGCAGTCCCGGTTCTTCTATGTTGACCCTAGGCCGAACCTCCCAGTGCACACCTACTCAGCGGTGGTAGACCAGTCACTGTTCGAGGCCCTCGATCAGGTTGAGACCCTCGAGGAACTCACCGCACTCCACGATCAGCGCGCCGTGGTGCGCTTCGACGCGGTTCTTCGTGACCAGTACGTTGCGTACATTCAGACCTACTTCGCGAATCTGAATCAGCGCGGCGGACACAAGTCCGTGGTGCCAGGTTGGCTGCAGGCACCGCACCACCATAAGGGGTTCGGCGGAACTTGGCCGTCAGAGGCTCCATGGTCAGAGATCACCAGCGTAAGAGTGATCGCCACGGACGTGTTTTGGAACGGGCAAGACCTTCATCGTCTCCGCACGGATGAGGTTCTGCTGATCGAGATCCCCGCCGCGTCGCCGCCGTACCAGACGTTGTTGGAGGCAGGTGACTGAGCGGTTCTTCCTGCCCGGAGCGGAAGGTGATACGTACGCACAATGGGCGGAGATCAAACCATACAAGAAGCGCAGTACGCCTTCCCTTACCATTACATTCCTCACATCGACGCGCACGGTGTTCCGGCACACGTGCGTCGCTTGGATTGGGGCTTGGAGTACTTGTGCTATCTACTGCACATCAAGGAGGGGGTGCTCCGAGAGTCTCCCGGGTCGATACTTGATGTCGGATGTGGGGACGGCCGTTTTCTCTCGCTGATTCCGGAGGTGGAGCAGCGGGTTGGTGTCGATATGTCGGCGCGGGCAATCGAGCTCGCGTCAGCGATCACGCACGGCGTAGACTTCCGCTGCCAGGATGTCGCTGCGGTCGCCGAGCAGTTTGACGTCGTGACTTCGATCGAGGTTCTCGAGCACATCCCAGATGACGTCGTGGCCTCGTTCATCACGGGCCTCGGCGAGCGCTGTCGCTCGGGTGGGCTCATCGCCATCTCCGTCCCCAGCAAGTTCTTTCCAGTGTCAGAGAAGCACTTTCGCCACTACGACGAGGCGCTTCTGCGGGAGCAACTACGGCCTCTCTCTGGAGTCGCTACGATCGAACGGATCGAATACGTCTACGGAGAACCGAAGGCGCTGACGTTCGCTCAGAAGCTGCTTAACAACCGTTGGTGGACGTTCGACTCACCGGTTGTTCGAAAGGCGCTTTGGAAGCACCTCTGGGACAAACGGCGGGTATCAAATCCGGGTTTGGGACGACACGTGGTCGCCTGGATCCGCAAGCATTAGCGAGACTGGAAGTCGAGCAGCCGTCGCGGGTAAGCCGCGTCGACACCGTTTCGTTTCGTAGGCTCGATGTCGCCCGCTCTCGATGTCGCCCGCTCTCGATGTCGCCCGCTCTCGATGTCGCCCGCTCTCGATGTCGCCCGCTCTCGATGTCGCCCGCTCTCGATAGCGATCGGTTCGTGCCCGCTCGCTCAGTCCTCGTCGTCGATATCTTCGACTAGAGTACCATTTCGTTGCGCGCGAACTCGGGCGAGCTTGCCGATTGCGACCAAGTTCCCGGCAGCGTTGAAGGCCAAGTAGCCGATCAAGCCCATCGCGAGCGCCAGCATATAGTCGAACCGAATCGAGATGATGACCTGCGCCGCGAGGACCGTCGCGACGAACACGCGGACGCGGCGAGTGGGCCGGAGATCTTTGAACGTTCGGAACGGAACGTTGCTGATCATGAGGAACCCGACGAGCACCATCAGGATGGCCAGCGAGACGGCGCCTTGGCCGTCGATAGATGAGCGGCCGACTAGCGCACTGTTGATGCCGATGAGCAGTGCGATACCGAGGCCACCCATGGGAGCGGGCAGTCCGGTGAAGTAGCGCGAGGAACCACCTGGCTCTTCGGCTTCGACGTTAAACCGGGCGAGGCGTAACATCGACGCGGCCGCGAAAGCGAATGCGGCGAGGAGCCCCGCAAGACCCAATTCCGACAGGCCCCAAGCGTGTGCGACCATCGCTGGGGCGACGCCAAACGTTAGGAAGTCAGAGAAGCTGTCGAGTTGTCCGCCGAACTTGGACTGGGCATCCGCCCAGCGAGCGATCCGGCCATCAAAGCCGTCGAGGAAGACCGCCAAGCAGATGAGCGAGCAGGCTGCGTAGAAGTCTGAGCCTGAATCCGCCTGAGACGACATCCAGATCGCCGAGAACCCACAAAACGCCGCTGAAAGCGTGAAGAGGTTTGGCAACAGGTATCGCCTCGGAGGCAGCGTTAACATCAAGACCCAGGGGTGCGAGCGCTCGCGAATATAGCGAGTCGCTTCATTTTGGCAATGCGAAACTCCGGAAGGCCCGTGAATGCCTCAAGCGCGGTCGAAGAAGTACACTCGGTGCGATTTGACTTGGTTTGGGGACTCGCATAGGGAATTGCGCCTAATGTAGTCCCAGGTGTGCCCCGCCGGGACAGTAGTGTTTTTATCGTCCTGTGTGCCTTAGGAGGCCCGATGATCCCTTGGATGCGAAGAAGTGTACTAATCACCCTTGCTGTCGGTAGCCTCGCGCTCGGCGCATGCGGCGATGACGAGCCCGAACCCAACACCGACGGTGGCACCGATACGCCAGTCATCGACATCGGCGACACCGGAGCCGCCGACACCGCCACCGATGGCGGCGAACCGGTCTGTGAGGACGACGCGCCCGAGTGCGTGCGCCTTTCCGATTGCTCCGACGCTGGTTTCAATAACCCGTCCTGCGTTGAAGGTTGCTGCGTTGAGCAGAGCGTCAACGTCGATCCGCCTTGCGCTGGTCACCTGACGGAGTGCACGACTGCCGAGCAGACTACAGACGACTTCTTCTGTGACACCGACGCCGGACAGTGCCTCCAGCGCTGCGACTTCGACAGCGCAGGCGACACCCAGTCGGCTGACTGCCCGCTCAACAGCTACTGTCTCTCCGAGCTCACTGGCGTTGAGGACGACGCGCTTGCCGGCATCTGCATCCCTGGCGACTGCGAGTCGAACATCTTCGACCCCGAATCATGTGGCGGAACGGGAACCTGCTTGGCTGTCGGAAACGGCGCCAGCTACTGCATCGACGCGGGCACGGCCGGCGAGGGCGACACCTGTGATACGGTCGACGAGAACCAGCCGGCCAGCGACATCTGCCAGCCAGGCGCGCTCTGCTACAGCGGCGAGTGCACCATCCCTTGTGACCGTCGCAATGGCGATGATGACTGCTCGGTCGAAGGCGATGAGTGCCTTGGCGTTTACGACACCACCCCGCGCAACCAGCCAGGTCTCTGCGGCGTGAGCTGTGAAGCATTCTCGCGCGATGAGTGCGGCGACGGTGTTTGCGCTCCGGTCTTCGGCCGCTTCGCAATCAACGGCTGGGCATGTGCCCCGGCCATCGAGGGCGCGCTCGAAATGGGCGCCAACTGCACCGCGGCAGACGCCGAGTGCGCCGAAGGCCTTATCTGCATCACTGTGTCAGAGGGCGTTCAAGAGTGTGTTCAGTCCTGTGACCCGCTTGGCGACAGCGAGCTCCCGTCTGCAGCCTGCCCGGGCGGCGCGACTGGTGGCGCGGTTCTCTTTGAGGCGTTCTCGTTCTCTGATGCAACCGAGTACTTCACCGCAGAAGCTGGCGACTACCCAGTTGAGCTTCGCACCGCAGATGGGGATGTCTTCATCGCTGGCCTCAACGTTGAGATCGACGACGGCAGCGCAACCTCGGTTGTTGTCACCATCGACGTCGCAGGCGCAGTCGACGCGTTCACGCTCGACGACTTCACGCTCGAAGACGACCTTCCGGCACAGGGCGTTCGCGTGGTTCACGCTTCGCACCGCGCCGGCATCGTTGACGTCTACCTCGACGAGCTCATCGCAGCTAATGTTCAAGCTGGCGACGACTTCGTTGAGTTCGCTCTTGCCGCTGGAGACTACGGCATCGGCTACGACGAATTCACCACGCTGGAGGCCGGAATGGTCTACCACGCGAAGGACAACGGTCTTGGCGCAGCTTACGAGCCGGCCAACATCGAGCTGACCGTTGGTACGCTCGGCTTCCGCATCTACCATGGCGCCCTCGGCGCTCCGGCGGTCGACGTCTACGCATGCGAAGACAGCCTCGTCGTCCCGTCGTTCCTCGACTGTGACGGTGTTGAGCCTCTGGCCACCGACGTCCTCGAGGGAACCTACGCTCCGGCTGAGGGCTTCGCGACTGCAGTCGCCGCTGACCTCGACGGTCTGACCGTCTACGGCGTCGTCGCCGGTTCCGATCCCGTCAGCTCGCTTCCGGAGGACGTCGCGTTCACTTGGACCGTCACGGGTTGGACCGCTGGCGCGCTCTATCAGGTAACCGCATACAACGGTGACGGAGTTGATGTCCGCGCTGACGCTCTTCCGCTCTTGACCGAGGACGGCGAAGCAGTCGTGATCTTCCAGTCCTTCGGACCGGACCCGATCGACGCCACTGTTCAGGCTGGCCCGATCGAGGAAGCAGTCCTCTACGGCGATTCGTCCTCGGGAGCTGACTCGGCGTACATCGAACTCCCCGTCGGTACATACGGCATCAACCTCCTCCTCGAGGACGAGACCTGGTCCCGCTCCCCCTTCTGGGAGATCGCCGACGGCGACCTCGCAACGATCTTCGCTGCCGATACCGCTGATGGCCCGACCTTCTTCGCGACCGCAGACGACTTTGAGACCCCGGAAGAAGGCATGGGTTCAACCCGCGCCGTGCACGCCGCCGATGGTCCGGAAGTGACCGTTAACTTCCCGGGCGAGGCAGACAGCGTCTGCACGCCGAGCGCGGTTGATGGCTTCGGATTCTGTCAGGAAGCTTGCTCGCCGTTCCCTCGCCGCGTTGGCGAGTACGGCTGCGAAGACTCGAGCAACACCTGCCTCCCGTTCGTCGCCCGTGATGATCGCCCGGTCGTACCGGATGGTTACTGCCTCGAGGACGAAGGCGACGTCGGCCCGGGTGGCACCTGCACCAACCCAGGCTTCCTTGGCGGTGACTGCGAGGACTTCGCTGTCTGCCTTGAGAATGAGGGCTCCGATCAGTGCCTTCCGCTCTGTGAGCCGTTCGGCGACTCGCCCTGCGCCGCTTACGACGACTTCTCGACCTGCTCTGGAATCCCGCCGCTCGTTGGCCAGCTGAACTTCTCGTTCTGCGTTGACGCACAGGCCGGCAATGTCGGCGACCGCTGCACCGAAGAAGGCATTCCGTGCGCTGCGGATCACTCGATCTGCCTCGACATGGGAAGTGGTCCGGAATGCCTCGGCATCTGCCGCGCCGGCTTCGACGACTGCGGGCCCTTCGAGCAGCAGTGCAACACGGGCGACCTCAACCCCGACGTTGTCCCGACCTACATGGGCCTCTGCCGCTAGTTCCGGCTCCCTGAACGCGAAGGCCCTGGCTTGACCGGGGCCTTTCGCGTTTTTGGTCGTGAAATTCCGGTAGCAGTTTTTGCCACGGAGACTTGCTCCCGATCTGGCAGCCTCGTAGTGTCGATTCACACGAACGGAACTGGAGTTTCTGATGCGAAATTGCGCGAGCTGGATGGCCTTAGGCTGTCTTGTTCTGGTCGGCTGCGGCGAGGATGATGGCATGAGCCCCGATGCCGTGGACGTCGGCGCCGATGTTGAGCCCGACGTTGAGCCTGATGTTGAGCCGGACGACTGTACCGGCGTCACGGTCGCGGCGGTCGTAGGCGGAGAATGCGGTGGCTTCACTCCGTGCGAGACAGGGGCACAGTGCGCGCGCGTCGCGGAAGATGAGACTGGTTTCTGCAGGCAGATCTGCGTGCCGGAGACCTGTGAGTCGGTATGTCAGGCGGGCGAAGACTGCATCACGCTGGCGGAGTCGCCAGGCACGGGAGTCTGTGTCTCGCGCGTGGTTGGCATCGTGCAGGCGTATGATGAGTGCACTGACACCAACGGGTGCGCAGTTCCCTACGAATGCCTTGTAGGCTCGGTCTCCGCGTCCTCCGGCGTCTGCTTGCCGCCCTGCGATGAGGCCGATGGGTGTATCGACTACAACGGCCGCGGCGGTGAGTGTGTGATCCGGGTCAGCGATGGAACAGCGACGTCCAGCTTCTGCGCGGCAGATTGCAGCGCTCCAGGCGCGGACGACGAGTGTGTCGGCGGGATGCAGTGTCTCGACACTGGTGCTGGTTCCTCAGTGTGCGCGTTCGCAAGCGGTAGCTGAGGCGTCCGACCGCATCGCCAACTCGATGGCGGTCTTGACCGGTTCGTGGAACAAGGAATCTAGACCGCCCCATCCCCACCAGAAATCACCGACGGTATGTCCCACTCCTACCTTTCAGTGTTCGCATTCGCTCTCGCCGCCGCCTCATGTGGCGACGGAACGATGACTTCGGTGTTCTCTTCGCCGGTGACGCTCGACGACTACGCCACGGCGATGCCAGAGGCAGCGTTGCCGACCGATCTCTGCAGTCGGATTCCGGCAGCGGACAACGTCGATCTTCTCTGCCAGGACAATGACTTTTGCGGGAATGGTGGGCTCTGTGTTCAACCACCGGGAGCTGTCCAAGGACAATGTTCGCAGGTCTGCTTCCCAGAACAGCCGGCTGGTGTTGAGTACCCGGAGGGCTGGGACCTGAACTTCCAGGGTTGCGGAAACAGCTGCACCGGAGCCCAAATCTGCGCGACGCTTACGAATGCAGACGGAAGTCCGATCTTGCTCGACCTAAACGTCGATGGGATCCCTGATGTTGTCGGCGGCTCCTGCCAGAGCGAGGGCTCCGGGAGCAATGGCGCGTTTGAGCCGTGCGGCGACTCCGGTCTTTGTGGTGAGGGCAACGTCTGCCTGACATCTGCCGGTCGCGACGACGGCACATGCTTTCCTCAATGCGAAACGACTTGCGACGACTTTGACACGTTCACGGCACGTTGCTCGTTCTCGACCGCTGGCGAGAACGTCTGCTTGATTGCCTGCGACACGGCGGTGGCAACGAGCTGCCCAGCCGGCTTGTCTTGCGTCGAGAACGTTCAAGGCAACGCGGTTTGCGTCCGCTGACTCTCCCCTCCGCCACGGGCTTGTTCCTGGGCGTCGCTTTGCTCTGCGGAGTATTGGGTCTGCCCGGTTGCGGGCGGGACATCGGCATCGTTGAGGTATCGGACGTTGGTTTCGTTGAGCCTGCGGACACCTCCTCCGAGGATGTCTCAAGCGGTGACGTTTCGGCGTTCAGCTGCTCCGTCAGCGCACTCGACTCTTGTCCATCGAGTCGGTTGTGCTGCGACACGCCAACTCAGCGCTGCGTACCGTCCGCGGACGGTGTTCACCACTGCGTGACGTCGGGCTCGGTCACGGAGGGGGAGCGTTGCGGCACTCGAGGGTCGGATGACTGCGCTTTCGGCACGCTCTGCGCTACTCCATCGGGAGGCAGCCAATCTGAGTGCAGGCGAATCTGCGACACCAGCGCGGACTGTTCTGGAGGAACTTGCGTGGTGGAATTGGAGCTCGGGGGCGAGACGATCCGACTTTGCGAATGAAATGGTCGTCTTGGCTTGAACCCTCGGCAGGTTCTTGGTAGACGGCGGCCCTCTTTGAGCAGCCGCCCTCAGACTGGGCCGTCGTCCAATGGCAGGACAACAGTTTTTGGTATTGTTTATCTAGGTTCGAATCCTAGCGGCCCAACTTTAGATCGCCCGTATGCCAAGAATCGCCGGAGAAACGGTAACCCTCTTCACGGGTACCGCACACCCCAAGCTCGCTAGCGAGATCGCCGAATACCTCGGCCTTCCGCTAGGCGATCGCGTGGTGAGTCGTTTCGCCGACGGTGAAATACGAGTGGTCATCGGCGAGAGCGTTCGCGGGAAGCACGTCTATCTTATCCAGCCGCTTTGTCGGCCGGTGAATGACAACGTGATGGAACTGCTGATCATGGTCGACGCGTTGCGCCGTTCAAGCGCAAAGTCGATCACGGCAGTCCTCCCGTACTACGCCTACGCCCGACAAGATCGACAGGATCGGCCTCGCACGCCGATCACCGCAAAGCTCCTCGCGGATCTTTTGCACGCTGCAGGTATCGATCGCGTTCTCGCGATGGATATGCACGCGGCTCAGATTCAGGGGTTCTTCAGCCAGCCGGTTGAGCACCTCTTCGCGACGAAGAATCTGATCTCGGCGATGTCGAACGTTCCGGGCGCAGTTCCGGAAGATCGCATCATCGTCGCACCGGATGCGGGTGGCGTTGAGCGTGCACGGTATGTCGGCAACAAGATCGGTGCGCCGATCGCGATCATCGACAAGCGTCGGTCTGGGCCCAATGTGGCCGAGGTGATGCACGTTATTGGAGAGGTGGAAGGCAAAGACTGCTTCATCTTCGACGATATGATCGATACAGCGGGAACGCTGTGCAGTGCGGCCGTCGCACTGAAAGAGAATGGAGCGAAACGCGTCTGGGCGTTCGCTACTCACGGGCTCTTCAACGGGCCCGCGGCTGACAGGATCACAGCTTCAGTTCTTGAAGGTGTGTACGTCACGAATACAATTCGCCTCCCTGACGCCGCCGAGGCGTGTGACCGCATTCATGTGGTTAGTGTGGGAGATATTATTGGCGAGGCGATCTGCCGCGTCCAACAAGAGTCATCAGTAAGCTCGCTCTGGGTGTGAGCCCATCCGGCACTTCCCGGACTTAGGAGAAAACATGGCAACCGAAATTACACTTTCCGCTCAAGCTCGCGACACATCCATCAAGCGTTGTGGCAGGAGAACCCTTGAAGAGGGTCTCATCCCGGGCGTTGTGTACGGCCCGAAGACCGAGTCGTTCGGCGTGAAGTGCGATCTTAAAGATCTGCACGGCGTGCTGACCACGAACTACGGCCGCAACGCCGTGATCGCGCTCACGATCGACGGCAGCACGTACAACTGCATGGTCAAGGAGACCCAGTTTGACGTCGTCAAGCGCTCGATTACTCACGTCGACTTCTACGTCGTCGAAGACGAGCAGCCGGTTACGCTGGACGTTCCAGTCGAGCCGGTCGGTACGTCCGCTGGCGAGAAGCTTGGTGGCCTGATGCAGGTCGTTTCGCGAACGATCAAAGTGAACTGCAAGGTCAAGGACATTCCTCCGACCGTTCAGCACGACGTCACGGAGATGGATCTCGGCGACGCGCTCTACATCGACGAGATCGCCGCGCCAGAAGGCTGCGAAATCTTCTTCAAGAACCGCTTCCCGGTCATCCGTGTTGCCGTTCGCCGCGGTGCCCTCGTTGATGAGACGGAAGAGGCTGAGGGCGAAGAAGCAGCAGCACCGGAAGCATAGGGAACGCGCGGGCTTCGGCTCGCGCTCACTCAAGGGACCACCATGTCGAAGGATGTACACATTCCGGCCGGGCGAGTCCTCATCGTCGGCCTCGGAAATCCGGGGCCGAAGTACGTTGGGACCCGGCACAATATCGGGTTTTGCGTAGTCGAAGAGCTCGCCCGTCGTTGGAATATCCAGCTCGGAGCGGGCAAGCACCGAGCGCTTAGCGGGACAGGCATGATTCGTCAGCGGTCTGTGATGCTGCTCTTGCCGCAGACATATATGAACCTCTCAGGTGAGTCGGTTCAAGCAGCGACAAGGTTCTTCAAGCTCGAAGCGGATTCAGTCGTCGTCGCGCACGACGACATCGACCTGAAAACGGGCAAGGTGAAACTTAAGATCGGCGGTGGACATGGCGGCCACAATGGTCTGCGGTCTTGCGATAGCCACCTTGGCACCCGGGATTACTTCCGAATCCGCCTGGGAGTAGGGCGCCCGCCACATGCCAATGCCGAAGTAGCGAACTGGGTTTTGGGTCACTTCGGGAGCGCCGTCCGCGCGACGGTCGAGCATCTCGTGGATGTAGGTGCAGACGCAGTCGAGCGGCTTATCGACGAGGGCTTGCTGGAAGCTCAAGGAGTGATCCATCCGATCCAAGCTCCAGACGTCGTCTAGAGCCCTGTAGTGCAGGGAAACTGCGGACTTGCGGGCTAAGCTGCCGCCAAGCTCACGTGGCTAAAAACTAAATGACTGGCGGCACCCCATATGGTAGATGCGCGCCGAATTCACGTCTCTGCGTGGGACTCGCACACCGCGATGCGGTCAGCGACCCACGCTCCCATATTTTGTCCGTTAGGAGTTCCTAAGTGGAAAACTTACTCTACACCGTTCCAGCCGCCGGCATTCTGGCGCTGATTTTCGCCGCCATGAAGTCTTCTTGGGTCGTCAAGCAAGACCAGGGCGACGACACGATGAAGAAGATCGCGAAGATGATCCAGGAAGGCGCAATGGCGTTCCTGGCTCGTGAGTACAAAGTGCTCGCGGTCTTCAGCGTCATCGTCGCGATTGTATTGGGCGTTTCTGCGAAGGCCTCTGGCGGTTCGGGATACGTCTCGCTCTCGTTCGTCGTCGGCGCCGTAGCCTCGGGGCTTGCCGGCTACTTCGGCATGCGCATCGCGACGCTCTCGAACAACCGAACTACCGCAGCGGCTCGAATTGGCCTCTCGGAAGCACTCGCGGTTGCGTTCGCTGGTGGCTCGGTCATGGGCATGAGCGTCGTCGGCCTCGCGCTTATCGGCCTGGGCGGACTCTTCATTCTGTACACGCAGGTTTTGTTCCCCCAGGACATCGAGACCACGCTGCAGGTCATCACTGGCTTCTCAATGGGCGCTTCGTCCATCGCGCTCTTCGCTCGCGTCGGTGGCGGCATCTACACGAAGGCCGCTGACGTCGGCGCTGACCTCGTCGGTAAGGTCGAGGCTGGCCTGCCTGAGGACGACATTCGCAACCCGGCGACGATCGCTGACAACGTCGGCGACAACGTCGGCGATGTTGCAGGCATGGGCGCCGACCTCTTCGAGTCCTACGTTGGTGCAATCATTGGCACGATGGTCCTCGGATACGGCTTCTTCCGTGCCGGCGTGATCTCGGCTG
>JBLHWZ010000131.1:0-13928 GCA_047629415.1 Bradymonadia bacterium | reverse complement strand
CAAGGGTTCGAACCCTGCATCAATCGCGCCTTCCAGCGACTCTGCGCTCACCTCTTCGCAGAGGCGGACGGACACAGCGACCTGAGCCGACGCCGGCCCCGATCCGAGCTCCGTCGCCATGGATGTTGGCTGGTCCGAGACCGTGTCTCCCGCGCCACCACACGCGGTAAGAAGACCGAGTAGCAAGACCGTCGAGAGACATCGTTCCATCGCGAACACTAGGGCGCAGAGGGCTGTTGAGGGCGAACAGCAAGCGCCGACAGGGACCATCAGTCAAGCGCGGTGTGCTAGTGGAGAACAGGGTCCGTGACCCAAGAGCACATCGCTGCGGCGACGGAACTCCAGCAGCCCCCCGATCATCCATCGAGAACGAATGACCGAAGCGAGAGTCCATCCCCTCACCGCTTGGTTGAGCCGCCAGCCGCCAGCCGTGATGACCGTGTACGCGATGGTGGTCGGCTTCTCGACCTACTTCTCGATGTACGCGTTTCGGAAACCGTTCGCAGCCGCGTCCTACGACGGGGAGATGTTCTCGGCCGACGTGTCGCTGAAGACGGCGTTCGTTGTCAGCCAGCTCATCGGTTACACGATCTCGAAGTATCTCGGGGTTAAGGTCTGCGCCGAGATGCAGCGAAAGGCTCGAGCGCGAACGCTGGCGTTGCTGATCGGCACTGCCCTGCTCTCTCTGCTAGCCTTCGCCGTGCTGCCCCCCCGAATGAAGGTCGTCGCGATCTTCATCAACGGGTTGCCGCTCGGAATGGTCTGGGGTGTCATCGTCACGTACCTCGAAGGCCGGCGGACCTCGGAGATGATGCTAGCGGGGCTGAGCTGCTCGTACATCGTGGCGAGCGGCGTCGTGAAAGACATCGGCCGTTGGCTCATGAGCGACCTCGCCGTGCCTGAGTTCTGGATGCCGTTCACCACCGGACTGGTCTTCGTTCCGGTGTTCGCTATCGCGCTCTACATGCTTGATAAGCTGCCGATGCAATCGCACGCCGATGAGGACGCGCGATCGGCCCGAACTCCGATGACAGGTGAGCAGCGGCTTGAGTTCTTCCGACGATTCGGCTTCGGACTCGTCTGTCTGCTGGTGCTCTACTTCTTCTTGACCGCCTTCCGAGACTTCCGAGACAACTACGGCGTCGAGATGTTCGCCGAACTGGGTCTCTCAGAGTCGCAGGGGCTCTTCACTCGCACAGAACTGCCCATCAGCCTCGGGGTCATGGCGGTCTTCGGGGCGCTCACCTTCGTCCAGAACAACCGCGCCGGCTTCTTCGCCGCCTACGCCATTATGATGGCGGGCATGGTGCTGCTGGGTGGTGCGACGTACCTACAAATGCAGGGACACATCGGCGGGATCACCTGGATGGTGCTGATCGGATTCGGGGCGTACCTCGCGTATGTGCCCTATGGCTCGGTGCTCTTTGACCGGCTCATCGCGTTCACCCGAGCGCCCGGCACGGCCGTGTTCGCCATCTATCTGACCGACGCGGTTGGCTACACGGGCAGCGTCTTTCTGCAGCTCTTCAAAGACCTCGTCGCGCCAGACATGTCCCGGCTGGAGTTCTTCCAGAACTACTGTCTGTTCCAGTCAGGACTTGGCCTAGTCCTGTTCTCTGTTAGCTGGGCGTTCTTCGCGCGACGCGCCAATCAGTAGAGGTCCTGAGCCCGTGCCATTAGCGCAAGCAGCGCTTCCGGCTGGCTCGGGTTGATGAAGTGCTGATAGTCCGACCGACCGGAGTTCAATGTTCGGTCCGGCGCACCATCCGGCGAAAGGAAGATGGTACGGGGCACGTAGGCACCATCAAGGTTCAAGTCGCGTTCGACCGCGGGAACGGCGTCCTGGTCCGCGAGGATCATCACGAAGTCTCTCGTGGCCGCGACCACGTCATCGTTCGAGAAGCTATCCGCGTACTGGGTGCAGCGCGGACACCAGCCCGTTTTCACCACCACGATGGCCGGTACTCCGGCAGCGGCGGCGGTGGCGAGGCCCTCTTCGTAAGTGAACCAATCAATCTGCGGCTCGTTCCAGAGCGCCATCGCTGCTTCGTCGTGATTGAACGGAGCGCCAGGGTCCGTTGGCGACGCGCGCTCGATGGGCGCAGCCTCGATCGGCTCAGCCGCTGTAGTGGCCTCCTGCTCCTGCGAGTTGTCTCCGCTGGAGGGAGAGTCCGTGGCCGGCGCTCGACAGGCGGCGAGAGAGAGCAGCGCGATGAGTGCAACGAGTCGTATCATTCGGGAAGCATAACTACTCTTTGACCTCGGTGCACCCCTGAGGCCGGCGCCATCAAGCAGGTCGCCCACCAATCTTAGGCCAGGTGCTTGGATTCAGGCCCACTCCTTGGATGCAGGCCATCGGTTCCCTCGCAGGTGGGCGACTAGTTCAGGCGCGCTCACTTGAACGCTGCGCTCCAAGTCGACGAACGCGCGCTGAGCAGAAGAAATCGACCATTTTCCGCACGAGAGCGCAGGCGGAGAACCGAACCGAGGTACAGCTCGCGTCGGGGCGGTTGAGCCGCGTCAACGACGGAATTCCGGCCTACATGTCGACGAAGGACCCAGATGTTTCCGATCGCGAAGAGCGCTATGGTTGCGGCCGGCGCGTCAACCTGCTTTCAGGTCGACCGCTTCCTGCCACACCTCAGCCAGGCGCGACTCGGTGGCGATCGAATTCTACAAACCGGCGACCCCTATCTCCGCTCGAACGAGTGAAGCGGAGATTCTCGCAGAATTCGACGTCGCCACCCCTGAACTGCTTGCTGCCCGCTCGCTCCAGAAGCGTGTCGATGCCAAGTTTATCGCTACGCGTGCAGACCTGCCTCAGCTGCTCTCGCTGCTTCGCCCAGACTTTCACGTCGTTCTATCCAGCGGCTCAACGTGGGCGACCTACGAGACCCGCTACTTCGACACATCCGACCTTGCGCTCTTTGAGGCGCACCGCCGCGGAGCGCGACCACGGCACAAGGTCCGAATTCGACACTACGTCGAGCGAAACCTCTGTTTCCTCGAGACGAAGACAAAGGACCGCTACTCGGTCACGACGAAACATCGCTTTCCTCGCGCTTCACGGAACTTTGAGTTTGGCCCTGACGACACAGCCGCGGTCCTAGACGCGATCGGACAGACCGAGCCATTGGCCCCAAGCGTCGAGCTCGTCTTCCCGCGAGTGACCCTCGTTGGCGTCAACTACTCCGAGCGACTCACGATCGATCTCGGCCTCAACGCTCACTCCACGGACGGTGGAATCTCGTTCCCCGACGTGATGGTCGTTGAGATCAAACAGCCGCGGTTCGACGCGCGCTCGCCGGGCCGACGCGCCCTGCGCCAGATGAGCATTCGCGCCCATCGGATCAGTAAATATTGCGTCTCACTTGCAGCGATCACGCCGCGCAAGGGATACGGCGTCTTCAGACCTACTATTCGCGAACTCCACCGGAAGGGTTGTGCTTGACCTAATCCTACAGGGCTTCGGCTCTGACTCGTTCATCGACACCGCGGACTTCGCGAAGCTCGTCGTCCGCTTTCTTCTGAACTTCACGGCCGCATGGCTCGTGATTCGGGGGGTCTACGAGCGGATGTACAAGTGGAATGAGTTCGTCTTCACGTACTTCGCGTTCAGCATTGTCACGTTCTCCCTTTGCCTGATGCTGAGGAAGGTGCCGACCGAACTCGGCTTCGCGCTCGGACTCTTCGCTGTGTTCGGTATCCTGCGATACCGCACGGAGCCCGTCCGCGTGCGAGACCTCACGTACCTCTTCGTGATCATCGGGCTGGCGATTCTAAACGCGGTCGCGAACAGGCATGTCAGCGTCGCCGAGCTCGTGGGTATCAATGCGGTCATCGTCGGCTCGGTCTACGTATTCGAATTCCGCAACCGCGGCCGCAGACGTGCGTGGAAGAACATCGTCTACGACAACCTCGAACTGGTTCATCCCAGCCGACGTGCAGAACTCATCGCCGACCTCGAGAAGCGAGTGGGATTCAGGGTGATCAGCGTCAACGTCGTCGACGCTGACCTCCTCCGCGATGTCGCGAAACTCCGCGTAGAGTGTGCGCTAGAGGACGGCGAATGATGTGCAGCCGTCATCGGTGCTTGCTCACCGCCCTCCCCCTGCTCGCCCTCATCATAGCGAGCAGCGACGCGTCGGCTCAAACGACAGATGAACAGTTTTGGCTGAGCGCCGGGATCGACATTGAGCCTGTTGATGACCTGCAGCTCTCCCTCTCGCAGATGCTCCGGCTCGACCAGAGCATGACCCGAATCGGCAAGACAGGCCCGGAGCTTGGGCTCGCCTACTCGTTGGGCGGAGGGTTTCGCCTGCACGCTGGTTACCGCTTCACGGCGGACCGACGCGATGAGGGAGACTGGCGCTACGAGAACCGAGTCTTCTTTGGCGCCCGCTATCGGTATGACATCGGGGTCTTCGAACTCGGTTATCGACTCGAGTTCCAGGAAGACCTCTACAAGAAGCGTGGCGAGAAGCTGAACGACAACGTCATCCGGAACCGGTTTCAAGTCACGCTAGAGGTCCACGAAATCGTGCAGCCGTTTGTCTCGTTTGAGGCGCTGGCGAACATCGGTGGCGAGGACGGTACGGGTCCCCGAAACTGGCGGATCACTGTCGGCACCGACCTCAACTTCGACGATCACGGCGTGTCGGTCTTCTACCGACTCCGTAAGGCCTTCGGCGGCCCCGATACGGACCACATCCTAGGCCTCGACTACGGCTACTCGTTCTAGTGTTCGACCACTGAGAGCGGGCTGAACTCGGCTCACCTGACCTCGGTGGTGGTCGACTAAAACGAGAAGCGAAGGCTCCCGTGGACCCGCCCGTTGTCGCCACCGCGGAAAGCGACGTTCGGCTCGATCTCGATGTCCTTACCTCCGACGATCCACATCGGAATCCCTGCGCCCAGCAGAACGACGCCCATCAGTGCGAGGGGCGCCATGGATGACGCAAAGCTGTTGTAAGACCCGTAGTATCCGTACGAGGATGCGGCACTTGCGGCCGCCCCAACCGAGTAGGTAAGGAGGCTCACAGCGCCAATACTGGTCAGTACGATACCGGTGACCATCACTCCAGTCGACCGGTTGCGAGTCTCGGGTTCGACCGCGGTGCTAAACCCGGAAACCGGTGCCAGTGTGTACGGCGACGGCGCTGCGGCACCGAGAACTCGCACGCTGGAGATGTCCGCACGTTGAATCTCGGCGAGAGACCCATCTGGCGACTGCGAGATCAGGATCTTCTCTGCCGCCGACGCGATGAGTTCGCCACGAACCGCAATCCCGTTGGTGAGCAGCACCTCGATGTTACGGCCGACCAATGCAGCGAGTGCATCGGCGCTCGGGATCTGTGCCTGGACGTAGAGCTGTTCGGGAGGCTCGGTTGCGCTCGCGCTCATCGCGAAGGTCGGCGCGAGCATCGCCACGAGTCCGGCTGCGATAACCGGTTTTGCCGCACGATTCGGGATGAGCCAGGTTTTGGGCGCAACCTCGGTGGCAGCGCTTGGTATCCGGAGGCCTGAATCTGGCGGACGCTCCGTCTGTTTGTGTCCGGAGGCGACCACTCCAAGCTCCCGGATTTCGGACCAGCTAAGCTGCGCTTCAGGTTTTGGCCGAAACGCATCGATTGGCGGTGCGTCGGCCGACGCCTTAGCGGTGCGCGTTCTGAGCGAGAGTGATTTCATGGCAGATCCGGAGCGGGCTGAATGAGTGGGGAAACCTGACTAAGAGCCTCGACCGCAATCGCGCGCTGCACGGCGACAAACGCTGGGCGCAGCTCATGATCCAAGTCGTTCAGGGCGGCGATGAATGACTCGTCGAGGGGCGTAGCCCGCTCGAGTCGATCATAAAGCTCGTCGACGATTGCGAGCTGATGCGGCGCGAGATCCTTTTCGAGAACACTGTCTGGACGCGAACGGTTCAACTGTGTCTCGATGCACGCGGCTGCCGCGTCGATATCCAAACCGCCGCCGATCCAATCAAACACCTCCGTGAGTTCTCGCCGTGGATCGCTGAGGAGCCTGCCGTACGTGATCACATGAGCGGGGTATCCACGTGTGGCGATGTCTCTGATGAGCCCGTATGTCTCAGACCACCATAAAAGAACGGGAGAGATGTCGAGCGGGGCTCGTTCAGAGGACGCCGGCATACGGCCGAGCGAATCCGCGACAACGCGCCACGGACGCACGGTGGCGATGACTCGGTCTAGGTACGCGAGGTCGCTCTTGCGCAGCCCCGGGACAAACACTTTCACGGCATGGCGCCGCGTCTGACTGGGACTCAAGAACGCGCCGGTCGTCGGGTGCGGGTTAGTCGCGTAGTAGACGCCTGCGACCAGCTCACTCTCGTAGAAGCCCCGAGGGTTCTGAGCGCGAAGCTGATCACACCAGTGACTGGGAACCGGCTCGCCGACGTACGGTAAGCCACTGGCGACCAGCATCTGCATCCACAGCGAGGTGCCTGAACGCATGCTGCCAGTGACAACGATCAAGGGGGGTCTCCAATAAGTTTGGTCTAAGCGCCCGCGTAGCCCCATGGCAGAAGTGAGTCAATGCTACGGGCGCGCTCGCCAATAACTCGAAGCGCACTGAGCGAGAGACTCACCTCAGTGACAGCGCATCTCTCAGATGCCCAAACATGAGATCGGCGCTAGCCGGCCGAATCGGCCCTCTGTCTGCGTCTGAAAGCGCGGCGCGCGGCGGACCCTCAGGTACGCGCACCCGGCCACCGATGCCTCCCTCGTGGTCCGCACGCCCGTCCAACGCCGGCGCACAATGCACGAACGAGGCTGTAACAGACTACAGATGCGAGTCGACGCCGCCTGGACGGGTGTCGGATTCGCGACAGTGCGTCGATCGTGACCAGGCGCCGATTGCGACCGTCCGCTCCATTGCGATGCTTGGACGACGAGTCCGATACTCAGCGGTTCCTCGCTCATCTTCGGATTCCACCCAGTAATCGCCTCACTGCCACATTTTGCACTTTGTAGCATTTGGATCATATAGAGCGCGCTCAAGGAAGTCCGCGCCGGATGCTTACCTCGACTTCACAGAGCACTGGAGTCGATTTATCGGTGTTGACGAGCCTAAAACTGATCGGTGTTGACGAGTTTAGATCACTACAATACCTAGCTTTTCAACCCAAAAAACAGAAACAAGGGGAAACATGATACGTACGCTAGCCAGCTTTACGTGTGTTCTTGCGGCAGCTTCCGTCGGATGTGGCGGTGATGACACGCCGACTGGCCAACCGAGCACGGGTTCGGCGCAGGATATAGGCGCCTCTCCGGACACAGGGAGCGCCCCAGAAGACACCGGCAGCGCCGAAGAAGACACCGGCAGCGCTGAAGAAGACACCGGCAGCGCCGCAGACACCTCCCCCGGAACCGACGCATCGAGCGGCTCGGATACGGGGAGCGAAGCAGACGCCTCTGAAGTTCCGCTCAGCGACATGATCAGCGCTCTAACTCAGCCGTGCTACGACTTTTGCTTGCTCGGCAACGGTTGCGACGTTGCCGACTTCCCGGAGCTCGGCGAATGCGAGGAGTACTGTGACTCCGACGCAGGCTACATCCTCGGGAATGCTCAAGACGACCAAGCGAACCGGGACTGCCTCGCGGCGATGCTCACGAGCGAAGCCTGCCTCGTTGCGCTGGACTGCGACGATCTTGCGGATTGGTGGGCGGAGGACTCGGGCATCTATCCCTGCTCGGCGGAGGATAACGCGGAAGAAGCTGCCTGCACCGGACTGACTTGGTACGACGAATTCTGATCTGATCGCCCGACTCGTTTGGGGCCGCGCCACCCTAGGTGTGACCTCATCCCGTCGTGCCGCACCGTTACGCGGGTCTGTTGCGCGGGTCGCCGTGTTCGCGAAAAGCACTCCCAGGCACCGGAGCTCTCGGCCCTCTAGGAACGCTCAAGAGGCTTCTCACCTGAGGCCATCGGCCAATTACGGCAGACAACAAACAACAAGCCACTTCTGCAGATCTTTTCTGCCTGGGCCAGTTCGCAATGTTGTGGGACAGGTCGAAGCGCGGATGGCGGTAGGCCGACGAGCCGAAGAACCCGTGGATAAACATTGACGCCGTGGCCGAGATGTTCCCCTATTCGCTGAAGGGTGAGCTTAACGAAGTCACGGCGAAACGTGGTTGGGAGCTGGCTCTTCGGCAGTCCCCGTGTACGTCGTGTGGTTGAGTGCTCTCTGCATCCGCTCCCCCCACCCACCTATCACCGAGGAGCGCGAGTCGATCTCATACTTCACGCGCCTCTGCGCCTGACAGCATCGCTAAATCATTCGAATACGCCGGGCGACCTCACCCCTGCGACTCCTATTTCGGTGGGCGAATCGAAGAACGGGCGGACGGACGTGTGTTAGCGCGGAATTCTACATCAGGATTACGCCGCTGCAACTTGAGGGTATCTCGAGGCCAAAGCAGCCGGTGTCCAAGTCGCGCAGGCAAGACTGATAGTTGAAGGACACATCTCGGGCGAGATCACAGTCCAACTCCGCGTCCAGAGTATAGGTGCAGCCGTTGTAGTCGCTGGTCGGAATCTCCCCGCACTCCACCCACATGCTGCAGACATCTTCGGTGAGATTACGGCACCGCAGCTCCGCAGAGCCAGCTGCCGGCGGCGTGTAGCCAGCGTAGGAATTCCCTCCTAGCTCGTCGCCACACCCAGCGGTAATCGTGAAAAGAAGGAAGCCAGCGAAGAGGGGGAGAAAGGTAGTCGAGGTTTCGGTAGGTCCGCGATTCATAGTGTTCTCCAGGCCGATAGGTCAGAGCGCGTCAACGAAGCGCTAAAGGTGCGGAAGATCATCGGGGCTCCGCTTCGAGAGTCGGTCATTTCGCTGATCAAGACGTGCTCACAGTTGTTGGGCCGCTCTTGAACGACGGCATCAGTAGCGTCGTTAGATCGGCCCGCCAGGACGGGCCGCGCGCCGGATGATGCAGTAGCCAGCGCCTGACCGAAGACGCTTGAGGCGGTCAGCTCTGAGACTTCGAAGTGATGGTGAGTTTCTAACAAGTATAGTTGCTAATCCACCGGTCCAACCGGGACAGTTGCTGGGATGTGCTCAGACATCCCAGTCGTTGGCCCATACGCGCACGCGACCAGCGAAGAGATTGCGCCCAATGATGTTCCAAGTCCGAACATGTAACTACCCTCCATGTGTTTGGACCCAAGAGTTACGCTGAGTACCACTCGCGTGTCAATGCATCCGACGACAGCCGAATTCCCGACCGTGTGGTCTATCGGGGTGCCGAGCGAGGGCGCCTTTGGAGCGCACTACACCGCTGGGGATTTGTTGAGTTCACGTGGCGGACGCTCCGTCTGTTTGCTTTATGCAGGCGCGAAAGAGCACATCTGAATCGCTCGTGAAGCTTCAAAATGGGGAGGAGGGTCTGCGCTGCCCAGCCGCTACTCGATCGAGTGGAGTCCGTGAGCCTTCTCTGCCGGACGCATCGACCTTGAAGCACTCGTGTTCGTGCCGGACACGCCCCGCGCCGGCAGGAGAAGCGCGCATAACCGTGTTCAGCCCTTGGCGATGCGCGTCGAACCACGATAACATCTGGCCCATGAACCGCATCGCCCGACAATTGCCTCGACGCCCTAGTCAACTGCCCACCCTGCTCACACTCGGCCTCGTCACTATGGTGGTCTGCGCCTCATGCGCCGAGACTTCAACGATCGCGAGTAATTCTGACGTTGTCGATGCCGCAGATGATCTCGACGACGGACGCAGAGGAGACGTGGACTCCTCGAATGGCGGAGACGCGTCCGTTAGCGACGCCGACACTGACGCCGACACTGACGGCGACTCCGACGGCGACTCCGACGGCGAACTCGAGGACACTCTCGTCGTCGAAGATGGTTCGGACTCCAGCGAGGAGCTGGAGAGAGTGATCGCGCCAGGCCTCGAGCCTGAAACGTTTGTCCTCCCGCCCGAGCCAGCCGAAGAGCCCGTGATATTGCCCGCTGGCATCCACGTTCGTGTTGGCTCGTTCAACGTCTATAGTGCGCAGCTGAGCTCGGCAGAGGCGATCGGGGAACTGCTAGGGGGCCTCGAACTCGACTGGGTCGGCCTGCAGGAGTGTGGCGCTGAGCTCGCTCTCGAGATCGCCGCGGCCGCTGGATTCCCGCATGTGTATGGCGCGGGCACACCGATTCTATCGCGCACGCCGCTTCTGAACGCGGAAACCCATAGCCTGACCGGGTCCTCCAGAAACGTCATCCACGCGGAGACCGAGATCGATGGCGTACGATTCTCCGTCTACAACACTCACCTCAGCTGGGATGCCGGCGGCGACCGAGAGGCCCGCGTCCTGGTCGATGAACACCTCGCTGAAGACGAGAATCCGTATCTGGTGATGACAGGTGACTTCAATGACGAGCACCTGAGCACACAAATCACGATTCTGGAGGAGGTCGTCCGCGACGCCTTCACCACGCTTGGGTGGCAATCAGGCGAGCGCATTTCCTGGCCATCTAGCCTCTTCGACGATTCGGAAGGCTCCCAGCTGATCGATCTCGTCTTCTTCCCGCACAGCCCATCTCCGCTCGTGATCACCGGGGATGTCCTCAACCTTCATCCGATCCTGTCGGACCATAAGCCCGTCATCACGGAGCTGCTCTTCCCCGCGCTTGGTGCCGAGCCGTTCGACGAAGATCCCTTCGCAGCCAGCCGTGCCGTCTGGCGTGAGTTCCCCCCGGAAGAGGAACGGCCAGCCAACCTGATAGCTGATCCCGGAGCCGAGGACGGCGGAGCCGCATGGACCTTCGAAGGGGGAGGCGTCATCGCCACATCTCGCCGAAGCAGCCTGGCGCGCACCGGCGAGGCGCTCTTCACCGGAGCCGAAGATTCGACTCCAACGAACGCGCCGTGGTCATCGGGATTCCAGCAAGTCGATCTGAGCTTACACGGCCCAGAGATCGACGAAGGGCGTGGCGTTCTCTACGTATCCGGATGGATACAGGCGTCCTACGAGACGGAGGACTTCGCCGATGGTTCCAGCAATGTCCTCACACCGACGGACTCGGGGGAGATCGTTGTGGAGGTCCTCGACAGCGACGATCAGCTCCTCTGGCGGGCCTCGAGCGGGCACCGGGATCCACTGCGTTACGAACCCTATGTCGAACGCATCACGCTGCCCGTAGGGGCGCGATCGGCGCGTTTTACTTGGCTCTCCCACAACCGACTGGGTACAGCTGGCCTCGGCAACGACGCAACATTCGATGACCTCTACCTCGGGTTCGACCTTCAGGCTCCCGCCCCTAGCAGTGGCAATCTATTGGGCGTTCCAGGTGCAGAATCCACCTCCGAGGCATGGAGCCTCCACGGGTGGTCAATCCTTCCTGACCTCGTCCCCTATGGGCTCGCTCTCTACCCGGCTTGGTCGAGCAGCGGCAGGGGCTATTTTTTCGCTGGGGCGCCCTTTGGCTTCGACGATGGGCTGGAGGACGCCACGCTCTCGCAGACCGTCGACCTCAGCTCCTCGTCCGGCGCCATCGATCAGGGCACCGCGAGAGTACGCTGGGGTGGCAGATTACGCTCCTATGCTGCGCTGGCGAGGGTTGAGATCGCGCTCGAATTCCTCAACAGCGACGGCTCCGTCGGTCTCCGCATTCCTGGCGCAGAGGTGGGCGCAGCCGAGTGGACCTCCGTCGAGTTCCTTACGCAGATCCCTGCGGGCGCCGCATCTGCTCGCCTCGTGATGACCTCGGATGTGAGCGTGGCGGGGTCAGGGACATTCGCGGACGAGCTCTTCGTCTCGGTAGAGTAGTGCACATGAACAGACGACGGCCCCGACGTATGGGCGGAGCCATCATCGAGTCGACCTCGTTCCCTGTCGGTTGCGCGAGAGGGAGGCGGGAAGAATCGCCGCCAAAGTCGACGAGCGCGAGGCGAGGCGCCTACTCCGAGGCCACGTCGTCGCAAGCTACGAACCAACGACTATCGACGGCTGCACTCGTGCACGTGCCGCATGCTGTAGAGGCGCAGTTACCCTCGTGTCCTGTCGTCACTCCTCCACTCTACTAGGAGTGGAGGAGTGACGTCTCTGCCAGCGATAACCGTTCCGCCGGTCCCAGCCGAGAGGCTTCCATCTAATGTTGAGAGGTCAACCGTCGCGACGACGCGGTCACCTGAGTTGTAACCATTTGGGTCCAGGGACCCGGACGAGCACGAGCACGAGGGCCAGCCCGAGCACAGCTGAACAGTCGCGTGTTTGGGAAAGAAGAGCGTTCCGGCTGTGATTCGCTTCCATGACTCTCGGGTAATGCGAGAATCGTGCGGCGGACACTGAAAGCTCTTTAAGACTCGATCAGCCGCAGAGAGACTATGGATCGGGCGGTTGCTCCGCTGCTCGATCAAGCTCGGGAAGAGCACTTCTTGCCGCTGCACGTATGCGCGGGTGCGGTCGAAGATGATGCCTCCAGCACGCCGTATCGCGATGTGGCTATGGGCGCGCACTTGAGCGCAGTTCACTTCGGCTGAGGAAACGGCCGCAGAATTGCGCGCGGCGATGACGGACCTCGCCTACTCGATCGGCCGCTGCAGCCAGCGAGATGTCCAATACATCCAGCGGTAGTCGCTGCCCGGGAGCAGTGAGCCGCCCTGCCCGCCTTGATCGATCTTGTATGGGTTTGAGCGCCACCAGTAGTTGCTGGAGCCTCGGATCCGCATCGGGATCGGGTCGGCTGCGACGAGGTCACCGTTGCGGCCGACGTTGCCGAGCACCTCGATGTTGGAGCCGTCGGTCGCGGTGCACTCTCTGGCCTCGACTTCGGCCTCGTCACAGTTCTCCGCTGGGCGGTCGTAGTAAGGAGCGTCGGCCCACTCTTCGAGCGTCTCCATTCCGCGCTGGAGCGCTCCCTCATCAACGACCGCGGTCGGAGGACCGAAGACCGATTCTCCGGTGACAGCAGCGGTATAGGTGAGGTCGAAGAAGGTCTGCTTCATCTCCACTGGCTGCCGGTCTCCGCCTCGGTCGTACATAGAATCGCGTACCGATCGCGCGGCCTCTGCGCGTGCGGCTGGGTCTCTCAGATAGCGCATTGCGAGCCAGCCTCCCTCGAAGGCCATGTTGTACCCGGAGTGGTTCGAGCCGTTCCCCAGATCGAGCCCGATCATGTCATCGTTGATCAGCCGAAGAAACGCTCGCTGATCGATTAGATCGTCGTAGAGGTACGCCTCGACGTCGGGGTCCTCGGTGACGTAGGCGAGCGTCGCGATCACGCCCAGAGACATCACCGCGTTAAAACCGTTTCGGACGCCGGGCACGTACACGCGGTCGACGGACTCTGCATGCATGATGCCGTGGTAGGTCATGCGTCCATCCGCGTCGCGCACCTCCAGGTCATAGCCGGACTCCTGAACTGTCATCAGCGAGCGGGCGAGCGCCATCGCATCGGCCCGCGCTCGGTCTCGCAGCGAATCGTCGAAGTTCGGGTCATCGCGAATGACCTCCCAAAGTGCACCGAGCCCGAGAACCCAGCCGATGAGCATGTCGCGGCTGCACGAGTCTTCCCAGATGTAGTCCGGGTACTCCCCGGAGTTGTCCGCGCGCCACGTTCCGTTGGTCTTCTCCGCCGGAAGTGGCGAGCCCTCATCGTCGAAGAGCGGCGTGGTCTCGTAGTCGGAGCCTGGCTCTGTGAGGCGGGCGAAGCCGCGCGCCACCACGCCCTCAACACCCGTGATCGCCTGGGAGAGATGCAACGCATCGAGATCTCCTCGGATGAACTCCCGGGCTCGTTCGAGCTCGGCGCACTCCGCTCCTTCGCGCAGTAGCGTGAGGTAGCGATACGCGTCGGCGGCCATGCTGACCCCCGCATAGGCGCCGGCGACCTTGTGCCAGGAGTCGATGACCGTTGTCGGCGATTCCCCCGACCACTCCTCGAAGTCCCACCCGTCGCTGTCCCAGACG
>JBLHWZ010000130.1:0-14029 GCA_047629415.1 Bradymonadia bacterium | reverse complement strand
GAGCGGTATCGAACGCCGTCTCGTCATCGCAGGCGAGGACCTCGTCGATAATCTGCGCATTCATGACCGCCGGAACAAAGCCTGCGCCGATGCCTTCAATCCCGTGTGGCTCAGTTGGCCCTCCCGACAGCCCGCGTGATTTCCTTGGCTCGATCGCGACGATTTGAACAGACGGGAGCTTGGCTTTCAACACTTCGCCGACACCCGTAATCGTGCCGCCCGTGCCGACACCCGTGACGAACGCGTCGACCTTACCGTCGGTCGCATTCAGAATCTCTAGAGCGGTGGTTTGCCGGTGAATCTCCGGGTTGGCGAGGTTGTCGAACTGCTGCGGCATGAAGCAACGTGGGTTGTCCCGCACAATCTCACTCGCTCGTTCGATCGCTCCCCTCATCAACTTGCGCCCGGGGGTCATGACCACCTGCGCGCCGTAATGTTCAAGCACGCGCCGCCGCTCTGTCGAGCTATCGTCGGGCATCGTGATGATGAGCCGGTAGCCCTTCACTGCAGCGACCAGCGCCAGGCCGATCCCTGTGTTGCCGCTGGTGGGCTCGACGATTGTATCGCCCTCACGGAGGATCCCCTCCCGCTCCGCCGCCTCAACCATCGCCAAGGCGATTCGGTCCTTCACACTCCCTGCGGGATTGTAGGACTCAAGCTTCACGAGGACAGACGCCCCTCCGGGCGAGACGAGGCGATTGAGGCGTACCAGCGGCGTGGCACCCACCAACTCAAGGACGGATTGGGCCACGAGTGGCCGTCGAAAGGACCGAGATTCTGACATCATTCATCGGAGAGAGGACTGCAGATCTCCATCCTGCCCTCGCTACGCCTTCCGCCGCAACCTCGACCGGACTAGTCGCCCTAAGTTCCTCTGTACCAGTTCCATCGTTCGCGCCCCGCTATCGCGAATGAAGAAGCCCAAAGATGCGGCCGCACGGCACTAGATCGCACCTCAAACCCCTAGAGCGTCGCCGCCCCAAATGGAGATGTAGGTGCGACCTGTATCGTAACTCCTTCACACGCTTTGCCTCGAGTGCCAGGCCGGTTTCCTGCGTCCAGCGCGCCCGACATCACTAGGCCCAACGCGATCGCCATACCTATGATCAACATCTGAAACACGCCGGCCGTTCCACTCAGAACGTCGTCGCTCATCATAAGAGCGACGCTCTGAAACCCTATGCTGCCAGGTACAAGGACAAGAATACCGGGCACGATCACCACTGGCGCTGGGCGGTCAGCAATCCGCACGTAGAGTCGTCCGTAGAGACCGATCGCGAAGGCTCCAACGAAGACCGCGGCGTACTGAGGCAGAGGAAGAGCGAGGCCGATCCCGGCGACCATACCTGACGCCAGCACCCACCCAAGGTCCCGCCTGTCCGCCGACAAAAGGACCTGGAACGAGGCAGCGCCGAGCAGCAGACCGATCACGGTTGCTCCCTGGCCGAGCTCGCGCTCGAGTGGCACAGACTGAGGCGTGCCGAGAAGCCCGGTTGCAACCGTCGTTCCGAGCGCCACCCCAACGCCTAAGGCTAAGAGGAGCGCCGCCGCGGAGGTGAGCCGGCTAGTGCCCGCCACCAAATGCCCGGTGGAGATCTCTGCCATGGCGGTGGTCAGCATGAGGCCAGGGACAAACATGATGAGGGCACACACCGTGACGGTATATACGGAGATTGGTTCGGCCGCCGCCACGAGCGAGGCCGAGACCGTCACGGCTGCAGCCGCAACCATGGGCAGTGCGCGCTCAAGTTCCCGCGAATGCCGAGCGAGTTCAGACAATATTCCGACGCCGATTGCAGCGATCGCTGCGACGCCGACCTCAAGCCATGTCGACGCCAAAAAGCATGCCGCCGCTGCAGACGCAGCCATAGTTGCCACCACCATCGTCGCGGCGTTGTAGCGTCTCGGCGACGTGCTGATGAGAACGAGTTCAGCCCGCCCTGCCACAGCGCTCAGTTCGCCCTGCACCACCCGACCGGCGATCGCGTAGACCGCGGCGAGTCCACCAAGGTCGACCGCTCCCTGACTCGTTCGCACAAGTCTCACTGGCGCGTCGCCGAACTCGAAGATTAACGAGGTCGGCGTCACAAGAAACGTGCCTTCCGCACGCAACGAACCCGCGACTTCCTCGAGCGTGGATTCGATGCGGTGTGCCGGAGCACCGTACCGGTGCAGCATTCGCCCAACCTCTATGATGAACTGGTGTGTCACGTTGCCTCCTGAGCAAAGTCGGTGACGCCTCATAAACACAAGAGTATGATCGAGTGGTCCGGCGCTCAATCGAATATTTCGCGGAAGCATGCAATGAAAACCATCCTCGACCGAATCGATCGTGGAATTGTCCACGCACTTCAGAAGAATGCGCGGCTATCCAACAAGGAGCTGGCGGCCGAGATCGGACTCGCGCAGTCCAGTTGCCGAGAACGAGTCCGAAAGCTCACGGACACGGGCGTGCTCCGAGGCTTCCACGCCGAGGTTTCCGCCGACGCGCTAGGCATCGCGATGCGGGCGATCTTCGCAGTGCGGCTGCGCGATCAAGGACCCGACGCCGTGCAACGGTTTCGGGAACTCGTCGGCGGGCTGCCCGAGGTGGTCGAGTCGTTTCACGTTGCCGGGGAGGACGACTTTCTCCTCCACGTTGCTGTCCGTGATGTTGACCACCTCAATAGGCTCTGGTCCCACACGCTGGGCCAGCACGATGTGATTGCCCGGGTCCGGACCTCCCTCGTATTCGAGCACCACAGAAAGTGCTCGCTGCCCGACCTAACCGAGGAGACCTAATCTAGGCCTCCCAGCGATCGTAACAAACATGAAACCTCTTCACCCTCTTCTCTTGGTTCTGCTGGCTGCTTGCGGCGCGCAACAGTCTGATTCGACCCCTGAATCGGCACCGAGCACTCAGCAAAATGCTGCGCAGGATGGTCAGTCCGCTGAAGCACATGTGCACGGCGAAGCGGGCCAAACTCCGCTTGATGGTGCCCATCACCACGGGTTCGATGACCCCGAAGCATGGGCAGCGCGCTGGGAAGGTCCCGAACGAGACGCATGGCAAAACCCAGTGCAAGTGATCGAGTGGATGATGCTCGAGCCCGGTCAAACGGCGGTCGATATCGGAGCGGGTACGGGGTACTTCTTGCCGTACCTCAGCGAGGCCGTCGGTGAGACGGGCCACGTTTATTGCGCCGACATCGAACCGGCGATGGTGGACCATCTCACCACCCGAATTGATGTGGACGGCGTCACCAACGCCAGCGCTCACCTCGCTGCGCTGGACGACCCCCGACTCGAGCCCGGCGCGATCGATCGTATCCTCCTCGTGAACACGTGGCACCACGTCGAAGGCAGAGACGTGTACGCTGGCGTGTTGCTGGAAGCGCTCGCCCCGGGCGGGACGATCACGATCGTCGAGTACAACGACACCGTTCAGCCCGGTCCACCGGCCGAGATGAGAATGAGCCCCGAAGAGGTCATGTCCGAGTTTAACGAAGCGGGCTATCAGTCCGAGCTGCTCGGCCACTTAGACCGTCAATACGTCGTCCGGGTAATCCCGAACCGTTAGGTATCACCCAAACTAGGACGAGGCCTGTTTGGCTAGGCCCACGATGGTGTCGACGACCTCTTCGATCGACATGACAGTCGCATCTACAATCACCGAACCTTCGGCCGGACGCAGGGGAGCGACCGGACGGTTGGTGTCGCGGTCGTCTCGCTCTTGGATATCCGCCAGGACTTCCGCGATTGTGGTCTCCTCGCCTGCGGCTTCCAAGTCTATCAGCCGCCTCTTAGCCCGTTCCTCAAGGCTTGCAGTGAGAAACACCTTTGTATGCGCATCCGGAAAGATGACGGTCCCGATGTCCCGGCCCTCCATCACCACGTCCAGCGTGCGGCCGTAGTCCCTCTGCAGCTCCGTGAGCGCATCCCTAACCTGTGGGATCGCACTCACTACGGAGGCGCCTGACGACACTTGCGGCGTGCGAAGGGCATCGGTCAGGTCAACGTCGGCGACCCGAACTCTGTTGGTTCCATCGACAACCTCGAACGCTACTCGGAGAGCTGCGGCGATTTCGGCTAGCCGATTTGCTTCATCGAGCGCGATTCCAGTATCGAGAGCCTCTTTCGCCACCGCGCGATAAAGCGCGCCGGTGCTGATCAGCTGGTAGCCGAGTACATCGGCGACCAGCAGCGCAGCGGTACTCTTACCAGCTCCGGCCGGGCCATCGATGGCGACGATCATTTGAAGCTCCCTCCCAGCTTCTCGACGGTCTCACCAAACTCCGGGAAGCTGACGGCCACACACTCGGTGCCGAGCAGCGAGCTGGGGTCGGACGCGGCGAGGGCCGCTACGATAGCCGCCATCGCGATCCGGTGGTCGTCGCCGCAATCGAACTCGAAGCCTTCCCAACATGCGGAACCCAGCCCCTCGAACTCGAAGCCGTCCTCATGTTCTTCAACCGTAACGCCGAGCGCGTTTAGCAGCCCAATGGTGGTCGCGATGCGATCACTCTCCTTTACGCGAAGCTCCTTGGCGTCGCGGACTACGAAACGGCCGGTTGCTGCTGCCCCGACAACCGCCAGCACTGGAATCTCATCGATCACGAGCGGAACCTCGAACCCTCGGATTTCGGTCGTTTGCAGTGCGCTTCGGGTGACGGTCACCGTCGCTGATGGCTCGCCGCTGGTCAGCGCCCGACGCGCTCGGATTGAGAAGCTAGCGCCCATCCGCTCAAGCACGTCTAAGAAACGGACCCGCGTGGGGTTGATCGCCATCGCTTCGACTGCGACCCCGTTTCCATTGATCGCACCCGAAGCCAGCAAGAACGCAGCCGAGGACGGATCTCCTGGCACCTCAAGAACCCGCCCGCGCAACGTCGAGCCTGGGTAGAGGCGCACCATCGGTGCTTCTGGATCGCCCGCATGCTTGGCGGGGTTCATATAATGACGCGAGGAGGATACTCGTGCTCCCATGGCACGGAGCAGCCGCTCCGTGTGATCGCGGCTCACCGCTGGCTCAACGACCTCTGTTGTGTGGTCTCGATAGAGTCCAGAGAGCAAGATACAGGACTTCACCTGCGCGCTCGCGACTCGCAACACGGCTCGAACGCCTTCCGTATCCGTCGGCCGAGAGTCCTCAATGGTGAGGGGCAAAGTGCCTGAGTCGGAGGTTGAAACCTTGTAGCCGATATCGCGGAGCGGTTCCGCAACGCGTCCCATTGGGCGACCACTCAGGCTCTCATCTCCAGTTAGAGTGGCCAGAACCTGGGCTCCGGAGAGTAATCCGGAGAGCAGTCGGGCTGTCGTGCCTGAGTTTCCGCAGTCGATCGGTGAGGACGGCGCACGCAATGCACCTGGGCCGCGCCCCACAACGGTGAAGTGCTCGGGAGTGTCGAATGTCGCCTCCACGCCGAGCTGACCCATCGCCGAGAGGGTGGACAGGTTGTCCTGTCCCGTCCCCGGGTAGTGAATCTCTGAGGTTCCCTCAGCGACCGCAGCAAACATCACGGCGCGGTGCGTGACGGACTTGTCTCCGGGCACCCGAGTGGATCCAGCCAAGCTGGCGGGTTGAACAGTAAGGCTCATCGCGAAATTTTGGTGAGTGCGTCGAGGAATGTTTGATTCTCAGATTCGGTACCCACAGTCACCCGTAGGTGGTTGGGCAGCCCATAGCCGGCGAGCGGGCGCACGATCACGCCTTCCTTTAGGAGAGCGTCGTAGAGCGGAGCCCCACCGTCAGGTGTCGCCATCAAAACGAAGTTTCCTTGGCTCGGAACGTAGGAGAACCCAGCGTCCTCGATGCCTCGGCACAGGCGAGCCATCTCGCGCGTGTTCAGCTCGACAACTTTCGCCATAAACTCGGCGTCGTCCATCGCTGCAAGCGCTCCGGCTTGTCCGACGTGGTTCGCGTTGAACGGCTCCCGCACCCGATTGACGCGGTCTGCGACAAACGCCGGGCACGCTGCCCAGCCAACTCGGCACCCGGCGAGGCCATACGCCTTCGAGAAGGTCCGCATGACCACTAGGTTCTCGCGCTCACCGAGTAGCGTGAGTCCGTCGGGGCAGTCGCTGGCGGTCACGTACTCCGTATACGCCTCGTCTAGGACGACGAGCACGTGTTCGGGAGTCTCCTTAAGGAGGCGGAGTATCTCCTCTCGTCGAGCGTACGTCCCTGTCGGATTGTTGGGATTCGCGATGAAGAGGATCTGTGTGTTCTCATCACATTGGGCGATAAGCGCGTCGACGTCGGTCCCGAGTCCGTTGGCTGACGCCTCACGGAAGGGAACACCGGCTGCGCCGCAGACAACCTTATAGGCGATGAAACCGTACTGGCTGGCGACGACGTTCTGCTCTCGAGTGCAGAACGCGCGGATCAGGAGCGTGATAACCTCGTTTGACCCGTTACCAACAACGATGCGCGAGGACTCTACTCCGGCGAATGCTGCGAGCCGCGACTTCAGATCGAAACACGCGGGGTCAGGATACCGATGCACGTTCCGCGAGGCAGCAACCATGGCCTCCACCGCGTGAGGGCTGGGCCCGAGTGGGTTTTCGTTGCTCGCGAGCTTGACTACGCGCTCGATGCCGAGCTCGCGCTTCAGTTCGTCGGTGGGTTTGCCCGGAACGTAAGGGCGGAGCTGGTGTACCCACGCGGGCGAGGTGGTTTCAGGCATTGGAAATGCGGGAAAGAGGTCGCGGACCAATGCGGGCGCGGCGCGCGAAGGTCAAGGCTCAGCGATTGCGCCATTCGGAATCGTCTGAGGCCCCGAACTCGATCTCTACCCCGCTATCGACGAAGGTCGAGATCGCCGCTGCGAGTGTCGACTCGACTCGCGGCTCGTTCATGTCCATCCAACAGCTCTCCCACTGGCCTCTGAACCAAGTGAGCTGACGCTTCGAGAACCGCCGCGTGGATGCGGTGATAGCCGCCCATAGTTCGCTGCGCTCCAGCCCACCATCCAAGTGCTGAATGGCCTCGCTGTAGCCTATCGCTCGCATCGGTGGTGCATCTCGCGCAACGCCCGCCGCGAGCAGCGCCTCGACTTCAGCCACCAAGCCGGCGTCGAGCATGGCCTTCGCTCGTACCGCGATACGATCCCTAAGTTGGGAGCGCGGCCTGCTGAGGGTGATCCGCAGAGCGGGATAGCGACGTTCCGCCAAGGCATGGGAGCGCTGCCATTCCGACATTGGACGCCCGGTCGTCTGGTAGACCTCGAGGGCGCGGATGACACGCAGGGCGTCACGCTGTCCAACCTTGCGAGCACAGTCGGGGTCGACTCGCTCCAGTTCGGTATGCAAACGGCTCACGCCTTCTCGCGCCGCACGTTCGCGAAGGCGAGCACGCACGGTCGCATCCTGCGGCACGTCGAAGAGCCCGCTTACGAGAGACCGGATGTAGAGGCCAGTGCCCCCGACCACCATCGGAATCTTCCCGCGCGCGGCGATGGCGGCGATGGCGGCGTCGGCGTCTTCGACGAAGCGCGCAGCCGAGTAGACGTCCGAGGCGTCGCAGACGTCGATAAGATGATGCGGCACTCTCTCGCGCTCAGCGGCCGTCGCCTTCGCTGACCCGATATCGCAGCCAGTGTAGATTTGAACACTGTCAGCGCTGACGATCTCTGCACCGAACTGAGCCGCGAGTTCTAGGCACGTTGCAGTCTTCCCGACCCCCGTGGGCCCTCCAACGACTACGATTCGCGGACGGTTAGTCACCGGCGACCGAAACGGGTTTCGAGTTCTTCTAGCGTCATCGTGAAATATACCGGACGCCCATGTGGACAATTTGCCCCGAAATCAACTTGATCAAGATCTCTGTATAGCCGGTAAACCTCCTCGATGGTTAGTGTGTCTCCCGCCCGCACGCTCTTGTGACAGGCCATCCGAATCAGGACGGCATCGATCGCCTCGTCAATCGTGCCGCTTTGGCCCGACTCTGAGAGCTCATCGAGCGCGTCGACGATGAGCTGCTCATGCTTGGCGCTCTTTAGAACGGCAGGTCCCACCTTGATCGCGAAGTCGTTGTCGCCAAACGGCTCGATCTCGAATCCAAGCCGCTGAAAGAACTCTAGATTGTCTCGAAGTGTCGCCGCCCTGAGAGAGTTGAGCGACAGGACGTGTGGCACCAAGAGCGACTGCGCGTCGTATCGCCGATCGCGCCAGCTTGTTCGCAGCTCTTCAAACGTGATCCGCTCGTGCGCCGCGTGCTGATCGACGACCACCATCGCATCGCCATCCGACGCGAGCAGGAACGTACCGCGGAAGTGGCCGATGTAGTGCAACGACTCGAAATAGCCCGCGGGCCCATCTCGTTCCGGACGTGGCGGACCGAAGGAGTGCGGCGCCTCGCGCCTCGGCGCCTCGTCTCGAGCGTAGAGTTCGTAGGCGCGGACCGGCAAATTCGCCTGAGCCTCAGACGCCTCCATTCCCGCCCACTTCCCAGGTTCGGTCGTCGTCGGCGTGGGCCGCCATCCGCTGTTTTCGCGCGCCTCTGTGCCCGGTCCGGCCGGTACCCACGGCCCGGCCGAGAGCGAGTTGGCAATAGACCGACGCACCGCGCGGAACACGGCGTCAGACTGATGGAACCGAACTTCGATTTTCGCCGGGTGCACGTTCACATCCACGGCGCCTGGGGGCACTGAAAGAAAGAGCACGACGACCGGATGACGGCCCTTGTCGACCATTCCCTGATACGCGACTCGCACCGCACCCATGATCGTCTTGTCGCGAACGTAGCGACCGTTAACGAACGCCCAGATACCAGACGTTGTTCGTCGTGAGAGGGTCGGCTTTCCGAAGAACCCTACGCACGAGACGCCGTCCTGTTCAGCGTATTCGAGTGGGAAAAGTCCTTCGGACTCTTTCTGGCCGAAGAGCCCAAAGAGCCGATCGCTGACCTCCTCGACCGCCGGTAGGTCCACGACCTTTCGACCGTTGTGGAGCAGAGTGAAGCCGACCGACGGGTTGGCCATCGCGAGGCGCTGAATGCCTTCCACCACGTGGCGCGTCTCGGTAGCCCGAGTCTTGAGGAACTTGAGGCGTGCCGGTGTGTTGTAGAAGAGGTCACGGATAGTGACCTCTGTTCCTGGGGGAGCCCCAGCGCTGGAGACTTCAACAAGCTTTCCGCCGTCTACCCGAACGCGCGTCCCGCCAAGTGAGTCATGCGGCTTCGTTAGCAACGTGAAGCGGCTGACCGATGCGATGGATGGCAGCGCCTCACCGCGGAACCCGAGCGTAGTAATCGCGTCGAGGTCGGCCCGACTTTTAACCTTCGAGGTCGCGTGCCTCCGGATGCATAATTCTGCGTCCTCGGGGGTCATGCCAGTACCGTTATCGACAACGCGAATCAGGTCGAGACCGCCCTCCTCCAGTTCGACGCGGACCCTGGTCGCGCCTGCGTCGATCGCGTTCTCCACCAACTCCTTGACCGCACTCGCCGGGCGCTCGACGACCTCTCCTGCGGCGATCTGATCCGCCAGATCGTCGGGCATCAGCTGGATGACCCCGCGACCGGTCGCTGCGTCTGTGGTAATCGAGTTTTTCACTAGCCAATCCTCTTAGCCTCCCACGAGGCACTACTCGGCTAACACGATCTCCCAACGGCTATCAACGGCCGCATGAACTCCCCAATCGGACAACTCATTTCCGGCCGGTTTCGGGTCGAAGAACTCATCGGAGCTGGTGGGATTGGTTCGGTCTATCGAGCGATC
This sequence comes from Bradymonadia bacterium, assembly GCA_047629415.1. Taxonomy (GTDB): domain Bacteria; phylum Myxococcota_A; class Bradymonadia; order REDH01; family REDH01; genus CBDUJZ01. The sequence continues at coordinate 4,331 of JBLHWZ010000130.1, read as the reverse complement.
CAAGAACCGCTCGATCGTCCGGTTGCGCTCAAAATGTTGCGGCCCGATCTCTCCGAGAGTCCCGATCTTCGGCGTCGTTTCGTCCGCGAGGCCCGCGCCGTCGCGGCGCTAGCGCACCCAAACATCGCGATGGTCCACGACTTCGGCGTGGGCAAAGACTCGGCACTCTTCATGGCGATGGAGCTCGTCGAGGGCGTCTCCCTCGGGCAGCTCATGATGGAGCAACCCAGCTTTGAGGTGCTGGCCGACGTCTTCGACCAGATCCTCACCGGGCTCGCGCACGCCCACGCGAAGGGAATCATCCATCGGGACATCAAGCCGGCGAACGTGCTCGTCGCGCGTGACGACGACGGAGCGATGACCGTGAAGATCGTCGACTTCGGGATCGCCGTCCTCGCCGGAGTACAGTGGGAGGACGAGCGCACTACTGGTGTCGGACAGGTGATCGGCACTCCTCAGTACATGGCGCCCGAGCAGGCGCGAGGCGAACGCCATGTTGCCGCGACTGCTGACGTCTATGCGGTCGGGTTGATGCTCTTCCGTGCGGTGACCGGTCGGGACGCATTCGACGGTGAGAATCCAATGGACGTGCTCGTTTCGCAGGTCCACGATCCGCCCCCGGCTATTGTCTTCAGGCCCGGCCTCAACGCCCCCGCCGAGCTTCGCGAGCTCATTCAGGACGCTCTCAAGAAGTCGCCGCGAGACCGGGTACCAAGCGCCAACGCGTTCCGGGTGCGCCTTCGCCGAATTCTCGGCCAACAAACCAGCCCTCGCCTCGCTCGACGAGCCAGCGATCCACTCACTGTTTCGACCGGAAACACGATCGTCGAGGACGCGCTTACGATCACCTTCGACTCCCTCAAAGGGGAGCCCGAAAACAGGAGAACACTGGCCGAAGATGCCCCTGAAGTAAGCTTCTCCGGCTCGGCCTGGCCGATCCGCGCAACCGGAACAGGCGTCGTGGGACGCGAGGCCGAACTCCAGCGACTCGTCGACGCCGCGTTCGTTTCTGCCAACACCAATCGCCGCGGACTCCTCATCATGCTCGATGGCGAGGCCGGACTCGGAAAGAGCAGGCTTGCAGCGGCTATTCGCGAAGACCTAGTCGAGCATGGCGCGTTCCGTGGCGCCCATGGCGCGTTCCATCGAGAGGGAGAGCGCGGACTCCGAGGTATTCGAGAGGCTTTCGATGGGCTTGTTGGAACCCGTGATGCAGAGACTGACCGTGTTCCAGCCTTAGTTGCTGAGCGCCTCAAATCCTGGGGCATGGACTCCGAGAGCGACGCGGCGCTCCTCGCCCAGTTCTTGCGCCCGACGGTGCCACAGCCAGGACTGCACCCGCTCGCCAGTGGCCCTGAGCCGATTTTCGAGTTGCTGTTTCGGATACTCACGACGCTCACGCCCACCCGACCGGTCGTCATCACTCTCGATGACATGCAATGGGCAGGGCCGGAGGCGGAGGCGTTCCTCGAGTTTTTCGCGGCCGAAATGCAACAACGCCCGTTGCCGGTGATCATCGTCGCCACGGCGCACGTTGGCGAGGTCGAGACGAACAACGCTGAGCAACTTCTACGCCAGCTGAGCCGCTTCGACGGCCACACAGTGCTTCGTCACCAAGTCGAGCCGCTGACGGAAGCTGGCTCTCGCGAAGCGCTCGCGACGATGATTCATGCAGACGAGGAGCTTGAGGACGCTCTGGTCGCTCGGGGGAGCGGAAATCCACTGCACCTCGTGCAACTTGTGCGGTTCCTGCGCGATGAGAGACTCATCGAAAGCACGCCCTCTGGATGGCGCGCGTTGCAAGGGGTCGACGTCCGAACAATCCTGCCCCCCTCGCTCGCCGACATCATGCAGCTCCGCATCGGCCAGCTCGAGCAGATCGTTCCGGGCAGTCGGCTGCGTGACCTCTTCGCTCGTTGCGCAGTTCTCGGGAGCTCGTTCCGGTTCAGTGTATTGGAGCGGATGCTCCAGATCGAGGCCCGATCCGACCTGATGGAGACGATCGACTCAGACATCGACGCGCTGCTCGACGAGGACTTCTTGCAGATGAGGCCGACGCGTCGTGACGACGTGCTGAGCTTCCCATCCTCGCTCGTGCGAGATGCGCTGCTCGAACAGATGAAGAACCGCCGAACCACCAGGAGCCTGCATGCGTTCGCAGCAGAGGCCAAGTTGGCGGTGCTGGGCAGCGAGGTCGGCGACCACGCCGAAGAGTTCATCCGCCACTATGCGGAGGCCCGAGACGAAGAGCACGAACTCGAATACCTCGGACTGGGCGCAGACCTCGCGGAACGCGGCCAGCGGCCTCATGACGCCGCGAGGTACCTGCAACGGATGTTGGAACTCCTAGATGGCCCGCAAGCGTCGGAAGATCGCACAGTACAGGTTCAAGTCGGCATCCGCCTCGCGATGCTCTGGATCGGCTTAGGAGCCTATGCTGCCGCGCGCGACCATCTCAACGCGGTGCTCGCTGAGCCCTCGTCCGAGCCACTGGCGCGGACGAAAGCCAACCTGGGCATCGCGAAAATCGATAGAATCCTTGGGAAGTTTGAGGAGGCGAGAGATCGATACGAATCCGCCCTGAAAGTTGCCGCCCAGCTGGAAGCTCCAGAGCTGACGGGCGACGGACTCCTCGGCCTCGCGCGCGTCGAGTGGCACGTTGGTCGAAGCGCTCGCGCCGAAGAACTCGCTACCGAGGCCCTACGAGTCGCGCGATCAGGCGAGATCGAGCGCTTGATTCCCGAGGCGATCTGGCTGCTCGGAGATGTCCTGCGTGCCCGCGGTGAGACCACTGAAGCCCGACGACACTTCGACGAGGCGATGGCTCTCTTCGAAGCCCGGCACGACGAGCCTGGCCGGGCCAAGTGCTACGCGCGCCTTGCGGTCACATTCAAGTCGACGAACGAACTCGGACAGGCCCACGCGGCCTATGAAGAAGCGCGCAAGATCTATTCGAAACTAGGAGATCGGAAGGGAGTCGCGCATCAGCTTAACGGTCAGGGAGACGTGGCGCGGTTCCGGGCCGAGTTCGCTCAGGCTGCTGACTTCTACCGGCGCGCCGTGGACATCTTTCATGTGCTTGAACTGCCTTACGATGCGGCTGTGGGCTGGACCAACCTGGGCATTGTCGCGATGGAGTCTCATCGAGACGTACAGGCCGAGGAAGCGTTCCGCCGCGCGCTAGACGTCGCTCAGCGGGTCGGTTTCGCCTACCTACAGATTGGTATTGGTCTCAACCTCGCGTACTTGCTGGGACGTTTGGGGCGGGACTCGGAGTCGGAGAGCGTACTCGCCGAAAGTCTGGAGTTGGCCGACTCATCGGCGCTGATCGATCCAGATTACGCCCGGCCGCTCGAGCGGCTGGCAGACGTCTACGCCACCCAGGGGCAGGCAAACGCGGGCCAGCGTCTGTTGAAGCGGGCCCGCGAGATGTGGCGAGAATTGGGTAGGGATGACGACTTACGCCGCGTCGAAGCGCAGCTGGGCGACAACCAGGAAATCTGAGCCGCGCATTGCCTGTCTGATGACCTGGGCTAAGCTTGACGCTGTGCGGTCGTGCGCGGTACCGTTAAGGTCACCCTCCCAGCTGTGTTCGGCTAAGAATGAGCGACGACGCGTTGGGCCGAAAGGTCCTCATAATCGATAGCAACATCCTCGACGTACTTGAGGCCGAAGAGCGATTACTCGCCGCCGGCTTTGGATGTGCGAAACTGGCAAGCCCCAACGGGGCTCTCGCCAAGATCGAGTATGAGCGTCCCGACATCCTGCTGCTCGACATCACGATGCCGAGGTTGAACACGCAGGAGATTCTGGATGGGCTGCGGGCCGACCCAGTTTTGGAGGAGATCGTTGTCGTTCTCTTCAGTGACCTGGATGCGCCGACGCTTCAGGCGATGTGTATGGACAACGACATTCACGGGTACTTCTCGAAGTCGATGGATATCCGCCGAATTGGGGAGTTCATCGAACAGTTCTACGCAGAAGAGTACTAGGCGAGCGGCGAGGCGACACAGTCGCCGACCCCTTCTGCACTTCGTTCCTACGCAGAGAGTAGTAGTAGACGAGAGGCAAGACGACACAGTCGCCGACCCGCTTCTGCACTACGTTCGTGCGCCGAGAGAACTAGACGACCGGCAAGGCGACACAGTCGTCGCCGCGCTCTCCCGTCGTCGGAACCTTCAGCAATGAGCCGAGCTCGCAGACCTCAGGTCTGTGAGCCATGCAACATCCGCCTGCCTATCGCTGGCGGCCGCCCGCTAGTGCTCGAACTCCACTTCCTGGGCTTCATCGGGATCAATCACCTCAAGAGCCCCTGTGGCTGGATTGATCGC
>JBLHWZ010000129.1:0-14103 GCA_047629415.1 Bradymonadia bacterium | reverse complement strand
CCGTCTCGACCACGTGGTCGCTCCACAAGCGCCCCTCCCGCTCGACTGCGAACTCACGTGGTACGATAAGGGCCACGTATCGCCGGGACGGAAAATGGGGCACATAAGCGGCCGCGCGTCGTCGCCTGAAGAAGTCGCAACACTACGCGAGACGCTAATGGCCTACGAAGATCACTACTGGACACACACGAAACGAGAGGCGAGCTGACATGGGACGAACCAACACCGGCGCACGAGTCGCGATCATCATGGGTTCGGACTCCGACCTACCGGTTATGAAGGGCGCCGCCGAGGCCCTCGATGGCCTCGATGTGCCCTATGAGATGTCCGTCGTATCCGCGCATCGAACGCCGGTCGAGATGGCTCGTTTCGCGGACGAAGCAGCAGGGCGAGGGCTCGGAGTGATCATCGCAGGAGCAGGAGGCGCTGCCCACCTTCCGGGTATGGTGGCCTCGCAGACACCGCTGCCCGTCATCGGTGTGCCGGTACCCAATGGCCATCTGCAGGGCGTCGACGCCCTGCTGTCAATCGCTCAGATGCCGAAGGGTGTGCCTGTAGCGACGGTCGCAATCGGCGCCGCGTACAACGCCGGCCTGCTCGCAGCACAGATCCTCGCTACCGGCGACCCGGAGCTTCTTGAACGCGTGGCCGCCTACAAAGAAGAGCTGCGCCAGATGGTCCTGGCGAAGAAGATCTGAGCGGGGAGACCCTGTTTGGTGTGTCCTCGGACCGACGCGACCGATGACCCCAGCGAAATGACGAACATCCCGCTGGGCAAGACTCGCGGACGCCCCTCATTGCTACGAGACGGTCACTTCCGCCGCTAGCCCTAATGTGTCCTGAGGGACGGCTCAAACTCAAACGGAATTCCCGGATAACTCGTCGCCGACGACCTTGTGTCGAAGACCGTGGTTGAGCGTTGCCGGCGAAAGCCGTGTCAATACGTCGTCGCATCTGACGTTCCTGGGAGGTCCGAGCATCAGATCTACTCCGTCGTTGACAACCTTGTCACTGGCCCGGCCCATTTTTAGTACCAGTCGGTACTAAAAATTCTGGGCCCATTGATGACACAGAATGTGACGATCAGAATCGTTTCCACTGACTCCGAGGCCACTCGGGCGAGTGACGCGGTATGAAGAAGCTCACTGCATACGACCAAGCCAATGCCTCGACGCTCATGCTGGTGTCGCCGGAGTGGCCGAAAGTACGAGTTGCACGCCAAGCCGCGGACTCCTTCGACGTGCCGGAAGTCCCGATTCCGACAGAGACTCGGACCATTGCTGGGCGACGTATCCGTCTTGCAGAAGCAGGCCTAGTCGACGCCCCTCTTGTGGTGCTACTGAGCCCCTTCCCCGAGAGCATCTGGACCTTCCCGGGGTCATGGGAGGCTCTGACCGCAGAGTTTCGGGTGATCGCGATCGACCTTCCCGGGTTTGGTGCATCTGAGGGCGACCGTCATGACATGTCGCCGAAGGCGCAGGGCGACCACCTGGCCGCAATCTTTGCCGAACTCGAACCCGGCGGCGATCCACCGTCGTTTGCTCGAACCGGAGCGACAGGACTCGTTGGCGCACAATGGGTAGACTCAATCGATGACTGCAACGACGGTGGCCTAGACTCCTGCGGACGCGTAGCCGAACAGCACGACGCACCTGGTTTTCACGTCGAGGCCACTGAGAACTTCGGCCTCGCCTGTGGCTCCGCCGCGAACGCTGTTTGGTGCTTCAACCTCGGTCATCGCGTGGTTGAGGGCATTGGTACAGTACCCGACCTGGTTGAGGCGGAGCGAGTTGGGCGAAGCGCCTGCGAAGCTGGTCACAACAGCGCCTGCGAGGCTCTGGCTGAGATCACTGAATAGAACAGACGCGGACGAGGGCCCCTACACCACGCGCAGGGTAGCTCGCCTGGATGTGATTCCGAACGACGGGTGGGCACCATCGACGTCGCGCCGAATGCCCGCGTTGATGGGTCGCGCTCGGCGCTCGTCCGAGCGTCTCCTCGATGGCCAGAGAAAGCTCAGATCCGCCGGTAGGTCGGGAAGGCACCTCCCAAGGCAGTTCTGGCGGTCGCTCGCACCGTGCTTACCGTGGGTCGATGAACGTCCTGTTCTCCGGCGTCGCCCACACGCCGCTCATCACTCCCCAAGAGTCGTCATGAAATACAGTACCAGTTTACTAGCCCTCGCTGCCGGTGTTCTCTCTCTCGTGACGAGCGCCTGTGGAGAAGACTCCGAGCCCGCTGATCCGGTCGCGGAACTACGTTTCTTCCATGCGTCCTCGACTCTCGGGACTCTCGACATCGCAGTCGAAGACTCGCTCATCCAAGTCACGCCGGACGCTCTGTCGACAGGTCTCGAGGTCCCTCCAGGCACGACGACGATTGAAATCTCGAACTCTGGCGCTGGACAGCCCATCTTGTCGTTCACCGACGCGCTCACTGAGGGACAGCACATCTACGTGATCGCCGGAGACGCCGCAGACTCGAGCCTGCAAGCGTTCGAGGTCGGAGAGCAGCCGCCCGTGCTCCTTGATGGCAGCGCCGCGTATCAGCTCGTGAGCGTAGTCGGCGCCGACCTGACGGTGGACGTCCATGGCCCTGCTGGCAGCGAGGTGCAGTCCGTCACGCGTTATAGTCAGTCCGGCTTCTTCATCGCCGAGCCGGAGAACGCGACTCTGGCCGTTTACAACGAGGGCGACGATCCAGCATCGAGCGTTCCATTGGTGATCCTCGATTCAAGCGAGCTCGGGTTGCGTGCTGGCGGTGTCTCAACGATCCTCCTCAAAGGTGATCTGACCGGCCTCGAAGTGATCGTCACCAGCCTACAGTAAGTAGGTCGGGGCGAAGACGGCTAGCGGTAGTCGCCTCGTTTTCAAGGCGACGCATGCCGAGCTAGGGCGTCGTGGACTCGACCTGTCGAAGGAACTCCAGCGTGCGCTCCCAGCTGAGTTCGGCGGCGGCGGCCTGATACCGTTGCCCAGAGGGATTAGCGAACGCGTGCTCCGCGCCCTCGTATACGTGGATCATTGCTCCGACGGGTGCGTCAGCCATCGCGCCCTCAAGACGCCGCACGGACTCCAAGGGGATACCGCCGTCGAGCTCGCCGAAGTGGAGCAGCATTGGGTCATCGATCGCAGCGACCGCCGAGAGATCGTCAGGGATATGCCCGTAGTAGACGATCGCTGCGTCGACTGCCGATGGAGCGTTCATCGCGGTTGAGAGCGAAACGCCGCCGCCGTAGCAGTAGCCCATCACCGTAACGTCAGGGACTTGCTCGCTCTGTGCCAGCCAGGATGACGCCGCGGCAATGTTCGCCGCCATCGCAGCGGGATCTTCGAATGATTGCATCATTAACGCGCGGGCTCCTTCTGCATCCTCGGCGCGTTCGCCAAGATACATATCGACCGCGAGCACGGTGAAGCCCTCTGACGCCAAACGCTCCGCGACGGCTTCGATGTTCTCATTGAGCCCCCACCACTCGTGAACGAGGATGACACCTCCGAGCGATTCGGCCCCCCCCGGTGGACGCGCAACGTAGCCGGCGACCTCTCCGAAGTATGCGGGACGAAGCTCGCCGATCGGGACGATGGTGCCCGTGGCCGGAGTCGCGTCCGTAGTCTCGTCCGCATGCTCTGCCGCCATGGCGTTGGCATATTCGACAGACTCGTCATCGACGGCTGGCGCGCCTGAGCAAGCACCGGCAAAGGCGACTGCCGCGAATGCCAAACATGGTCGAAAAGAACTGAAGGTCTGTGGATCTTGCATGGTCGATTGAGTCGGAAGGAGGAAACTGGATCGAGCAATGTGCCACGGTTGAGGAAGGTGCGTCCATGACCGAGAAGCGTCGCGCTCACATCACGGAAACCGAAGCGCGACAAGAGGCTCGACGGCGGCAACTAGAACATGTTCTAGTTGCCGCGACTCAAGTCCACTCTCAGCCTTCCCCGATCCGATCATGATTACGCCCGTTTGCGAGATGCTTGGCATCGAGATTCCAATCTTCGCCTTCAGCCATTGTCGAGATGTCGTAGCGGCGGTGAGCAAAGCGGGCGGGCTGGGTGTCCTCGGAGCTGTCGGATTCACGCCCGAGCAGCTTGAGATCGAACTCACGTGGATCGACGAGCATGTCGACGGGAAGCCGTACGGCGTCGATACGGTCATTCCCGCGAAGTACGTTGGCCGGCAGGACGGTGACCTCGACGTCGGACGGCTTCAGTCGATGGTCTCCGAGCAGCACAAGAACTTCATCAAGAACCTCCTGAAACGCAACGATATCCCAGAGCTTCCCGACGAGATTGACCCCGTGACGGGCATGGTCGGCTGGTCCATGAGCGGCGGGCGCGCGGCCGTTGAGGTCGCACTCCGGCATCCGATCGCGCTGCTCGTGAATGCCCTTGGACCGCCGCCTCCGGATGTGATTGAGCTCGCGCACAAGCACGGTGTCAAAGTCGCCGCGCTCGTTGGTCGGGCGGATCAGGCAGTGAAGCAGAAGAACGTCGGTGTCGACATCATCGTTGCCGCGGGAACAGAGGCTGGCGGACACACCGGTGAGATCTCGACGATGGTCCTCACTCCGCAGGTGGTAGATGCGGTCGGCGACACACCAGTCTTAGCGGCTGGCGGAATCGGAACCGGGCGCCAGATGGCCGCCGCCATGGCGCTTGGAGCGCAGGGTGTTTGGACCGGATCGATCTGGCTGACCGTAGAAGAAGCCGACGAGTTTGCGGTCGTCACCGACAAACTTCTGGCCGCTCGCTCAGACCACACGGTTCGTTCGCGCTGCCTCACCGGAAAGCCGGTGCGCCAGCTAAAGACCGACTACACTGAAGCCTGGGAAGCTGAAGACTCACCGGGGACCCTCCCGATGCCGCTCCAGATGATCGCCACTGGTGTTGCTCAGCAGAGAATCTACCGTCACGCTGAGTCAGATTCTCCAACCGCTGGAGCGCTGATGACCTGCCCTGTCGGCCAGATCGTTGGCACGATGAACAAGGTCCGCCCGGTCAAAGAAGTCTTCTCCGACATGCTGGGTGAATACATCGACGCCAGTGAGAGAATCAGCGGAATTCTCAAGAAGATTGAAGACATGGGCTAGTCGTCTAATCGACGAATCGAAAGGGGTAAGGAGACGCGCGGTGATGATCAGCGGCACGTCTCGACCGTGATGGCAGCTACTCTTGCGCGGTCGAGGCTCGCGTGGCTCCGAAGTCATGCAGGGTCTCCCCGCCAGACGTCTCTCATGATATCTGCGATGGGTCCCACCCCGCACGAGCCCTACCATGAGCACCCCCAAATCGACCGACGAGCCCAAGCGGTTCGTTCGCTTCCTCAACAAGATCGCGGCGATCGGCAACAAGCTGCCGGACCCGATCACCCTGTTCGTCCTGCTGGCCAGCGGCGTCGTTCTGATGAGCGCGATCTTCGCCGGAGTCGAGGAACAGGTGACGCAGCGCGACGGCTCTGTCGCCACAAAGACCGTCGAGAGTCTGCTGAGCCGCGATGGCATCCGCTGGATGTTCAACAACGCCATCGACAACTTCACGAGCTTCGCGCCGCTCGGCTCGGTGCTCACGGTCATGTTGGGCATCGGCGTCGCAGAGCGCAGCGGGTTGATCGCGGTGTCGCTGCGAATCTTCGTTCAGAGCGTCCCTAACTCGCTGATCACCGCAGCGCTCGTCTTCGCAGGCGTAATGAGCTCGATGGTCGCCGACGCTGGCTACGTTGTGCTGACCCCACTTGGTGCCGTGCTCTTCGCCGGTCTCGGACGTCATCCGATCGCCGGTCTCGCAGCCGCGTTCGCCGGTGTATCGGGTGGCTTCTCGGCCAACCTCTTCATCACCGGCCTCGACCCACTGCTCTCCGGACTCACCCAAGAAGCGGCGCAGGCCGTGGACCCGACGTACACCGTCAACGCAACGTGCAACTACTACTTCATGGTCGTCTCGACGTTCATGATCACGATCGTCGGTACGTGGGTCACGACCAAGTTCGTGGAGCCAATGCTCGGCACGTGGGACCGCTCCAAGGCCAAGGGCGAGCTAGAAGAGCCACACGACATCACCGATCAGGAGCGCCGCGCGTTTAAGGGCGCCATGCTGGTCGGCGGACTCTGCACGGTCGCGATCGCTATGCTCGCGATGCCGTTCTCTCCGCTCTGGGACGTCGCGCCCGAGGGCGAGGCGGCGCTGGGCACTATCCAGGCGCTCAACACCTTCTTCCACGCCGTCGAGCTGCTGATCGCGTTCCTCTTCCTGGTCCCAGGCATCGTCTTCGGCGTCATGGTCAAGAGGGTGAAGAGCGACAAGGACGTCGCCGAGATGATGTCGAGCACGATGGCGACGATGGGCGCGTACATTGTGCTGGCCTTCGCCGCCGCTCAGTTCGTCGCGTTCTTCAACCACACAAACATCGGGTCGATTACCGCGGTGAAGGGAGCCGGCGTTCTTCAGTCGATTGGCCTCACTGGCGTACCGCTGATCCTAGCGTTCTTGTTTGTCTCCTCAATGATGAACCTCTTCGTTGGTAGCGCGTCCGCGAAGTGGGCGTTCATGGCGCCCGTCTTCGTTCCGATGATGATGTACATGGGCTTCTCGCCGGAGTCGGTGCAGGCCACGTATCGGGTGGGTGACTCGATCACGAACATCATCTCGCCGCTGATGCCGTATCTGCCGATCATTATCGTGTTCGCGCAGAAGTACGACCGCGACGCAGGTCTGGGAACACTGATCGCGGCGATGCTTCCGTACTCCATCGCTTTCGGCGTGGTCTGGACGCTCCTCCTGGGTTTCTGGTTCGGGCTTGACATCCCGCTCGGTCCTGGCGTGCAGACCCTGTACGAGGTGGGCGCCGCAGCGACTCCGTAGCGCTCTGGCGGAGGCGATGATCGGTGTTGGTTAAGGCCGGCCGGCGGCGTTTTTGAGTCACAAAGGATGGGCGGCGCGTCACTAGTCTGCGCCCAACTCCACGGCGCGATTCATGCCGCCCAACAACGCCTCGTCTGCCTCGACAATCAAGACGCCCACGATCACTGCGGCGTTTCCTCTGGAATGCGCCGGAGCAACCTCCGCCATCGCCCAGCGGAGCGGCTCCGCTGCGCTCGATCGGCTGCGCGATGACGACTTTGAGAGCTGGCTTCCCGGGCTCCGTGAGGGCAGCCAGCTCGAGGCCGTGGAGCTCGTAATGTCACAGATATTCGGTGCTCCATTTGTTGTGCATACGAACTCGATCGCGGCATCTACCAGTGTCGATGTTTGGGTCTATGAGAGCTCGGGAACGACGCCTGCCGACGCGGCTATTCGCTATGCTACGGTCGCGACCAGTCGGGTCCGGAGTCGGTGGGGAAAGCAACACTGCGTCTTCGACTCACGCGGCGGCTCCAGGGCTAGCCGGCGCGCCGCGCGCGAGTCGCTCCTGCGAGACACGATCGAGCACGAAACAATCGCCTGCCATTACCAGCCGATCGTCGACCCAGAGTCCTGCGAGATCTCTGGGGCCGAGACGCTCGCCCGCTGGTCGACGCCCAGCGACGTAGGTCCAACGAGAGAGTTCATCCCTCTCGCGGAGGACACGGGCATGATCTTACCGCTCGGAGGCCAACTCCTGGACCGCGCAGTCGAGGACACCAGCGGATGAGCGAGGACGGACACTAACATCAGTGTCAACCTGTCTCCCCGACAGTTCGAAGCTCCCCGCATGGTGACAGACATCGAGCGCGTGATCCACGCGGCTAGCTTACGTCCGGAGCGCGTGCAGTTTGAGAGTACCAAGTCCACGCTCTTCGAGTCGACCGACGCGCTCGGCGAACTAAGAGGTCTCCGGTTCTGCATCGCTGCTGACGAGTTCAGCACTGGCTACTCCTCTCTCCTGCCTGCGGGACACCAGCGTCAACGTTCTCAAAATCGACCGGCCGTCTGTTTCCGACCTCGCGACAAACGCCAGCGATCGCGCCAGCGTTTAGGCCATCCTCTCCATGGCGCGCTGCTTTGAACTCGAGGTCGCCGCCGAAGGAGTCGAGACCCGCGAGCAATTGGATCTGCTCGCATCATTCGGGTTCCGCTTCTTCCAAGGCTACTACTTCAGAGAAGCGAGGCCCGTACTGGCGTAGGCAGCCGAGCCAAAGCCTGGTTCTGCCCCCAAACGTTCCGTCCACGCGATGACCGCATCAGCGGCGAGATGAACCTTCAAGCCGATCCCGGATTGAACTCCGACGCTCGCCCCCCTACAATCCGACAAGCTGGCTCAGGGTGTGAGGGTCATCCACCAGCAATCTTGGAGGTCGATCAGCATATGAAAGAGCAGACCCGTTGCCAGGATGCGAAGCGCTGGTAGGGCGAGCGAAATTGCGTAGGCACCAATGGCCCAATACGAGTGAAGCGGGTGGAAACCAATGCCGCATCGGTCAGCCGAAAAGACCTCTGGATAGGCAAACAAGTGGTCGAGATCGACCAGCATTGTCGCGAGCATGATGAGCCAGGCCCGCTTCCACTGGTCGCGGAAGAAGAGCCAGGCCAAGAGGCCCGGCGCGAGGAAGTGCAGAGTGTAGTGGGTGACCGTTTGAGCAACTGAAATGGCATCCATCGTGTCGTTACCGTCGCGAGTTCGTTGAATCACTCCCCTAAACTGATCGGCTCTCTAGGGCGACCGACGGCGGTTCGTTACGTCGAGCGAAGTGCCGCGCGTCGATCTCGTCCCTCGGACTCTGGCTGCCAAAGCGAAGGTGTGCCTCGACCCGCGCGATCGGTACTTGAGGCGACTGGACGGATTCACGTCAGCCTTGGCCCGCACGACAGACCCCTGGTCCTACGACGGGATGTCCTTGTGGGACGACGAGAACGACGGCCAGTGGACCGAGGAGATGATCGGCGCGCTCGTCTTCGCCTGCGAGGAAACCGATGATGAGCGCTACTGTCAGGCAGCGCGTCCAGCGGTGCGGAATATGCTCCGGGAGATCGACATCCTCCGGATCAGCTTCGCAGCGGCGGGGATGGCTGTGGGGTCCTCACTTGATCGTTCGTGCGTGACGACGAAGGCGCCGACCATCCGTGCCGTGGTATCGGCGGCGTCGTGCCCACGGTCTGGAAGGTGCTCGCCGAGTTCCCAGACATACCGTGGGCGCTGGAGATCAAACAGGCCGCGCCTTCGTAAGCGATCAGAGACTCAGGACCGCACTGGGTCTCGTCCGGACGATCGTCATTGCTGCACCCGACCGCGAAGAGCGCGGCCAGGAGAGCGATTGGCTGATATCTGCTCATTGATTTCCCTCCTCAGGGGTGTGGACGAGCTCGTAAGGAGCCCAGCAAATGGAGACCTGCATCGGTTCGCTATCATCGGATGCGTCGCCCTCCTCGCTGATCGAGGAGAGCACCGGCCAAATATGCTCCGAGTAGAGGTCTTCCAAAAGGTGATAGGCCCCGCGAGGGAGCCGGAAAGTCAGGGTGCGCGCGAATGCGCCGGGATGAGCCGAAAAGAAGCAACCAAACGTCGCTTCAGCGAGATTTTCGGCAAAAATGTTAAGGCCGCCGATTCGCCGAACCCACGTGTCTCGCGGAAGCTGAGATTGCGCTTTGACTGCGTGATACGGAGGTGTGCGACCCCGCTCGAGCCGAACTCGCCCCTCGTCGGTGAGTGTCGCGAGGGCGGCCTCGACCTCGGCCGAGTCTAGCTCCGAGAGTACTTGGCAGAGCCTCGCCGAGCTCATCGGCTGCACCGCGACCATGAACTCGATTCGCCTCGGCAGGTTGTGCCGAATCTCAGGAACGATGAACCGGTCGCGCAGCTTCTTCGAGAGCCGAGCGGCCTTCCGGAGACTGACTCCCATGCGCTCACCGGCCTCGTCGATCGTCAACCCGAGCGAGCGGAGTTCCTGGAAGTACGCGCTCTCAGCGAGGCCTGCGGCGTCAGCTAAAGGCACACCGAGCGAGCTGGACGACGGGACAGCGCGACGCAGTAGCGCGCAGATGACTCGCGGCTTGAACTCGTCGTTCGTAATGTCTTCGTTGGCATCCATGCTTCAATCCTTAGCGGCGGTTCTCAGCCGACGAAGCGCTGTACGCCACAACTGGCACTTGTTGCAGTTTCCCCACTTCCTACGGCTTCCAGCTTCCAGCTTCCAGACGAGGGGAGCGTGACATGCTTGCACTCCTAGAGTACGGCCGGAGCATTCACACAGGCCAAAATGTAGCGACCGCATCTGCGACCGCTACTCCACTCACCGCTCGCTCCTAAAGCGCGAGCATCCACTAGAGGAGTCGATGTCTCACAAGATGATTCTGACGTTTCACGTCAAGCCGGAGGCCCGCAACGAGTTTCTCGGCGCCTTGAAGGATGCGCTTCCAGACACCCGCGCATACGACGGCTGTGAGAGCGTCACGCTCTTCACTCCGGACGACGACGAGGGCCGGGTGATGATCTACGAGCAGTGGGCCACCAAAGAAAAGCAGGCCGTCTACTTCAACTGGCGAGTCGAGACCGGATTGCTCGATGCCATCGGCCCTATGCTGAGCGGCGAGCCCGAAACCCTCTGGTTAACCGAGCATCCCTGGGGCTGACACGAAGCGAACGGGAGATCGCGTGATCGGCGTGCGGTGGATGCCGCACGACGACCGCTACCTTATTCACGGCCAGAACATCACACAGTGATGTGCTTCTGAATGGTCAGCCGTCAAAGCTCGTGTTCATGCCGCTGATGATTTGAGTGCCGTTGTCGCTCTCGGCCGGGATGGCGGCAAGGATAGTGCCGTTGTCGAGGTCGATCATCTGCGAGAGCAGCCCCATTTCGCCGTCGATCCAGGAGGCGAGGAACAAGCCGGGGCGCAGTTCGCGCATTTCAACGTGTTCGCGTAGCTCACCTCGACGAGGGACTACGGAGACTCTGGTGTGGCCCTCGAACACATTGGTGAATGACCGCCCACTTTCTTAGGTGTAGCTGATGGTCTTCTTGTCGAAGCGGGCGATCGGATCAGGTGGAGTCATGGGACACCTCATTGGGGTCGGACGGTCCGAACTCTGCGGTCGCAAGGCACGCTAAACGCGAGACGAAAGTTTCGGCAGCGACAAATACCGCGGATGAGGCTTGTCCTTTCCGATGCCCTGCGTCGAGAGTGAACGCTCCTTCTTCCTGTTCCAAACTGTGTTTCGTATGAAAGTCCATCCGACCTCCGCCCCGCTCGTCAGTGTACTCGCCGCGCTCGCCCTGGCCGCCGGTTGTAGCGACGCCTCGCCAGGGCAAGAGGACGCCTCGGCCGCAGACGTCTCTGACGACGCGCCTCAGACGGATGCAGACGCCGCGGATGTCTCGGTCGACGGAGAAGGGCCGGATGTTTCGGTCGACGCAGCTGACAACAGTCTCTCGGCAGACGCCGTCGACGCGAGTGTCTCGGCTGACGCCGAGGATGCGAATCTGGACGTTGGGGCTGGCACCCCGGTGAACTCAGGCGAGCCAGACATCGACCTTGAGACCGTGTCCGGTCACCAGGTGGTGGAGCTCACCTACGTGGTCCCGGGCTTAGAAGAAGAGAGGACCCTCGACGTTCGTATGTGGTACGCGACCGATGACGAGGAAGGCGAGACCACGGAGTTTACGCTCGGCATTTTCACCGACGAGTTTGCATGGCAGGACGCCAACATCCTGGTTCCAAGGCGTGACGAGCTGATGCCACTGGTGGTCCACTCCCACGGCGGACGCGGCTTCTCAGGCCAGATCAGTACCGTCGCTCGGCAATTCGTTCGCAATGGCTGGCTAGTTGTCGCGCCATCGCATCCGGGCCACACCCTGCTCGACACCACGGAGCCCGGCTACTCGTTCCCTGCGGTTCGTGCGTTCGACGTAATGGCGGCCATCGATTTTGTTGAGAACCTACCGGAGGACCACCCGCTGAGCGGCCGCGTGGATACATCGAGGGTCCTCGCCATGGGCCACAGCTACGGTGGACAAAACGCCTGGCTCTTGGGCGGCCTTCCCCTCGATCTCGATGGAATTCGAGAACGATGTGGCGACGGATGCACCCCTGGGGATATCGCGGCCTTCGAGGCGTTCAGCCCCGACCCTCGCGTCGTCGCCGGAGTGTCGCTCGAGAACCTCATCGACTCGAGGCTCGTGCTCGACGAGAGTTTCGCGGATATGCCTGCTCCGATGCTGCATATCTCGGGCACCGAAGGCAACGATGCGACCGGGCTCTTCGGCCGCGCCGCGCAAGCCAACCTCACATGGATCTCGCTCATCGGAGGTTGCCATGAGTCACCCACGGGCACACTGCCATGCCCTACGCTCGATCTCCAAGAGAGCCTTCCGACGACGGCGACGTATGCAGTGGCCTTCGGCGCTCGCCACATTCTCGGCTCGTCGGATCCGGCAGTGATGAGCATCCTCGATGGGTCGGTCGAAGTCTCGACCAGCGCTGTCCTGATGCGTAGCCCAGGCGCACCCTAGAGCGCCGACCCTCCTCACTTCTCGAAAGGGTCTGAGCGCAGATGAGAGTCGTCGAACGAAGCCCTCGAGAGGAGGCTGATGACGGGTTGGAGGAACGCTTCAGAAGTCAGGCGCGTGCTGCTCTCATCTGACTCGCGCCCGACGCTCGTCGAGCTTCCTTCCAGTCGTTGAACGCAACGGTAAGGAACTCGCTGAGGGTCTCCGGCGTATCGATATTGTCGTCGCCGATCGTAAAGGAACTTTCGTCGGTTTCTTCGGCCTCAACTTCTGCGACGGCTGCGACCGTTGTCTCAGCGGCGGGGGCCTCGGCAGCTCGTGCGAGAACTCACTCTTCCGCACCAGCAGGGGCCGAGATCGCGAGCGAGAAGACAGCGGCTGAAGGGTCCGACTCATCGTTGCCTTGTGTGAGTAGGGCCCTGGTTGACGCATAGCGCGGTAGCCGATTCACGTCTGGAGCCTCACTCTCAGACCGGCCAGCCGACGTCAGTCCCCGAGTGCTTGATCACCTTGGCAACGACGGACTTGTAGCGTCTCGTGCGGCGCTTGGTGTCCCAGATTATGGCCGCCAACCGGGTCGCTCTCCGTGCGCCGACGACGCGTGTCCCTAGGTTGGCGTCGGACGAAACCCATCAATCCAACCAAAGATGAGTCATGATTCGCACCTGCTCATCCTGCGGAAAAAAGAACCGCATTCCCGCAGCACATCTTGCGGACACCGGTACCTGCGGCAGTTGTAGCACACCGCTTGGTCCGACCGCCGAGCCGATCGACGTGCGTTCGGTCGCTGAGTTTGACCAAATCGTCGCCAACGCCAAGGTCCCGATCCTTGTCGACTTCTGGGCGGAGTGGTGCGGATCATGCCGCAAGGCTGCGCCCGAGGTGAAGATGACCGCGGCCACCGTCGCCGGCCAAGGAGTCGTGCTGAAGATCGATACGATGCGGCTCCCGGACCTCGCCAGCCGCTACGGCGTGCAGAGCATCTCCAATTTCGCCCTGTTTAGGAGCGGCAAGCTCGCTTTCCAACAAGCCGGCCTCGTGCGCTCGGACGCGATGGTGAAGTGGATTCGTCAGGCAGCCTAGTGCTTCTGTCCCAACTAACCGCGTTTGTGCGCGGGACCGCCGCTGGGCTCGCGTCGACGGCACCGAGGACGTCTGCGGAATCATCGCGCTCGCCACACAATAACTCGACGACCTCACGCAACGGCGACCGTTACGACGTTTCGTTGGTGAAGATCACCATATCCGACTCGACGCAGACGAGCGGCCCGATGTCCGCCAGTGATTGCGGGACCTTGGTCGACGCGCCCTAGACCGACACGCACACCTCGGGGCATCCTCGGAGGGAGCGTACAGGATGGACGCGAGGCGAAATCGACGACTGCCGCTGCTACGCTCGCTGTCGATGCTAACGTCGCCCCAATGCCTATGACTTCGCGTGAACCAAGCGGTCACGTCTGTTCTCGACGGCGATCGTCTTCATCGGATGTGACTCGGGAAGTGACGGCGAAGCTCTCCCCACGCCGGACGCGATCAGCGACACAGGGGATGCCGATACGTCGACGGTACCTGAGGTAGGACAAGACGGAGACACCTCCGTGTCATCCGACGAAGACACATCCGACGAAGACACATCCGACGAAGACACATCCGACGAAGACACATCCGACGAAGACACATCC
>JBLHWZ010000128.1:0-14104 GCA_047629415.1 Bradymonadia bacterium | reverse complement strand
GAGCCTTCGCGCAGTTCTCGAACAATAATCTTCACGGCAGCTCACCTGGGGCGCGCGGACTATATTGGGGGCCAACCTTCTGTCAAGCTGAATGCCTCGCCGAGGGGATCGTCACTACCAATACGACTGGCACCGGTTCCGAGCCCAAGCTATAGGGCCGACTCGTATAGGAGCATCATGAATTCCAAATCAATTGTTACCTCACTGGCACTCTGCGGCTCACTCATTGCCTGCGACTTCTCAGAGTCTCTCGTTGGCGCCCTCTCAGGCGACTGTGATGGCTACCAGACCACCTACCAGGGCGAGCTGATCGAAGCCGGAGCCCTCTCCGCATCTATACCCGCTGCACCGGACGGGTTTGCGATGGGCCTGGTGCTCAATCAACGAGCGGTCAACGAGCTGTTCCGAAGACTGGGCGACACGGAACTTCCCATCCTGAGCCAGTCCTTTGGGATCTTCGGTCAGAACATCACCATCGCGATTCAACCCTCGATTCCCACCCTCGCGATCGGTGGCAACGCTAACTGCGTTGACTGCTTTAGTGCGAGCGTCCCGTTCCAAATCGGCGTTGGCTCTGGAAACGCAGACGAACTCCCCCGTTTGGGCGGAGGCACCCTAGCAGCCCAGCTTCCCCTCGGCATGATTCCAGATACCGACGATCAGACAGCTCTGGTCGCGAGTTTCCAGTCCATGGAAGTCACAAACCTGGAACTCGATCTTGGCAACAGCGCGTTTAACAACTTGCTCGGGACAATCGAGCCAATTGTGAACACGCTGCTCAGCGCTTGGCTCCAGTCCCGCTTCGAAAACGCCCGCATCGCCACCTTCGATTCGTGGGCGCTCGGCCAAGGACAGGTGAAGCTCGCTGGACGCGGGCCCTTCGTCTACCCCTCGACTGAGACCATTGTTATCGCGATGCAGTCTAACCTGCAGCACAACCTCAACGGGTCCATGGAGATGCAGACCGCTCTCCCGATCGGAGCCGATATCGGCTTCGTGTTCCATCCGGAGCTCCTCCTCTCGATGACCCGCCGGATGCACTACGAAGGAGTCATCCCACAGGACTATGACGAATCGGGGAATCAGCTCGCCGCAGGCGGCACCAAGGTCACGTTCAACACGATGGCCAGTGGCGACGACGGTCTCCTACGCACAGGAGCGACTCTCTACCGTACTGATAACATCTGCGGCACCGCCAGCTTCACTGCGGCGATGGGCATCAGCGTTGAACCCGGCACATTCGCCTTCACGGTCCAAGACGTGGCCGTGACGGGTGGCCAAGGCGTTGGGCAGCTCTTCTCCAACGACTCCTGGGGAACCGGCGTTCTCGTAGACTCCTTGCTCGATACCCTTCAGTTCACCGTAAACTACGATCAAATCTTCGGCGGCGAGACTGGCGAGCAGCCTGAAATGGGTGCGTTCCAAGCCAACATCGATGCCCGCGGAATCTCCGTCTACCTCAACGTCGCCGACCTTTAGTTCATGAAAAAGTCCCTACTCCTGCTGAGTTCTCTCTGCCTTGTCGCCTGCGGTGACGAGGACCCCGTCCCATCTGAAGACAGCGGATCTGTCGAGGACACCGGTTCAGATACTGGCGAGTCCGACGCCACCGATGTGGCCATGGGTTCAGACGCCGCCGCGGATTCAGGGACCGATCCTACTGAAGATGTGGTCGAGGACGCCCCACCCGAGGCGTCTATCGTCACGTTCCGACTGGTCAATCAGAACCCCGGAGGTCTCTCCCGGTTCGTCCAGGTCGTCGGCGTGCGTGGAACGCCCTCCTGGTACAACGTCATGCCGGCAGGCTCACTGGATGATTTCTTACGAATTCATGACACCTGCACCCTCTGCAACTGCGACGATCTCGATTGCGAAGAATGCGAGCCGGAGCCCGAGATCATCGAGCTGGCCCCCGGCGAGTCCGTTACCGCCATCTGGGACGGATCGCTCGTCAACTTCGATCAGGACCTCTTCTGCGAGGAGCCGGGAATGACCGAAGAGACCGCACTCCAAGTCCAATTCGTATGGAGCCCGGTCCCACCCGACGAATCTGGGGCGCTGCCAATCGGCACACTCTCTCGAACGCGTCTGC
Source organism: Bradymonadia bacterium (assembly GCA_047629415.1). Taxonomy (GTDB): domain Bacteria; phylum Myxococcota_A; class Bradymonadia; order REDH01; family REDH01; genus CBDUJZ01. The sequence goes on along the minus strand of JBLHWZ010000128.1, from coordinate 12,012 downwards.
AATTCGAGTTGGGCGTGGATGAAGCAGTCACATACGAGATCGAAGTACTCGCCGAGGAGTAGCGTGTCTGATTCAGAATGGCTCACCGATGCACGAGCCCTTCACGCCGAATGCGGTGTGATCGACCTGCACGTCGACTCGATCTTACAGCAGCGCTTCTTCCGCTACGACCTACGAAAGAAGCATCGTGCGGGAATGAAGGGGCAACCGCTCTTCTGGCACGCAGATGTCCCACGCATGCTCGAAGCGGGTTACTCGGGAGCGTGCCTCGGCATTCACTACTGGCCCAGGGAGGCTGCCGGTGCGTTCGACGAGTGCATGCGGCAGATCGACTATCTTGATTGGCTAACAGAGACCGACGAGCGATGCGTTCGAGTCTCCAGAGGCAACAGTTGGCCAACGGTCCCAGATGGGCGACTCCGCCTCGCCCCGGGGGTAGAGGGATGCCACATGCTCAACGGTAGCCTCCGTAACCTGGAGACGCTGTGCGATCGCGGCATCGCCTACCTGACGCTCGCCCACTTCTCGAAGAATTCGGCCGCGACGCCCTCCATGGGTCGCGGCTCAAATGAAGAGGATGGCCTAACTGAGTTCGGACGCGACGTCGTTCGAATGCTCAATGAGCGCAGCGTCGTCGTGGATGTCTCTCATTTGAACCAGCGCTGCGCGATCGAGGCCGCTGAACTCTCGACCGCGCCCGTGTTTGCGACCCACTCTGGCGCGCAAGGAGTCCGCCACCATCCGCGTCTCCTCAGTGACGAGACGATTCGAGCAATTGCGAGCGGCGGCGGTGCAATCGGCGTCATCTTTGGGCCAGGCTTCCTCGCCGGCTCATCAACTGCGACCTCGACTAGTGCTGCGGATCACATCGAGTACATCCTCGAGCTCGTTGGGGATCGACACGTCTGCACCGGCAGCGACTACGACGGATGGTTGCCCCGCATCCTAGCGGACCATCGAGATTGTCGTGATCTTGTGAACGTCACCGCGGAGCTGTTGCGCCGCGGTCGTTCTCGCGACTGTGTCGCGGGCGTTCTTAGCGGAAACACCACACGTGTCTTCGCCGGGTCATCCGAATAGACCGATGGGCCAGCCAAAGCTGGCAAACCAGGGCACGAGAGCCCAAGCGAGCACGCAAGCCGCTGACGGACGCGATTCCCTCACCGCTCGTACGTTACTCTTCTTCGGATCCGCCGCTTGAGTCCTCACTGAGGCTCGGCAAGAGCGCGAGAAGCTCGGTGGGAAATGAGTCAGGGAAGACCACCCGCTCTTTGCGCTCTCGAGACTGCATCCCGTAGACCGACTCCCACGGAATCTGGCAGGTGTGGTCGCCAGAGCCGAAGGAGAGGGTCGCCCTCAGGCCCTTCTCGTCGAACTCAAAGTCGTCGATATGAAAGGCGAAGCTGAAGCTCAGGTGCAGCTGCGGGGTCCCCGCGAACTGTTCGGGCACGGAGACGCCATCGGTCCGCGTGTCGAAGGTGAGCAGAACGAGACCGTCCTCGATCATGCTCGTAAACCGCTCGAACTTCTCCGAGTCAGGCGCCGCCTCGGCGTTCTCTTCGGCCTGCTCTGGTTCCGGCACGACTTCAGGCTCCACCGGTCGATCGTCATCGACGTAGCGCTTGGTCTTAAAGTCGACACGAACGACGTTATCTTTGGGCTCAGCCATGATTCCCTCCTGAACAATTACGCACCGGAGGTCAACCTCCCACCGGACGAATGCGCAGTTCCTTCGGCAACTCGCAGGCCAACACGTCTGCCCTCTTTCGCCCCCGCCCCATCACCTGACCGTCGACCTTCACGATCCGCGCTCCGTCCGCCCAGCCATCGGCCCAGCCGGTGAGGTCCTCGCCGGAAAGATAGGCTTCTGCTTGCTCACCGCTCAATTCACAGACCCGAATCGTCGCGCTTTGGCAGAATCGACGGATGAAGGGCGCGCGTAACTGTCCGCGCGGCGGGGCACCTCTGGCCACCAGCATCCCAAACGCATCCACTGAGATACCAAGGGGTGGCTCCACGCTGGCTGGGGCCACCCAAATCGTCTCCCCCTTCCGCCAGAGCCAGTGCCGCGAGATGGCACCTTCTACGCCGAACGTCTCTCGAAGGTAGCGTTCCAAGGAGGCCCTAGCCGCTGCATCAGCCCTTTCGAAGCTTCGCGACAAAGAACCCTCCGGTATCATTGTGATGTGGCCAGAGCCGAAGAGCGTGTGAGGTATCCGCGCGGAACCGGGCGCCGTTCCATTCGCCCAGAGCCGGGCTCGTGTGTAGCGGGGGCGCCGCGATCGGCACGACCTCCAGTTCTGGAACACGCTGGAGAACACCCTCGTTCTCTTCAGGGGCAAACGTGCAGGTCGAGTACACGATCGTGCCCCCTGGCCGAGTATGGCGAGCCGCATTTCGCAGAAGTGCGGTCTGAATCTGAGTGATGCTCTCACGGTACTCGCCCGCACCACCCCGGTGTCCCTCCGCCAAGTGCTTTCTCGCTGTGCCCTCACATGAGCACGGGACATCGACCAGGACTGCGTCAAACAGAGTCTCTGAACGGAACCTGACTCCATCCCCGCAACAGACCGCTGCGCAGGTGACCCGAAGGCGGCTGAGATTTCCGCGAAGACCCGCCACCCGGGACGACTTCCGCTCGTTCGCGACGACCAGTCCGCGGTCGCCTAACGCCACCGCGATTTGCGCCGTCTTGTTACCGGGTGCCGCGCACAGGTCGAGGACCCGCATTCCCGGTTGAAGTCCGAGGGCATCTACCGCCCATAGCGCAGACTCCTCCTGAGCGTGCACCAAACCCAGCGAATACGGGCGCGTGTTCCCTAACGGTGTGCCTGGATGAAAACGCCATGCATGCTCACGCCACGGCAGCGGCTGGGCCTCGGGCCATTGCGCCATGACGAGTTGGTGGGTCCGCTCAAGATCCCCAGCGAGTGGATTCGCCCAAAGAACCCTGGGCAAAGGGGTCTTGCAAGATTCAACGAACGCCGGCCAGTCATCGACTATGGCCTTGTAACGCGCGAATCGAATCTCGGCAGACTCAGCTGCCACTGCCCATGACGGAAGCGACGATATAGCCGGCGTAAGCGAGAAGCAGCAAAACTCCATCCGCGCGGGTCACCTTGTAGCTGAGGCGCATGATGGGGAAGAGGAGGAGCCCGATGGCTCCCATAACAGGCATATCGAGCCGGAGTGCCTGCTCGGACACTTCAATCGGCTGAATCATCGACACACCGCCGAGGATGAAGCACGTGTTGAAGATGTTTGAGCCGAGGATGTTGCCGAGTGAAATGTCCGGCTCCTTCCGGAGCGCAGCGACAATGGCCGTCGCAAGCTCAGGCAGACTCGTGCCGAGCGCCACGATCGTGGCCCCGATCACCAGTTCCGAGATCTCGTAGTGGCGCGCAATGGCGACCGCGTTGTCGACCATGAGATTCGCGCCAACAACCAGAGCAATAATGCCGCCCACGACTTTCGTGATCTGCAGACCCAGCTTTCGGTCTGCGGGATCCAAAGCTCGCATCTGGCCCGTCGCCCTAAAATGTCGATTTTGCTGCAACGCCACGCGAAGACACGCAGCCAAGAAGAATGCCAGGATCCCAAGCAGAATTAGCCCGTCCACACGGTCAATCTTCGACCCAGACCACGCGAGCCCGATTGCGACAAAGAGCGCGACGACCATTATCGGGTAGTCTCGCCGTAGCACGTCTCGCTCGACTGCCATCGGGAGCAGTATCGCTGAGGCTCCCACAATCAGTGCAATATTGGCGACATTGGACCCAACGACATTGCCGATCGCTAAATCGGGACTGCCGCGCACCGCTGCCAGCAGTGAAACGACGAACTCAGGAGCGCTCGTTGCCAGCGCCACGATCGTCAGACCGATGATCATGGGACTGATTCCGAAACTCAGCGCGATCTTCGATGCGCCGGCCACAAGGTACTCCGCCCCAAAATAGAGGATTACGAGTCCTAGAATGAGGAGGAGAATGTGGACGATCATCAGTTCCATACAGGGGTGGCGCTCGCTATAACCATCGAGATACGACCGGTCAATCCGCCGATCGCCGCTCGACGCGTTGAGCTTGACGCAGAGAGGCACTACCTTCTCTCTCGGAGGTCCGCATGCACGCAGTCCAAATCATAAGCCAGCTTCTCTGGCATGCACTCGTTATCAAACTCGGTGTCGACTGGCTCAGTGGACCTGACAACGCTCATAAGAAACGTTCGACGTTCACCAACGCGTTCAACACCGCCGTGCTCTTCGCGATGCTCGATATCTTCGGCGCCTTCGTGCAGATCTTCCCGCTTGGCGGACTCGCGATGCTTCTTCTGAAGTTCGTCGCGACCTACGCGACGATCAGCCTCTTCTTTGGCGTCAAGCCGATCAAATCACTCTTGATGCTTCCGATGCTCGGATTGGCTGGCTGGATTTGGCGGGCTGTTTTGATCCCGATTCTTCCGTTCGTCTAACAACGCAGAGCGGCGACGCTTCGCACTTGGAACTCGGGAGGGAACGATGAGGACCGCCGGCCATCTGGAGGAACCTCTAGCACCGCCCGCATACATCGAAAGCACGGCCGAACGAGACGGACGAAGTGAGCGACACATCAGGTCCCCTTTAGGTCAGAGCCTTCAAACGCTCCGTAAGACGCGTCTCTCGACGGGCGCCAGATATATCGTCGATCGCCATCGAAAGCGCTCGTTTGGTCCCAACGATCACGAGTCTCTCCCGAGCTCGCGTGATCGCAGTATAGAGCAGATTACGCTGCAGGAGCTTGAAGTGGTGCGTTGTCAGCACCAACACGACCGCTCGAAACTCCGACCCCTGCGATTTGTGTACCGTGACCGCGTACGCCAGCGTCAGGTCGTCCAAGACTGCGCCTGTGTACTCAACCAGCCTCCCCTCGTAGTCCACCGTTAGGCTCACCTCGGCCACGTCCAGACTCCGGACGACGCCAATGTCCCCGTTGTAGACCTCCAGGTCGTAGTTGTTCCGAACCTGCATCACCTTGTCTCCCACATGAAGCCGTCGGTCACCCTTGGCGAGATTTGCTCCACCAGGCGAAAGCGCGGCTTGAAGCGCGCCGTTGAGAGCGCGGGTTCCAAGGGCTCCACCGTTCATAGGCGTCAAGCACTGGATGTCCCGAAGAGGAGACAGCTGAAACGCAGCGGGCATCCGGTCACGGACAATGTGCACCAATCGCTCGACCGCGTGCTCAGGTGATTTGCACTCGACAAAGAAGTACTCACCGTTCGCCGCAGATGACGGAGTTGGAACCTCACCGGACTTCACAGAGTCGGCACAGGCGATGATCTCCGAGTCCCCAGCTTGGCGAAACACTCTCTCCAGGCGGGCCACCGGGACACAGGATGACGAGATGATATCCGCCAACACGTCTCCCGCCCCGACCGAAGGAAGCTGATCCGAGTCGCCAACCAAGAGAAGTGAGGTTCCAGGGCGAACCGCGGCAACCAACGCCAAAGCCAATCGCTGATCCAGCATCGAAGCCTCATCAACGATGACCAGCTCTGCGTCTACTGGGGTGTCAGCCGCACATCGAAACGCGCCTGAGCGCGGGTCGAACTCAAGGAGCCGATGGATGGTCTTTGCCTCCATTCCGGTCGCCTGCGACATACGTTTCGCCGCACGGCCGGTAGGGGCGGCAAGAACAACTTTCATTCGGCGAATGCGAGCGAACGCAACGGCTGCGCGCACGATCGTAGTCTTGCCCGTACCCGGCCCACCAGTGAGAACGCCGATCGAGCGGCCCAACACGAGCTGCAAGGCCGAAACCTGCCCCTCGTCCAAGTCGAATGCCAATTCGTTCCCGACGCGCTGAAGCTCATGGGCTTCCGGCCGCCCGAGCCTAGAGGGTGTGCCGATCAGCGTAACGATCGTTCGAGCCAGCTCTGCCTCCTCAGCTTCAGAACTTGGCAAATAGACACCCCCTCCCTCCGAGCCCAACACGTCTTCTACCAAGGCTCCCGTCTCGAGCATTCCATCGACACTCTCGGTCACTAAAGTGTCATCGACTCCAAGAAGTTCCGAGGCAGAAACAATCACGGCGAGCCGAGGGAGCAGGACGTGACCGTCGTCTAGCCCTCGCTGCAGCGTGAACTCGATCCCCGCTCTGATCCGACGTGGATCGTGGGTCTGCAAGCCCCCGGATCGCGCGATCGTGTCCGCCTTCAAGAAGCCAATACCTGCGATGTCACGAGCAAGACGATAGGGATCGTCCTCAATGACCCGAACGGCGCGCGCGCCGTATTCATCGAAGATTCTCTTCGCGAAGGCTCCCGAAATCCCGTTCGACCGCAGAAACACCAACACTTCTCGAACTCCTCGATCCGCCCCCCAGGTAGCCTTGATTTGAGCCACCCGCTTTTTCCCGACACCTGGGACGCCCAGCAATCGTTCCGGCGCCTGGTCGAGCACATCAAGAGTCTTCTCTCCGAAGACTGCGACGATGTCCGACGCAAGCTTCGGCCCGATTCCTTTCACTGATCCTGAGGCAAGAAATGCCTCGATGCCCCCGCGCGTTTTCGGCAATCGCCGCTCCGCAGTATCGGCCTCGATCTGCAGCTCGCCAGACTTGTGACGCTTCACGGCGCCGCGAACAGTCACGACCTCTCCAACGCGAACGCCGACGTCTCTGAGCACCACGGTCCTCGGAACTCCTCGCACCGTCTGAAGAACGACCACCTGGAACGTCGATTCTTCCGACTCGTAGCGAATCCGGGAGACCTTGCCCTCCTCCTTCACAATCTGGCCTTCCTTCATTCCAAATCCTCTTCGGCGCGTAAGAGCCGAACCCGGCGAGCTTCTTCTCGTTTGCCGCGTAGAACACGCCGGATAGCCTCTTCAGCCGCTGACGTCTCACTCACAGAGTGTCTCGACTTTACCACTTGCGTCGCAGCCAAACCCGCGCGGGACAGCGCGAGCGAGACACCTTCTGCAGCTCGTGCGACCTCCGCTCTTGCCCCCTCGCGCAGAGCCTTCATGCGCGCGATGCCCGTCACAGACTTCCAGACCGTCGACAACTCCTCTTCCGCCGCCGCGTGGACGAGGCGGGACTCGTCGATCACAGACAGCGCCAACCCGTGCTCCACCAATGCGACCGCCAGCACACGCTCAGACCGTTCGCGATCTCGTACGCCTACGATCAGTGCGGCCTCAAGCGCCCGAAAAGATCCGTGCATCTGACTCAAGTCCGAACCTCTTCCGAGAGGTTTATCAACTGGTTGAGCGTCTCGCTCAGCTCCGAGTGTTCGTCGGGAGGCTGGCGAGTAAACTCCAGAAGTAGATCTTCTGCTTCGATGGCAGCATCCACCGCTGGTCGCGAACCAGGCTCATAGATTCCCAGATCGATCGCGTCCGCGTGCTGGGACAACAGGGCAAGAGCCGCCTTTACGGCTGTCGCGGCTTCCAATTGCTCCTCCCCGACGATGCGAGGGGCCACGCGACTCACGCTTCCGGGGACGTCGACAGCGGGGAAATGCCCCCGTTCCGCTAGACTTCTTCGCAGCACCCAGTGCCCATCTACGATCCCACGAACCTCGTCCGCGACTGGTTCTTCCATGTCTCCGCCGTCCACCAAGACGGTGTAGACCGCAGTGATCGCTCCCACCGCGTCATTCCCTGCCCTCTCAAGAAGCCGGGGCAGCGCCGCAAAAACACTCGCCGGGTAGCCCCGCCGAGCGGGTCTCTCCCCGGAGAGCAGCGCTACCTCGCGGAGCGCACGCGCATAGCGAGTCAGCGAATCTACAAGCAACAGGCAGTGCTTTCCTTCGGCTCGCCACGCCTCTGCCAGTGCCGTCGCCATTTCGGCGGCTCGCATCCGCAACAAAGGCGGTGCGTCGGACGTCGCCACAACAATCGTCGTACGTGCTCGAGCCTCTTCGCTCAAAACCTCCTCGAGGAATTCAGCTACCTCGCGTCCCCGCTCACCCACCAGCGCCACCACGGCGACATCGCTGTCAGTCCCGCGGGCCAGCTGCGCCAAGAGTGTCGATTTCCCAACTCCGGACCCAGCAAACAGACCGACCCGTTGTCCTCGACCGAGCGGCAAGAGCCCATCAATGACTCTCAATCCTGTCGGGGCCTGGTGGCGAATGGGAGCACGATCAAGCGGCCGCGGAGGAGCAGCCTGTAGAGGATTGCCGATACAGTGGTGCGCCGTCCCGTCGACCAGCGAGACCCCCAACGGATCGATGACGTCACCAAGCACCGCCGCCGCATCCGGAGCACGAGCGCCGATCTCGGTCGGACTGACCGTAGCGTTTGGCTCGACGCCGTCGACTGGCCCGAACGGCAGCAAATACGCATCGTCGCCCCGGAACCCAACGAGCTGCGTGTACAAAAACCCATCGGACCTCTCCACTCGGTAGCACATACCAACGCGAGCCCCCGGCAGGCGAGCAACGATCTGCCCCGCGAACACGGAAATGACCCGTCCGACAACCTGAGTCTGATTCTCGGAGAGACGCTGCCTGACCAACTCGCCGAGGTCCGTCATTCTTCGGTCCCGAGTCGGGCAAGCACCGCTGCTTGCAGACCCTCGAACACCTCGGCGAGGCGGAACTCTCGCTTACCTGATCTCATGACCACCCTCGCATCTCCAGGCGCGAGATCGGCAGCCCCGACCACCGCCGTCGGGTTCAAGAGCGCTGCGACCGCGTCCTTGAGCGGAACCGCCACTTCGACCCCGACGACGTCGCGACCTAAGTCATCTGCCGCGAGGGCATGCGAGGCCCAGCGCTCAAGAGCGGCGGTGTCTTGAGAGACCGCATCGCCAACCAACCCCGCAGCAAGCTCACAAGCGACCACCGCTGCGCGCCTCGTCAGAGCATGACGCTCCAACTCAAGTTGCGCGATCACTCGCCAAACCTCTTCACTACCGGCGTCTATGCCCTCCGAGTATCCAGATGACCGCGCCCGCGCGACCTCTGATTCGAGGTCTGCCACCTGGTATTCCAGGCTCTGAAGCACCCCCGCCAACTCAGCGCCATGCTCGGCATCCGCCTGTGAAACCCAGTTAGCCCCTGAGCAGAGTGCCCAAGACTCGCTATCGCTCGCATCAACGAGACTCCAAACACCAGACGCCTTCTCATGTTCAGTCATTGTTCTCCTCAAAGAGCGTCAACCAATCAGACACGAGCGGGCCATGCGACGGCGCACGCAGCGGCGGAATCTCCCAGGCGTCCCAACCGCCACAGAGCGTCGCCGTTTCTTCAGCGTAGGCCGAGCCCAGAGTCCCAGCGACAACAAATCCAATCGCGGACCTAAACTCCTTCCGCTCCGGGAGATGAAAGAGCGTGGTCGGTTCGACCTGCGGACGAACCTGACGAGCTCTGAGCACTTCAAACTCTCGGAGCACTAGCGCCGAGAAGCCCGATGGAAGCATATTCAGGGCTCGCCGCCGACCGCTCCGCTCGATGCCGAAAAGGGCCACGCCGAAGAGCGATGAAAAGAGCCGTTCGAAAGCTCTGTCATCCCGAACCGCACGCCAAAGGACCCCTCCGTACGTTCCGTCCACCGCATCCACGTGTTCGGCTGGGATCCGGCCGTACTGTTGAGCAATGGCGCGCGATTCTTCGGGGTCGACGGCCTCGATGGCTCGGGGAACGTCACCGATTCCATGTGCCCACCTAGCTGCGTATGCCGAACCGAGCACCGTCCACGACCTCGGCTCAGACTCGCGGCGGACGCTCAGGAATGGAACCACTTAGCCTCTCCGGACGGCAGAGACGATCAACGCTGACGCGAGCGCCATTCCAAGCGCTGACAGGCCCAGCAGACTCAACTTGAGCAAGCCGGCGGACTCTGACGCGACCACGAACGGGCCGACAACCTCAAGCTCCGCTTCCGGTGCATCCGGGAGACTGATCATGCTTCTGACGATCGCGATCGTCTCCGGGGTAATGCCATCCACCGCTCCCATGACGATAGCCACAATCGCCTCATCTGGAGGGGCAGGACGTGTCGAACGTTCGATCAGAACGACCGATACGCGAGGGGTACGCGGCGCATCCCGGCTAAGTCCGCGAGCCTCGCTCTGAGGAATCACCGCGTGAACGTGTGCGTCATAGACGCCCTCGAGAGCAAGGAGTGTTTCCTCAAGTCCCACCTCCGCGAGTGCCGTCGATCTCCGCCGTTCCTCATCTGCCGACGGGACCAAACCGCCAGACGCCTCGATCAGAACGTCATAGCTAGTCTGGCGACGAGGTAAGCCCCGCTCAGTGAGCACGGCCAAACCGCGAGAGACTTGGCTCGCAGCCACTTCAATTGCCCACGCCTCTCCGCTCGACACCTTCCGGGCCACAACGCTCTCCAACGCAAGCACTGCTACGATCTCGTTGGCTGAGCGTTCGTTCAGATCATCTTGAATCTGTTCCGTGCACCCGACCAAGTGCAGCGTGAGGAGGACTGCCGTCAGCCGAATGGTTAGAGCTGAGTATTTAGCAGCTGCTTCAGCGCTGCTGCTCCACGATCGATTACCCGCGTCGCGACGTCCACGCGCTGACTGTATGAGTACACAGTGGCCTGGAGTTCCAGCATCTCTCGCTGATCCATAGTCTCCCCCCTGAGGCTCCGCGACATCGCCTCGTCCAGCGCCGTCTCTTCGACCAGGATTGTTTCGATGTGGCGAGAGGCGACACTCCCAATCCCACGCTCCGGAGGCAGCTCTGCACCTTGCAATGAATCGGAGAATCGCTGCGACTCGCCCGAACGACTCGGCACGCGCATCGTAGTAACTTGGTATTTCGGACGCTCGACTTCCATCAACTGAACCTCGGGTGCGGGGCGGACAGTTCCGCCGTCTGAACTTCATGTTCGAAGCGGTCATCGCCTTGGTGCGTCAAAAAGGTCCGCTGCTGAGATCTTGTAACGTTTCTTCAGCACAGCCTGCGCGTTTCTTAGCGCTCTCGTATGCACACGAGACGCCCACGAACGACTGATCCCTTTTCGGTCGGCCAACTCCCTGAGTGAAATACCATCCAGATAGTGCCCTCGGAGGAGCGCCGCCTCATCATCGGGCAGATCCTCCAGACTCTTCAGCATCAAGGCTCGCAATTGGCTCCGGCCCAACGAGTGCTCTGCACTGACCCGGAGGGGATTCGTGTCGTTCTCGTCTAAACCTTCGGCTGCAACATTCTCCGTTAGCTCACCGAAGTCGGCTGCGAACATCGCGCCCGACACGGCGCGCGAAACAAACTCCTCTGGCGGTTGGGTGGAGTCCGCAAACTCAAGTGACTCCACGAAATCATTCGCCGACTTCAAACGTGCGAGCTGACGAGCCTGCGAACGCCGAATACCAGTCAACCCGCTCAACGAATCCACGATCGAACCACGTATTCGGGTGTACGCGTAAGTGGTGAAGGCGACTCCTGAGGCGGGATCAAAGCGGTGCGCGGCTTCCATCAAACCCACCATGCCCGCCTGCGCGAGGTCGTCCACTTCGACGCGAAGCTTCATCTTCGCGCGAAGACGGTTTGCGATCGAGAACACAAGCGTCCGGCATCCCTCAATCTCGGCGTCTGTTACTGCGCGTTCACTCATCGTTTTCGCCCCAAGATCACAGTCCCAATTGGGCCCGACTCGAGAATGTCCTCGGCTCGAACGTTCAAGGTCCCCGTCTCCAAGGTCGATGCAGACTCCGCCTCGGCAGCGGCAGTCGAGATGCGCCCTAAGGCGCCCAACTCAAGACTCAAACCGACGCGACCTCCGGCGTGAACCCACTTCCCTGACCCTCGAACACCAGGCCCAGTCGCGACTCCATCTGCACTGCACCTCAACTCCCAACAGGCCGACGAACGCACGAATTCTCCCAAGAAAGTCGCTCGCACACCAAGCTCTACGCGATCCCTCGACGGGTCCGGTGTGAAACTCACACGTTCTGCAGATGGCGATAACCAACCAGCTATCCGACGGCCCGCGCTCTTCAGCGTGGCAGGAACCGGAGATCTAGCCGCAAGTACACCCGATTCGGACGGAAGCCCCACCACCTCGAT